>NZ_JBNAGB010000015.1:0-142225 GCF_049800975.1 Sagittula sp. S175
CGGACGGTGGTGCCCTGAATGCCACGACGATTGCGAACAGCCTCGACATCATCGTGACCACGGGCACAGTGACCTCGAACGGTGCCGCGCTGAACAACAACGCGGGCGCATCGCTGGCCATCAACGGCGGCGCGCTGACCGGGCTTGGCGCGATCGACAACACCTCGGCAGAGGCGGATGCGATCACCCTGGCGGCGGGCACGAACCTCGGGTTCACCACGCTGACGTCGAGCGCGGGAATGATCTCGGTCGGCTCGGGGGCGTCGCTGACCGGCACCTCCGTGGCGCTGACCGGAGCGGCGGATCTGGACCTGAACGGCGGCACGATCACGGGCACGCTGGACAACCAGTCGACCGTCCAGATCTCGCTGGAGGGCAACGTCAACGGCGCCTTCACCCAGCAGGGGGCAGGGGTCGAGACTCTGGTGGACGGCACCGGCGTGATCTTTGGCGACACGGCGACGATTTCGACCGGTTTGCTGAACGCGGATGCCAACGTGGATGTGACCAACGCCCTGACGCTGGCGGCGGGCACCTCGCTTGACGTTGCAGACAACGTGACCGTCAACGGCGGCACGGTCAGCATCGGCGCACTGGCGGCGGCGACGCTGGGCAATGGCGTGACGATTTCGTCCGACACGGGTGATCTGAGCAACGATACGACGCTGAGCTTCGGCACGGACGGCACGCTGTCCTCGGCGGCGGCGCTGACCAACAGCGGCGCGGTCACTTTCGGCACCAATGGCACCATGACCTCGGTCGGTGCCTTCGACAACGTGTCCGGCGCAGGCTCCATCACCTTCAACGACGGTGGCACCCTGTCCTCTGGCACAGGCACGATCACAAACGGCGGGCCCCTCACGGTCAACGACGGGTCGGTCACGACCGCGAATACCTCCATCGTGGCAAGCGGGATGGGCACGGGCATCACCCTCTCCGGGGGTGATCTCAACCTCGGCACGGGCACGCTGACGGACAGCCTCACCGGCAGCCTGATCGCGCTCACCGTGGCAGGCGATGCCAGCGGCACGGCCACCTTCACCGCCTCGGCGCTGACCTTCAGCGAAGCGCGTTTCGACCTTGACAGTTCGGTGGCGCTGGCCACGCTGGATGTGGGCACGGTGACGCTGAACGGCGTGGCCGCCGCGTCGACCCTGTTCGGCACCATCACCGGGGCCGTGGACCTGAACGCGGGTACGCTGACGGTGGACGGCGACTCCACCATCGGTGGCGCGGTCAGCGTGGATGGTACTGCTCCGACCACGACCCTGACCATCGACGATGGCGCGACCCTGACCGCGTCGAGCGGCGTGACCGTCGGCGCAGCCACCACAACCGCCACTGATGCGGTGCTGGATGTGAACGGCAGCCTGACCGGCAACATCACCAACACCAATGGCACGGTGCTGCTGGGTGACGGTCTGGGCAGCACGACGATCACCGGCACCCTGACGCAGGATGGCGGCGAGACTTCGGTCCTGTCCGCGACCACCATCACGGGCCTTGTCACCCTGAACGACGGCACGCTGACCGTCGCTGCAGGCGAGACCCTGACTGCGTCCACCGCGATCAACGCCGCCAGCAACGTGACCATCGACAACGACGGCACCATCGTCGGCCAGGTGAACCTGACCGGGATCAACAACACGATCACCGGCGGGACGTTCACGAACCTCGTGTCCCAGAACGATCCGGCGGGCGTGTTGACCTTCACCGGGGCAACCACGCTGAGCGCGGGCTTCCTCAACACGGCGGGCACGTTCATCGTGAACGCTCCGATGACGCTGGGGGCTGCCTCGTCGAACGCCGGGACGCTGGACCTCAATGCCAACGTGCTGGGTGGCCAGACGATCACCAACACCGGCACGGCGACTCTCGCGTCGGCCAGCTTCACCGGCAACTACACGCAGAACGGTGGCCAGACGACCATCGACGGCAACACAGCTCTGTTCGACACCGGGCCCAGCACCGGCGTCGGGATCTTCTCCGTCAATGCCGGCACGCTGGACGTTCTGGCGGGCATGACCCTTCAGGCGGTGACGATGGACTTCGGCAGCGGAGCCACCGTCAACCTCTATGACGGCGCCACCCTCTATGGCACCGGCAACACGCACCTGAACGGCGGCATCGAGAATGTCCTCGGCGCGACGGCGAACCTGGTAGAGGCCACCGGCAACATTGTCCTGGAATCCACCGGCAGCATCCTGATGCGCAGCGACATCCAGCAGACGCTGAACGTGACCCTGTCCGGCGCGGGCAAGACCTTTACCGCCGACGCCGGCAGCGTCATCTCCATGATCGACGCCACCACGCCGGACACCAGCGACCGCATCATGATCAACGGCGATGCGGTGCTGAACGGCACGATCCAGATGGACGTGAACGTCAGCGGCTCGACGGTGGGTGCGGTGGCTGCAGACACGGCTGACCGTGTCGTCGCAACCGGCAACGTCAGTGGTACGCCAAACCTGCAACTGCAAAACGTCAGCGCCACCTACGCCAACATCGCGGCGCCGGTCACGCTGGTGGAATCCACCGGCGGCACGACCGCGGGCCTGAGCGCCACGCTCACAGGTCTGCCGGTCGGCGGGTCCTACACCTACAGCCTGCAGAACACCGGCACACAGGTGCAGCTGACCGCAACCCCGAACCTGGCCTTCGGTGGTGTGGTCTCGGGCGTGGCGGCGACGCAAAGCCTGATTTCCACCGTGGTCAACCGGCCGTCGTCCGCTCTGGTCACGCCGCTTGTCAGCCCCGGCGACGATCCCTGTGCCGTCGGCACCTGGGGCCGCGTCACCGGCGGCAAGGCAAAGGCCAGCCTCGGCACGACCTCGGTCAACACCGGGATCTCGGCGACCAACGACATCGACCTCAGCTACGGCGGCGTCCAGATGGGGATCGATAACTCCTGCTCGGGTGGCTACTACAACGGCTGGGATCTGGCCTACGGTGCGATGCTCGGCACCAACATGGGCAAGACCACCCTCCCGGTCAGCCTCGGCTCCACCTCGACCACGATCAAGTCGGACTTCGACCAGCTCTTCGGCGGCGTCTACCTGAGCGCGGCCAAGGGCAACTGGTTCGGCGACATCAACCTGCGGACCGACAAGACCACCTACAAACTGAGCGAAACCAACACGTTCGGTCTGGGCGGTCTGGGTCTGAGCAGCCAGAAGTTCGACAGCCGTGGCCGCACCGTCTCGGGGTCGCTCAGCTACTCGCACACCCTGAACCAGGAAAAGAACATCCGCCTGGTGCCGACCCTCGGCTTCTCGTTGTCCAAGATCACGACCGACTCCATCTCGATCGAGAACGATCCCACCACCACGGCGGATGACGCGGTGCTGCAGATCGGGGACATCACGCAGAAGATCGGCTACCTCGGTGCAACCATCGCACAGACCAAGGTCCAGCCCAGCGGCGACGCGGCGCTCACCTATTTCGCCACCGGCACCTACTTCAAGGACTTCGGCGACGATCTGAAGAGCACTTTCACCGTGACCTCGACCGGCGCGCAGCAGTCGCTGGTCTCCGAGAACCTCGACGGCTTCGGCGAGCTCAGCTTCGGCGTGAACTACACCAAGATCATGTCGGGCCAGGGCGCGCTTCCGGCGCGGCAGATGGATGCCTCGATCCGGGCGGACACCCGCTTCTCGGATCAACTCGACAGCTGGGGCTTGACCGCACAGGTCAGGTTGCAGTTCTAATGACTTGACAGGCCGGGGCGCTTGACCGCGCCCCGGTCCCGTTTCAAAATCCATTTCAGGTGCGGTGCTGCGGCGACGTGGTGCCGCGAATTGTTGAACAAGGCCCGGTTTACAGGGCCGTCGATTAAGACAGGGGCCTATTTCACGTCATGTCGTGGTACAGCAAAGTTGCCTGGAAAGAGGGTCTGTTCCTCCAGCCGCATCATCTGCAACAGGCCGACCGGTACATGGAGCACCTTCTCCGCGTCCGGACCGCACAGATCACGCCATACCCTTGGGGAATCGCCAACCTGACCTTTGACCGCGATCTCGCGCAGCAGGGCCGCATCGGTCTGCGCTCGGTCGTGGGGATCATGCCGGACGGTCTGCCCTTCGACGCGCCGAACGCAACACCCCTGCCGACCCCCGTCGCCGTGCCCGAAGAAGAGGCATCCGGCCTCGGCATCTGGCTGACCCTTCCCGACATCGAAGTCAACGCGCAGGACGTGGCCGCCGCCAGCGCCGACACCGCGACGCGCTACCTGCTGGGCAGCGAGACAGTGGTGGACAATGCGTCCTCTGCCCGGTCCGAGCAGGTGATCGAGATCGCGACGCCGCGATTGGAGCTGTCGCTGCGCAACACGCCCAAGCCCGGGCATCAGAACGTCTACCTCGGGCGGATCGCCGACATGCGCGACGGAGTGGTGACGCTGGATGACACCGTGCCCCCGACGGGGATGATCCTTGCCGTCCACCCGGCTTACGAGGGCTATCTCTCCCGCGTCATCGGCTGGATGGAGGCGAAGCTGTCCATGCTGGCGCGCTACGCCTCCGACCCTTCGTCCGGCGGGGGGATGCAGGCCACGGATTACCTGATGCTGATGGTCATCAACCGCGAACTGCCGATCCTGCGCCACCTGCGCGGGCAGGGGGCGGTGCACCCGGAGCGGCTGTATGAAAAGCTGGTGTCGCTGGCGGGCGAGCTGACGACCTTCGATCAGGCGGACCGCAAGGCGAAGGACTACGGCGGCTATCGCCACGACAGCCCGAAGGAGTCGTTCACGCCCATTGTCTACGACATCCAGAGCCTGCTGGCGCAGGAAGTGGGCCGCGCCGTGCGCCTGCCGCTGGAGGAGGTCCGCGCGAATTCCTACCTGGCGAAGGTCAACGACCGCCACCTGTTCGCGAATGCGGCCTTTGTCGTGGAGGTCAGCAGCGGTCTGCCGCTGACACAGGTGCAGCAGCAGTTCCCGCAGCTGTGCAAGGTCGGTCCCTCGACCGCCATGCGCCAGATCATCAACGCGAACCTGCCGGGCATCGGCCTTGTCCATATGCCGAACCCGCCGCGGCAGATCCGCGTGATCGCCTCGAACGTGTATTTCCTACTCGACAAGTCGACCGACCTCTGGCGCGAATTCTCGCAGGCTCCGGCCATCGGGATGCATTTCGCCGGTAACTGGCCAGACCTGAAGCTGGAGCTTTGGGCCATTCCGGAGCAAGGGTGATGGCAAGCGACGACGACGACAAGACGGTCTTCGGACAGCCGATCCCGCAGGCACCGCGCCCCGGGACAGGAGGGCAGCCGCCGCGCCCCGCCGCGCCGCCGCCGCCGCGCGCCACCGATGTGAACCCCAACGACCCGGACCGCACCGTGTTCGGCACGCCCATCGCGCCGCAGGGGCAGCCGCCGCGCGTGGCACCGCAGGGACAGCCCCGTCCGTCGGCCTTTCCGCAGACACCGCCGCCCTCTTCGATCCAGAAACCGCCTCAGGCCAGCTGGGGCGACGGCGACGACACGTGGCTTGGCGGCAAGATCACACCGCAGCCCACGCCTCAGCAGTCCTACCAGCAGCCCGCGCCGCCGCCGCAGCCGGCCCCGCCGCGACCCTCGCCGATGCCGATCGCGCCGCAGCCCACGCGGGCCGCGCCGCAAGCCCCCAGCCAGCCGCAGCCGCGCCCCATGGGGAACCCGGGCAGCAACCACTATTCGGGGCGTTTGTACGAGGCCGAGACGGGCCGCCCCTCCGGCGCGGAGCTGTTCCCCGAGGTGCGCCAGCGCCAGACGCAGGCCGCGCCCTCGATGCGCCAGAAGATCGCGCTGGAGGATGCGCTGCGCGCCACCGGCCTTGGGGCAGGGGGGCCGAACAACCCGCTGGTGGCCGCTGCCGCGAACCTGTTGATCCTGCTGGGCCGCTTGCGCACCGGCATGGTGGAAATGCAATCCGCGCCGCTGCTGGACCACGTCGCGCGCGAGATCGACGCGTTTGAATCGAACGCACTCGAAGCAGGCGTTCCCGCCGAGGACGTCACCGACGCGAAATACGCGCTGTCCGCCACCGCCGACGACATCGTCCAGAACCTGCCCGGCGCCGACCGGGGCATGTGGCTGGAATATTCCATGGGCGCGCGGTTCTTTGGCGAACGCAACGCCGGCGTGGGCTTCTTTCAGCGCATGGACAAGGCGATGAAATCGCCGGGGCAGAAGTTCAACCTGCTCGACCTGTTCCTTGTCTGCCTGAGCCTTGGCTTCGAGGGCCAGTATCGCGCCATGCCGAACGGGCCGAACGAACTGGCCCGCATCCGCAAGGCGATCTACGAGACGCTGCGCAAAGTGGTGAAGCGCCCCGACGACGACATCAGCGTGAAATGGGCGCCGGTGATCGTGAACGGCAAGCGCCGTCGCGGTGGCGTGCCGGTCTGGGTCGCTGCGGCCATCGGCGGCATGATGGTGGTGGCGCTGTTCGCCACGCTGGCCACGCTGCTGTCGCGGCAGGCAGGGTTCACCCAGAACGGCATCGCGATGATGCACTTCAACCTGCCGCCCGTCGCCATCGAGCGCAGCGCGCCGGTGGAACGCCAGCCCGAACCGCCCAAGGTCGAGCGGCTGGACGAGATCAAGGCGGCGCTCAGCGGGCAGGAAGTCGAGATCGAGCTGAAAGGCGACTGGGTGCTGATCCGTCTGGGCGAGGCGCTGCGGTTCGCCAGCGGCAAGGCCGACCTGACCAACGACCTCAGCGCGCTGGCCTCGGCCATCGGCGCAGTGCTGGAAACGCAATCCGGTCCGATCCGGATCGTGGGTCATACGGACAGCATCCCGCCCTCTGGCCGTGGTCAGTTCAAGACCAACGAATCCCTGTCCGAGGCCCGCGCCAAGACCGTGGCGGACCTCGTGACCGCCAACCTGACCGACAAGGAGCGCGTGCAGATCGAAGGCCTCGGCCCGGTCGAACCCATCGCGGACAACGCGACCAAGGAAGGCCGCGCGCGCAACCGCCGCGTCGAGATCATGATCCGGCGCGAGGTGGAGTAAGACATGGAACGTTTCGTCTTTGGCATGTTTCACACCATCGGAAGGGTGCTGACCTCGCGCGCCTTCCTGAAGTTCTGGATCGTGGTGGGCGTGCTTTGCGTCTTCCTCGCGATCTTCTTTGGCCTGCCGATGACCGGGTCGGAGTTCTTCTCGAAACTCTGGGTGCGGCTGGGGATCATCTTCCTCATCATCTCGCCGATCCTCGGGTACTACGGCTGGAAATTCGCCCGCCGCCGCCGCAAGGCGAAGGACCTCGAGGACAGTCTGGTTCAGGCCCCCGTGGGCGACGGCGAGGTGCTGAACACCCGTTTCTCCGAGGCGCTGGCCAAGCTGAAGGCGTCCGGCGGCAAGAACTACCTCTACGACCTGCCGTGGTACGTCATCATCGGCCCCCCCGGCGCGGGCAAGACCACGGCGCTGAAATATTCCGGGATCGAGTTCCCCGGTCAGGACGTGCTGGCGGACAACGCGCAGGGCTTTGGCGGTACGAAGAACGTCGACTGGTGGTTCGCCGAGGACGCGGTGCTGATCGACACTGCCGGGCGCTATACCATGCAGGAAAGCGACGCCGAGGCGGACAAGGCGTCCTGGACTGCCTTCCTCGACCTGCTGAAGAAAGGCCGCCCCGACCAGCCGATCAACGGCGTGGTGCTGGCCTTTTCCATCGAAGACCTGCTGACCGGCACGCCCGAGACGCTGGCCAGCCACGCCGCCATCGTGCGCGAACGTCTGGGCGAAATCCACCAGACGCTGCGCATCGACTTCCCGGTCTACGTGCTGTTCACCAAGGCCGACCTCATCAGCGGCTTCCGCGAGTATTTCAATTCGTTCAGCCAGTCCCGGCGCAAGATGGCCTGGGGCACGACCTTCCAGACCCGCGACCGCCGCGAGGCGACGCACGCGCAGGTGGCCGAGGAATTCGACGCCCTGCTGACGCGCCTGTCCGACGAGGTGGTCGACCGCATGGTCGAGGAGCCGGACGATACCTCTCGCATCGCCATTTTCGGCCTGCCCGGCCAGATGGCCATGCTGAAGGACAACGTGACGGAGTTCCTCCGCCGCGTGTTCGAACCGACGCGCTATGACACCAACGCGATCCTGCGGGGGTTCTATTTCACCTCCGGCACGCAGGAGGGCACGCCCATCGACCAGGTGCTGGGCGCGATGGCGCAGGACCACGGCGACGGGTTCCAGCCGGCCTTCATGTCGGGGAAGGGCAAGAGCTACTTCCTGCATGACGTGCTGTCCAAGGTGATCTTTGAAGAACGCGACTGGGTGAACTTCGACCGCCGCGCGGTGCGTCGGGTGGCGATCCTGCGCACGCTGGCGTTTTCCGTGATCGGGCTGGCGACGGCGGCGGCCATGGGGGCGTTTGGCTACAGCTTCTGGCAGAACGCGAACCTTGTCCGCGATGCGGAGGCGCATGCCGCCGTCTACCTCGATTCCGCGCGCAACGAGTTGGACCGCGCGGTGGTGGACGACCCGGACCCGACGCCGGTGATCCCGCATCTGGATGCGCTCAGGAACATGCCTGCGGGTTATGGCAACCCGCATAATGCGACCTTCTGGGAGGGCTTCGGCCTCAACCGCTCGCGCGAGATCGAGTTGTCGGCCCGCGCCGCCTATTCCGACGGTCTGGAACGCATGCTGCGTCCGCGCATGATGCTGGATCTGGAAAACACCATTCCCCAGATGATTATCGACGGCGACACCGAAGGCACCTATCGCGCGCTGAAGATCTACATGCTGCTGGCCAAGGACCCCGAGGCCAAGGGCGAGGGCGACGAGGCGATCCGCAACTATTTCCAGGACGTCTGGACCGTGATGCTGCCGGGGGCCACGCGGTTTGACGAGCGCCAGCACCTGTTCGACCACCTCGACGCCATGCTGGACCTCGACCGCAATCAGGACACGATGGTCAAGACCGACGAGTCCATCAAGACCCGCGCCCGCGAGAGCATCGTGAACCTGCCGCTGGCCGAACAGGCCTACGCAGCGATCAAGGAAGGGGCTATCGTTTCGGGCGTGCCGGATTTCAACCTCGTGGAACGGGTCTCGGGCAATGTCGGAGAGGTCTTCCGCACCACGGACGGCTCGCCGCTGGACCAGCTTGGGGTGCCGGGGCTGTACACGTTCGAAGGCTACTGGGGCTATTTCGTCGACGAGATGGTGCAGGCCAAGGAACGTCTGGCCGAGGAACAATGGGTGCTGGGCGAAACCGGCGACCGGGTGAACTTCGACACGCAGCTTGCGAACCTCGAAAACGAGCTGTTCTCCAAGTACCGCCGCGAGTTCACGCTTGCCTGGAATGCGATGTTCGAGAAGCTGACCATCGCCAAGATGTCCGCCGATGCGCCGAACTTTACCCTGCTCAGCTACGCGGCTTCGCCGACCAATTCGCCCATCCTCGAACTGGCGGAGGCCGTGACCGAGGAAACCAACCTCATGCGCCTGTATGACCAGATCGGTGGAATATCCGAGACCGACGCTGCGGCGATCCTTGCCGGGGGCGGCGGCGAGCTGGGTGGCGCACTGGGGTCGGCGGCCTATGACCGCATCTATTCGCGCTCGGGCGTTTTCAGCCGCGTGATCCTCGAGAACCTCGGCAACCGGGCCAAGATCCAGACCCGCGCCGGGTCGGGCGGGCTGGCCGAGGACATCGACCGTCGCCGGGTGCAGCGGATTTCGGACGATTTCAAGGACTGGCAGTCGCTGGTGAAGGGCGATTTCGGCAACCGTCCCATCGACTTCATGCTGAAGGCTTATGCAAGCGTGCAGGAGAACCGCTCGAACGCTGTCTTCGCGCCGACGCCTGCGGACGACCAGATGCTGAGCCAGGCGCTGACGGCGCTGACGCGCACCAACGCCGGTGCGCCCGCCGCCATCGCCACGATGAACAGCGCGGTGGAGACGGAGTTCCGCACGGCGGCCGAGAACGCGACGCTGGCGGACCTGAACCGCGCGCTGAACGACGAGGTGACGCAGTTCTGCAAGAACGAGATCGCGCCCTTCTACCCCTTCTCGGGCGGCTCGGCGCGGCACCTGTCGCCGTCGATCTTCGGGCAGTTCTTTGGCCCCGGCGGCAAGATGGACCAGTTCTATTCGCAGCACCTCGCGCCTTACGTGATCCGCCAGTCGGACGGCTTGCGCGCCGATCCCGGGACCGCTGTCGGGCAGCGCCTGTCGGCGTCCGCGCTGGCGCAGTTCGACCGCGCACAGAAAATCCAGCGGGCGTTCTTTGCCTCCGGCTCGAACACGCCCGAGGTCAACATGTCGATCAAGCATGTGACCTCTTCGCCGGGCGTGGGACTGGCGACGCTGACCATCCACGGCAAGTCGATCCCGACGCAGCCGGATTCCACGCCCGCCGGGTTCACATGGCCGGGCGAGACCGCAGGCGTGGCGATCGAGCTGATCCCGACGCGGCTTGGCAATCAGGCGTCGTTCGATTTCAGCCAGGGGCGGTGGGACATCGCCAAATGGCTGGCGGACGGGTCGCCCAAGGTGCAGGGCAACGTCGTCACCGTGCGCTACACCATCAAGGGCCAGTCGATCACCTACCGCATCGAGTTCGACAGCTCGACCGTGCCGTTCCTGATGCGCGAGCTTCGGGACTTCACCTGCCCGACCTCGCTGGAGTAGGCCGGGTGGGTGCGCAGATCGGAGTGATGGGCAAACACCCCGGGTTCGGGGATTTCGTGCAGGCGGGGCTGTCCAAGGACACCCATGACGCGCTGATGGCCTGGCTCGACCGAACGCTGGCGCGCGTGCAGGACGAGGCGCACATGGACTGGAAGGCATGGTGGGCCGAGGCGCAGGGCCTGCGGTTCTGGCTGGGACGCGACGTGCTGGGCGTGCCCGTGGCGGGCGTGCTGCGGCCTTCGCGCGACAAGGTGGGGCGGGTCTACCCGCTGATCCTCGCTGCCGAAAACGTATCCCTGCTCGTGCCGGGCGACGGCGGCGCGACCGACCAGACCCCGTGGGAGGCACTGGAGGCGCATCTGGACGCCATGCAGCCGGGGAAGGGGGGTGCGAGCCTGCTGGAGGGGCTGACGCTGGACCTGCCCGCCGAGGGCGAGGCCGAGCGCGCCCTTGGCCCAACCATCTGGGCACATCACCCCGAGGGCGACCTCGACGCGCTGTTGCGCGCCGCCGCCAACGCCGACCTGAGCCGCGCCGCGCAAAAGCGGTCGTACTGGTGGGCACCGGGCGACGACACACACCTGCCGGTCTGGCTGGGTTGCCACGGGCTGCCCGACGCCGGCGCCCTGGGCTGGCTGCTGGCCGGACAGCCCCGCATCGAAACAGCGGCACTGGCCGAAGAGCCATAGGCTGAAGGGACCCCGATGGATTACAACGAGTTCTTCACCTTCGAGACCGGACAGGCCACCGACGTGGGCTGCAAGCGAACGGTGAACGAGGACAACTTCCTGTCACGCCCCGACTGCGGGCTTTGGGTGGTGTCGGACGGCATGGGTGGCCATGCGGCGGGGGATTATGCCAGCTACACCATCGTGCAGGCGCTGAATTCCATCGGCATGTCGGCCTCGCCCGACGACCTTCAGGCGCGGTTCATGGAGCGCATCCACCGCGCCAACACCGACATCTTCGAACACGCGATGGAGTTGCAACGCGGAACCATCGGCGCGACCCTCGTGGCGCTGCTGATCCATGGCGAGGATTACGCCTGCATCTGGTCGGGCGACAGCCGCATCTACCTCTTGCGCGACGGCCAGCTGGTGCAGCAGACGCGCGACCACACGGAACTGCGGATGCTGCTCGATTCCGGGGCGATCTCCGAGGCGGAGGCGCAGAACTGGCCGCGAAAGAACGTCATCACCCGCGCCATCGGGGTGACAGAGACACCCCAATGTGATGTGGTCTCGGGGAAACTCGCGCTGGACGATACCTTCATTCTGTGTTCCGACGGTCTGACGGAACACCTCAGCGACGAGGACATCGCCGAGATCGCCGCAAGCTCGCCGCCCAAGGAGGCCTGCGAACGGATGATCCGCCTCACGCTGGAGCGCGGGGCAAAGGACAACGTGACGGTGATCGCCATGCGCTGCCTGCCGCCGCCGGAGCTGGAAGAAGAAGACGACCTGATGGACGACGTGCTGGAACTGGACAAATCGAACGGTGAGGCGCGCGGATGAGCGGCAGCAACGACACGCCCGAAGACGACGACCGCACGGTCTTTACCCCGCAGCCGCCGGTGCAGCCGGGGCACGCCAACCAGCCGCCGCAGCGGTTCGAGGCGGATGACGACGACGACCGCACGCAGTTCGCGCCGCAGGGACAGCCGTGGGCGCCGCAGGAGGCTGCTCCAGAACCGATCCCGGAGGACGAGCCGACCATCCCGCCGCAGGTCGCGCCCGAAACGGTGACGGAACCGTCCTATCACCAGACCGAAGCGCCCCAGCGCGAGGCTGAGACCTATGCCGGCTCGGTCCCGCCGCAGGACCCGTCCTCCTACCCCAAGGACCCTGCCGCCCCGACCGCGCCTCCGTCGACCCAGACGGCGGTCGAGGCCGCGCGCACCCATGGCAAGCTGCCCATCGGCACGCTCATCAACAACAACTACCGCATCGACGAAGTGCTGAAATCCGGTGGCATGGGCGAGGTCTATCGCGGGATCGAGATCCACACTGGCGATCCGGTGGCGATCAAGGCGATCCTTCAGGAAAAGGCCGACGACGCCGAGGCCGGGCTGATGTTCCTGCGCGAGGCCAAGACGCTGCGGCGGTTGGTCGATGAAACCATCGTGCGTTACTACAACTACGTGCCGGACCCGGACCTTCAGCGCTACTTCATGATCATGGAGTTCATCGAGGGCATCCCGCTGAAGGACCACGTGGCCCAGAACGGCGCGCTATCGGTGGCGGAATGCCAGACCCTGCTGTCGCGCCTCGCGGGGGGCCTTGCGACGGCCCACGACGCCGAGGTCATCCACCGCGACCTGTCGCCGGACAACGTCATGCTCGAAGGCGGGCGGGTGGAAAACGCGCGCCTGATCGACTTTGGCATTGCGCAGTCCAACGTGGTCAAAGAGGCGACCATGGCCGGGCGTTTCGCGGGCAAGTTCAAATACGTTGCCCCGGAACAGCTGGGCCATTACGGCGGGCATATCTCGCCCGCCACGGACATCTACGGCCTCGCGCTGCTGGTCGCCGCCGCCGCCATCGGCAAGCCGCTGGACATGGGGTCGTCGATCGTCGAGGCGGTGCAGTCGCGCCAGTCGATTCCGGACCTGTCCTTCGTCCCCGAGGACCTCCGCCCGATCCTGTCCTACATGCTGGAACCCAACCCCGAGGCCCGCCCCCGCGACATGCGCCACGTCAAGGCGCTGGTGGAGGACCCGCACCTCATCCCCGAGAAATACCTCGGCGGCTGGGTGCCTCCCGCGCCGCCGCCGCTGCATGCGACCGCGCCGGGCAACACTTCGCACGGGGCGACGATGACCGGCACCATGGCCCCGGGCCTGCAAATTCCGGGCGCGACGCAGAACGTCACGCTGAACACCTCGCTCGGGCCGCTGCCGATCCCCGAACAGAAAAAGGGCGGCGGCGGGCTGGTCGCGGTGATGATCCTCGTGCTGCTGGGTCTCATCGGCGGTGGCGGCTATTACGCCTGGAGCACCGGCCTGCTGGGTGGCACCGAGGGCGGCGAGCAGGTGACCGACGGTACGGATGGCACCGACACACCTCCGCCCCCCGGTATCCCCGCGCCGCAGGCCGACACGCGCGAGGGCTTTCTGGCGCAGTTCGAGACCGGGCCGTGCACCTTCGTCAACCGCGTCTCGCAAGGCGCGAATGCCGGGGTGATCGAGGGCTATTCCGCCACGCGCGAACCCTTTGCCGGGCTGCCCGTGGCCTACGAGGAGAAATTCGGCGCCCGCCCCGAGGTGCTGCCGCGCGAGATCACGCCCGCGCAATGCGAGGTGCTGGATTTCGCCAAGGCCTTGCAGGGCAGGGGGCGCAACGGGGTCGAGATGTTCCTCTCAGCCGATGAGGTCAGCAGCGAGACTCCGGTGACGGCACAGCTGACGGTGCCCGCCGGGCAGGCGATCTGGCTGATCCTGATCTCGCCCACGGGGGGGATCTACAACCTGACGGACAGGCTGTCGGCCCCGGTGGGCAACCAGCGCAACATGAGCTTTGCCCTGAACCTGCGCGAAGGCGCAGAACCGGCGCCGCAATTGCTGCTGGCGGTAGAGGCGGACACGCCGCTTGCCCGCGCCGCTTTGGCGAAGAACCGCGACCAGGCCTCGGCGGTCCTGCCGCTGATCCTCGAAGAAATCCGCGAGAGGGGCGGCGCGGCCAGTGCCGCCGTCACCTACCTGAAGCTGACGCCCGCCCAATGATCAAGGCCCAGTAACCAAGGCTCAGTGATCAAGGGACGGAGCGCCGCACTCCCGGCGCTCCGTCACGGTTTCCTAACGGGTTGCGGGCCTTATGGAGGCATGTCCCCGATGCCCCCCTATCGCCTGCCAGACAGTCTCGACACGCCGCGCCACAGGTTGCGCCGCCCCGTCGCGGCGGATGCACAGGCGATCTTCGACGCCTATGCCAGCGATCCGCAGGTGACCCGCTTCCTCGGCTGGCGGGCCCATGAGATCCTGCGCGACACGCAGACCTTCCTGCGCGCGGTGGACGGCGAATGGCAACGCGGCACCGGCGCGGCGCTGCTGATCTTCCCGCAGGACGACCCCGGCCATTTGATCGGCATGATCCACCCCCACCTGCGCGGCCACATCGTCACCTACGGCTACGTTCTGCGCCGCGACGCCTGGGGGCAGGGTATCTCCTCCGAAGTGCTGGCGACCCTCGTCACCCATGCCCTCGCCCATCCCGCGATCTTCCGCTGCGAGGCCTTCTGCGACGCGGAACACCCCGCCTCGGCCCGGGTCATGGAAAAGGCCGGCATGACCCGCGAAGGCCTGCTGAAACGCTACTTCCGCCACCCGAACCTGTCGGACAGCCCGCGCGATTGCATCCTTTACGCCCGGACCAAGCTGTAGCGCGCCTTTCCCCTTCATCTTGATGAAAATACCTCGGAGGTTTGGAGGCAGAGCCTCCAACGGGGCAAAGCCCCGACGGCGCGCGGGCGTCAGTCCGCGCGCCGGTCGCCTGAGCGTAGCGAAGGCGAAACACTTTCCAGGTACAGCCGCCTGAGCGCAGCGAAGCCGACACACTTTCCCATAACAGCCGCCCGAACGACGCCACGGCGCCTCCTCAGCGCACGTCGAAGGCAACGATGGCCAGCGCAGCCTGGCGGCTCAGCGCGTTGGAGAGATCGGCAAAGAACACCTCCGCCCGTTGCCCGGACCGCTCGCGCAGCACATCCAGCGGCTCGGTGGTGGCGATGGCAATCAGCAACTGCTTGGTGTCCCGCAGCGGGCCGACGCGGGTCACGGGGATGTCAAAGCGCACGAAGGGGCCCGACGCGGTGGTGAACCGCTCCAGATCCTGCACCACGCCGTTGTTGTCCACCAGGAACAGGCCAAGGTTGCGGTTGCCCACGCCGCGCATCACGCCGGAGACACGGTTGCCCGAAGGCACCTCGGCATTGTCCAGCCGCATGCCGATGCGGGTGGCGGGGTAGTCGCGGTTGCGCGCGATATAGGCCAGCGCAGGGCATTGCCGGGCGTCCAGCAGGGTGCGGGTCTGGCGGATGGCCTCGTCCTCGGGGCGGACGAGGACGGCATCGGCGAAGGTGCCCATGGCGCCATCCTCGGCGGCCAGCAGGGCGAGGCCGATGCCATCCGGCCCGTCGCGGCGGGGCAGGGCGATGACGCAGTTGTCCTCGGTCCGGGCGCGGATGCGCTGGATCAGGTCACCGATGGCAAGGTCGCGTTCCGACGGCGGGGCGGAGGGGCGTCGGACGACACGGGGACGCGGGCCACGCGGGCGGACGGCGTCGGGCTTGGCGGTGGCCGTGTCGGTCGTGGCCTCGGTCGGGGTTTCCGGTGTCTCCGGCGTTACCGTTTCCTGCGGGGTCTCCTCCGGGGCGACGTCTTCCGGGACGACTTCCTCGGGCGTGACCTCTTCTGGATTCAGTTCCTCGGGCCCGGCGGGGTCGGGGGTGATCTCCTCGGGTTCCAGCGGCAGGGCGGTGGGTTCGATGGCTTCCTCGCCGGGTATTTCCGGGACCTCCGGCTCCAACGGCGTCAGGGCGGCGAAGTCCTCCTCGGCGGGGGTGTCGGTGGTGACGCCGACGACGACCTGTTCGTCGGGGATCACCGGCAGCACGTCCTCGGAGGTGATGGGGTTCAACGCGTCGGTCTCGGACGGGAGCGGCGTGCCGCCGCCGGCCTGAATGCTGCCATCGTCGATGATCAGCGGATCGTCGGTTTCCGCGCTGGGGGCGATGACCAGCGGGTCCTCGGGCACGACCGCGGCGATTTCCTCGGGCGGAGAGGCGGGAGCCTCGGTCAGCGGGTCCACCTCGGCCACCTCGGGCGCGGTGGGTTCGGGAGAGACCTCCTCGGGGACCAATTCCTCGGGGGCGTCGACGGTGTCCACCACCTCGGGGGCGACCGGCTCAGGCGCGATTTCCTCAGGGGTGATTTCTTCTGTCGCGACCGCCTCCGGGGCGACATCCTCGGCAATCACTTCTTCGGGGACGACTTCTTCGGGCGTGATTTCTTCGGGCGTCAGGTCCTCTGCGGCCAGTTCCTCGGGCGCAGGGTCCTCGGGGGTGACTTCCTCGGGCGCAAGCTCCTCAGCGGCCAGCTCCTCGGGCGCGAACTCCTCCGGCGCCAATTCTTCGGGCGCCACGTCCTCCGTGCCATCGAAACCGTCCTCGGGGGCCAGTTCCTCGGCGTTCAGGTCGGAGGCCGCCAGTTCCTCGGGCGTGTCGGGGGTGATCTCTTCGGGGATCAGGTCCTCGGGGATCTCGGGGGTGAGGTCGCCGTCGGGGGCGGCGGCCGAAAGGTCCTCGGCGGCGTCCTGCCCGGCAGCGTCGCCCAGCTGTTCCACCAGCCCGGCCAAGGTATCGGATTCAAGCTGCTCCAAAGTGATCTGGAATTCCGGGCGGGCCAGCGGCAGCGGGCGGTCCACGAACCACTGCGACACGGACAGGCCCAGCACGGCGATCACCCCGCCATGCAGCGCGACCGAGACGAGGCCGGACAGGACCCAGCCCCCCGGCGTGCCGCGACCATAGGGGAGGTAGCTCATGCGCCCTCACCCCCGCCGCTGCGGTGCACCGTCACGAGGCGCAGCATCAGGTGCGAAAACTCGGGCCGCGCCAGCACGTCCAGCAGCAGTTGCGCGCTTTCGTTGCGGTCAATCAGCAGATGCAGCACCTGCTGGTCCACCACGGCGTTGGACAGCTGCACTTCGTCCACTTCCTCGCCGTTCAGCCACATGGTGCCGTCGGTCTTCAACTCCAGGATCGGCTTCGGCAGATGTTCCACCGGCAGCACGGCGGTCTCGGAAATCTCGACGGCAAAGGTCGGCGCGTTGGTCATCCGGCCCGTGATGAGAAAGAAGAAGATCAGCAACAACACGATGTTGACGATGGCCAACGAGATGTCGGGCTGCTGTTTCTGGTGCGTGGCGGGGACGTGACGCATGCGCATGTCAGTTCACCCCCTGCGCGACGCGGACAGAGCCTACGTTGGCATTGGCCAGCTGCGCCAGCACCGTGGTCACATCCTGCACGCGGGCGGTGTCGCGCACGAGGATCACCACCTCGGCGGGGGCCACGTCGGTCCCCAGCGCATCGGCCAGCGCATCGAGGCTGTCAAAGGTGAAATCCTGCCCGCCGATGATGATCTTCTCGGCCTCCAGCGTCCAGATCGCCACATCCGGCGGCGTGCTGGGCGTCGAAGGCGTGTTCGACGGACCGGGCGCGGCGGTGTCCTCCTTCGGGGCCTCGGCGGGGGTCTGCACCGTCAGCAGCGAGTAGGGCGTCAGCGAGGACGTCAGCATGAAGAAGATCAGAAGCTGGAACATGGCGTCGGCCAGCGGTGTCATCGCGATGCGATAACTCCGGGGCCGGACGGGCAGCTTCAACGAGGCGTGAGACATGGGGGGTGGCCCGGCTCAGATCTTCTTGGTGGGATCGAGGCGGCCGTGGATGGCGGCAGAGATGACCGTTTCGATCATGTTGCGCTCGCGCTCGATGCGGGATTCAAAGTAGTTGGCGACGAAGTAGGCGATCAGGGCGATGGCCAGACCCGCCGCCGTGGTGGTCAGCGCGGTGTAGATGCCCGCCGCGAGGACGGTGGGGTCCACCGCGCCCTCGGACAGGGCCAGCGCGCTGAAGGCGTCGATCATGCCGATCACGGTGCCGAGCAGGCCCAGCATGGGCGCCGCCTGCACGACCATTTCCAGCGTGCGCATCCGGTCGGTCATGGTGGCCAGCTCGATGATGGCGGTCTGGCGGCCCAGTTCCTCGGCATAGGTGGCGTCACCGGGTTTCGCCTGCACGCCCGAGAACACCGCCTGAAGGATGCGGGCCAGCACGGACTTGCGCTGCTGCGCCTGCTGAAAGGCGAGGTCGGCCTTGCCGGACAGCCAGTTGTCGAGGATCTCCTCGGCCTGTTTGCGGCGCCCGACGCCCAGCGTCATGAACTGCACCCACTTGTAGACCGCCACGGTGATCGCCAGCAGCGACAGCAGCCCAAGCGCGCCGAACACGACGATCGAGGCAAGATTGTACGAATCGGGCAGGAAGGAACCCATCAGTCACTCCATGTAGGCGGTCGTCTAAGGTACTCAGATACCGAATTGAATCGAGGTGCGCGAGGAGGCCTCGAGCTTTGACATGCAGATATCGGTCTCGCTGCCCGTTTCGGCGTCGATACAGGCGGAATTGTCGTTGATGACGATGCGCGAGATGCCCGAACAGGGCGTTCCGGGCAGTTCGAATTGCAGGATGCGGGTCTTGCCGTCGATGAGCTTGCCGAATTTCAGCACCAGGAGGCGCGAAACGATTCCCTCGGCGTCGAAGATGGCGACCTGGTACTCGGTCTGGTCCAGCGCGCTGCCGGAATGGTTCTCGGCCACGTAGGTGAGCCGGCAGTTGCCGCTGTCTGTCTCGGCGGCGGCGTTGAGCTCGATCTTGAAGCTGCCCTCGGCCTCCTGCGCCAGCAGGCCAGTCGGCGCGGCCAAGGTGGCTGCAAGGCAAAGCGCTGCAATGCGATTGGTCATGTCTACTCCCCCCGTCAAAAATGAGTGCGGCCCGGCGAAATGAATCCGGGTGCGTGTCCACGTCATTGAGCGGGGAAGGGGGCGATCATGTCAAGGTGGAATACCCTGAAAACCGGTTCGCCTGTCGGTGTGTTGTGCCCGTGCCGTTGTCTGTACGGGCCATGTTTTCCACAACTTAGCGGAAAACGCCGTGCAAGTAACCGGGATCGATGCGACCGGTGCGTTGCGCAACGGGTTCGGTCCGGTAGGTCGGCTGCATCACCGGGGCGCGGCGCACGGTGCGCTGCGGCGCAAGTGCCGGTGCAGTCCGGTTTTGCGAGACCACGGCGCGCGGTTTCGGCGCAGCCACCGAGGCCTGGGCCACGGCCGTATAGGCGTCGGGACGCGCCATCGGGCGCAGCACGCGGTAAGGAGCCAGCCCGTCGAAATTCTGAGAAGACACGAAAGGCATCGCGCCCTCTGCCTCGACCTCGACAAAGTCGACCGCGGCACCGTGACGCTGGATCGCCAGTTCGACCGGGGAAGCCTGCGACAGGTCCACGACCGCGGGGGTCGCAACGACGGCCCGCGACGCAGCCACCGCATGCGCACGCACCACGTGATCCGGCAGCTTCGGTCCTGCGGCCAGCGCGGCGTGACCAGCGAAAAGCGCGGCACCACCTGCGGCGGACAGGCCTACAAGGCCAAGACATGTGAGGACGAGGTTTTTCATGGCATCCAGTATAGCGTCAAAGTAAGTTATTTTCGTGTTTAAAATGTGGCGAAATTAGGGCCGACACTTTACGTTGCGGGAAAAACACACACTAATCTGAGGGCTTGATGACCCGGGCACAGGTTCAAAATGGGCATTCTCGCCCAGATTTCCAGAGGTTTCGTAAATTTAGGCAGCAATTCGCCGGTTGTGCGGGTCTGGCGACTGCTCTCCTTGCAGGCATCCTCCCCGTGACCGCACAGGCGCAATTCGCCGTCTGCAATCAGACACTCAACGTTCTGAACGTGGCCGTAGGGCGCTACCAGTACGAGAACTTCGCCACCTCCGGCTGGTGGACCGTCGGGCCGAACCGCTGCGCCAACGTCATCGACGAGGTGCTCAGTGTCCGCTACGTCTACGTCTTCGCACAGGATGTCTTTGGCAAGGAAATCATGAGCGGCGCCACGCCCATGTGCATCGACACCAAGCGGTTCGACGTGGTGGGCGACGAGGATTGCCTCGTGCGCGGCTTCCTCGAAGCCCGCTTCAAGGAGGTCGATACCTTCAAAAGCGAACGCTGGACCTTGTTCATCTACCCGCCATCCTGATGCGCGAGGGCATCCCGGACATCCGCAAGGAATGCCCAAGGAAACCATTAACCCTGGTATCGGTAGAGTGATCGCGACAGTCGCCCTTAAAATCATGGTCACAATCGCGCGCAGGGGACTCGTTTTTTGCAACCCTTCCGGTGTAGGATGCACAGGTATTTGAAGGACAAAGCTTTCAGGGGAACGCCCATGCGCCGACTTGCGACGCTCACGACCCTTACCCTACTGGCCCTCTCGCTGCCGCGTGCCGGCACTGCACAAGAGGCGCCACAGGACTGGCAGGCGATCATCGTCGGCCAGCCGGGACCGGGCGCGCCGGGCAGTTTTGCCGATGCCTTTCACGCCAGTCAGGCCTTCGAACGCGGCGGCCTGCCGGTCTACGACATGATCCGCGACCTGCCCCGCGCCCGCCTGATCGACACGCTTGCCAGCCTTCAGGACATGCCGCAGCTCGTGATCTTCTACTCCGGTCGCATCCCCTCGGGCAGCATCTCCATGCAGGACGGCACCATGCCGCTGGCCACCATCCTCGACAGCGCGGCCGAGGCCGGGACACAGGACATCCTGCTGATGGTCGAGAACTGCACCGACGGGACGCCCAAACCCGCGCAGGTCATCCTGCCCGACGTGCCCGCCGGGATGGCGCTTCAGGTCGTGACCTCCGCCCCCGCCGATGGCACCTGCACACCCGGTGCGCGACTGTCCGACCAGCTCAAGACCCTCTCGCAGGAGGACGCCCTGACCGGCGACATGCTTGCCCTGCTGCACGGTCTGGACGTGACCGGCAGCGTCTCGGCCCCGGTCAGTCTCACCGGTCCGCGCGCGGTCGAAGAACAGGAGCCGGTCGAGGAGATCGTCGAATTCCTGCCCGACGACGTGGTGCAACTGGCGGTTCTGGACGGTGACTTCTCGATCTCCGGCGAACCGACCCTGATCGAGGACGACGTGATCGAGATCGTCATGCCCGCCCAGATCCCCGAGGCCCCCGCGCCCGAGGATGCCGCCGTCGTGCGCGTCACTTTCAACAGCCTTCCGCAGGCGCAGATGGCCGCCCTGCCCATCGCCGCCGGCCTGCCCGAACCGTCGATCCTTGTCGGCCTGATCGAGGGCGTGACCGACGCCTCGCTGTCCTCGGAGATCGACACCGACTCCTCGGCGCTCGCCAGCTTTACCGATGACAACCGCGTCATCGACGCCTCGCTGAAACAGCTGCGCAAGCTGCGCCGCGACAACCCGGAACTCTACGCCTCGATGCTCGAAAGCGGCACCTTCGACCCGCCCGGCGGGCGCGTGCTGGCCAAGGTGATCCAGACGGAACTGGGCCGCATGAACTGCTACCTCGGCCGGATCGACGGCGATTACGGGCGCGGCTCGCAGCGCGGCTCGACCCTGTATTACGAAGAGCTGCAGAAAAAGAAGCTGGCCGCGCTGGACAGCCCCGAAGCGTCCATCGACCTCTTCCGCCTGATCCTCGGCAATGACGAGGTCGATTGCCCGAAACCCAAGCCCGCGCCCGTCGCCGCCCGCACCACGCCGCGCGCCACCGGCGGCACCACGACCCGTCGCGCCGCCGCCAGCACCTCAAGCTCGCGCAGCACCACGCGATCTGCCCCCGCCCCGGCGCGCTCTGCACCAGCGCCCGCGCCCGCACCGCGCTCCAGCGGCGGCAACTTCGGCGGCAGCAACTTCGGCGGGGTCTTCCGCTGAGGCGCAGCCCACACACAACAGGCGCGCCACGACCCGATCCGGCGCGCTTTGCCCTTTGAACCCATTGGCCATTTCATGACCCTGTAAATGCCGATCGACGTCGACCCAGCCTTCAAGAAGACCGGCGACAGCGCGCGCGAGCGGCAGATGTGGCGCACCACGGGCGAACACGCCCGGCGCAGACGCAAACGACGGCAGATCCGCCGGGCCATCATGGCCGGTGGCGGCATTCTTGGGCTGGGGCTGATCGCGTTCATCGGCTGGATGATCTTCGCCCCCGGTGACACCACCCCGACCGACTATGCCGAGGACGCGCTGTCCGAAGACGATGACTTCACCCTCGTTCAGGCCGACGATGCCCAGCAGGACGTGGCCGCGACGAATTTCACCCCCGTCTTGCCCGCCGACCTGCAGGTCGATCCGATGATCCTGCGCATTGCCTCGGAAAGCGCGGAGAACCTGACCTATCTCGCTGGCCCGTCCGGTTTCCTGCCCACCCGCGCCGGGACCGAGGGGCCAGAGCGCCTCGTCTACCTGCACGAACCCCTCGTCGCCGCCGAACAGCGCCTGAACCTCGTGCTGCCGTCCTCCGCCGATGACTTCGCCTTGTTTCAGGCGCAGCGCAGTTCCGGCAACGCGCCCGCCGCCGCACCGGAACCCGTGGCCCAACCCCAGGCCCCGGTCGAAGCAGGCGAAGTCGTGGCCGTGGACGAAGACAGCAGTTGGGGCGACCTGATCGCCACGGACGAGGACGCGCTTCAGGCCGAAGGGGCCGAGGCAGGCGCCGCCGTCTACGTCGAAACCCGGATCGAAAACACCACCTCCACCGTGCTGGCCCTGCGCGAATCCGAACGCGTGGCGCTCTATGACGACACGGTGACGGCGCTTCAGACCGAGCGCCCGCTGGCGCAGGTCCTCACCTCGGCGCGGTTCTCCGAAGAGGACGCCGCCGCCATCGAACGCGCCGCCGAGGCGCAGATCGGCACGCCGGAAAACCTCCCCGGCGGCAGCATCGTCGCCGTCCGCTTTCGCCCCCGCGACACCGGGCCGGAGCTGATCCAGATGTCGGTCTATGGCCCCGACGGCTATATCGGCACGCTGGTGCGGCTGGGCGAGGGGCGCTATGCCTCTGGCGCCGATCCGTGGTTCACCGAGAACCTGATGGACCGCACCGGAGAGCTGGTCGCCAAGGCCGAGCAGGCCAAGGAGGTTCGCCTGATCGACGCGGTCTATTCCACCGCCATCGCCAATGGCCTGCCGCAGACGCTGGTCGGGCAGCTGATCCTGATCCTGTCCAAGGACTTCGACCTCGACCGCTTCGCCAGCGACGAGGACAAGTTCACCGTGCTCTATGCCAACCAGCCGGGACCGGAGGGGGACGGGCTGGGGCGCGTTCTTTACGTCGGCATCGAAGGGCCGTCCGGCAAGCTGAAATGCTACGTCACCGAAAGCGACAATGACGCCGGGTTCGCCTGCTTCGACCTCAAGAACCTCGCAGCCGGAGGTGGCGGCGGCGGGGCAGGGGGCATGGGCGGCGGCATGGTGGTGCCGGTGAAGGGGGTGAAGACCTCCGGCTTCGGCCCGCGCCACCACCCGATCCTGAAGCAGGTGCGCAACCACAACGGCGTCGACTGGGCCGCGCCCACCGGCACGCCCATCGTCGCGGCCATGGACGGTACGGTGAAATACCGTGGCCCCGGCGGCGGCTATGGCAACGTGATCTACCTCAGCCACCCCGGCGGGCAGGAAACCCGCTATGCCCACATGTCGAAATACGGCAACTTCCAGCAGGGGCAGGCGGTGAAGGCGGGCGATGTCATCGGCTACGTCGGCACCACCGGACGCTCCACCGGTCCGCACCTGCATTTCGAGCTGATGGTGAACGGCAAATTCGTCGACCCGCTGGCGCAGCGCGCGACCGTGGCCGTCGCCGCCGTGGTCTCCACCGGCGGGCAGGAGGGTTCGGCGGCGGTCGAGGCGCTGGTGAACAAGATCATCAAGGTCGAAAGCGCCGGGAATGCCCGCGCCAAGAACCCGCTGTCCACCGCCACCGGCCTTGGCCAGTTCATCGAAAGCACCTGGCTGCGCATGATGCGCGACTACCGCCCCGACCTTGCCCGCAGCATGTCGCGGGCCGAGCTGCTGGAACTGCGCTTTGACCCCGCGCTGTCGCGAGAGATGGTGCGCAACCTTGCGCGCGAGGGCGAGGCCTACCTGCGCTCGCGCGGGCATACGATCACGCCGGGCAACCTCTACCTGTGCCACTTCCTTGGTGCAGGCGGCGCGGCCAAGGCGCTGTCGGCCCCGCGCGAGGCGGCGGTGATCGACGTCATGGGCGCGGGCGTCGTCGGCGCGAACCCCTTCCTGCGGGGCAAGACCATCGGCGACCTCGTGGCCTGGTCCGACCGCAAGATGCAGGTGAAGGGGTCGCCGGTCGTCTCCTCCGGCAGCAGCGCCCCGGCCCCGGTGGTCCGCGCCGTGCCGAAGGAGGTGAAGGAATTCCAGGAAACCGTGGACAAGATCCTGGCCGAGGCCGCCAAGCCCAAGTCGGTGGCCAGCGAGGCGAACGACACAGAAACCGACGATATTGAAACGGACGCGAAAAAAGACTAAGCTATGGCTAAGTCAAACTCGGTGATCCCATGCAAGCCTCGGTCCACGAAGCCAAGACCAACCTGTCGAAACTGATCGAAGCGGCGCTGCGCGGCGAACGCGTGGTCATCACGCGCCATGGCATCCCCGCGGCAGAGATCGTCCCGGCCCGCCCCGCCCGCGTCACCATCGGCGGGTTGAAGGATCGCCTCGCCCCACCTTCCGACGCCTTCCTCGCGCCCCTTTCCGAGGACGAGCTGGCGGATTGGGGCGCGTGAGCGGACTGCTGCTGGACACCAACGCCTTTGCCATGGTGCTGACGGATGACCCGCGCCTGACGGACGTGGCACGCGCCGCCATCCTCGACGCGCCGCGCGTGGCGCTCTCGGTCATCAGCCTTTACGAGATCGGACAGAAGGTGCGGCTGGGCAAATGGCCCGAGATGGCGCCCCACGCCCCCGGGCTGGCGGCACAGGCCGACCGC
Organism: Sagittula sp. S175; assembly: GCF_049800975.1. NCBI lineage: Bacteria > Pseudomonadati > Pseudomonadota > Alphaproteobacteria > Rhodobacterales > Roseobacteraceae > Sagittula > Sagittula sp. S175. The sequence goes on from NZ_JBNAGB010000015.1 coordinate 25,240, forward strand.
GACGGGCTGGACCTGCTGCCGCTGGGGGCCGAGGCGACGCTCGCCGCCGCCCTCATGGACTGGGACCACCGCGACCCCTTCGACCGCATGATCGCCTGCACCGCCCGCGTCGAGGGGCTGACGCTCATCTCGTCAGACGCGATCTTTGACCAGGTGCAGGTGGCGCGGCTCTGGTAAGCCGCGCCCCGGCAGTGCCCCGGCAATCCCCCGTCAGCTGCTGGCCCAGGAATAGAAATCCCACGCCTTGTCGCCGAGGAACTCGCCGAATTCGGCGAACATCGACAGCGGGCCGGACTTCATCCGGTCGACCAGCTTGTCCAGGTGGTTCGTGTTGAGCTTGCCGTTCATGACGCCTTCGACGGCCATCTGCACGAAAGTCACGACCGTATCCACCGCAACGCCGCCCGCCGCCAGCGGGTTGATCGCGCGCAGTACCTTGAAGGTCGCGTCAAAGGCGCGGTTGCCTTTCAGGCTCGGCGCGATGCCCTCGATGATCGACTGCACCGCGTCCAGCAATGCCGCCCAAGGCACCGCGATGCCCATGCCCAGCTTGTAGATCTCGCCCGCCGCCGCGCCGTATTCGCCCTTGCGGAAGTAGTTGTAACACTCGAGCGCGGTGACGATCACCGCGAAGATCACCATGGGCTTGCCCAGCTTCTTCAGCGCGGTCGAAATCTTCGACCCCGAGGCCGCCACGTCCTTCAGCAGCGCGATGGTCAGCGGCGCCGAAGTGCGGGTCAGCATGATGCCGATCACCTTGGCCGACTGCGAGGCATTCAGGCCGAGGTCCTTCAGCACCTTGATGGCATGGGCAATCTTGTTGAAATCATCCGCCGAGCCAAGCAGCGCCAGCATCGCCTTGACCGAGGTGCCGTAGTCCTTCAGCAACTCGTCGATCAGCTTGTCGGTGTAGTCCTTGTCCTTCACCTCGCCCGCGACGGCGACCTGCAGCTTCTCGTGGTTGTCGTCTTCCTTGGGGTTCAGCGCCGCACCGTCGCCCTTCTTGGGTTTCAGCGCCTCCTCCGGCGGGATCGACATGTTGGCCCATTTGCCTTCGGATGACGGATCGTTCAGCGCGGCCAGCGTGCGCCCGTTCGGATCAACGCGCCCGTCGCCATAGGAAAACCCCGCCGCGCCCTTCTGGAAATCGCGGATCATGCGGATGGTGAACTTGCCCGCCTTGCCGTCGACGACGAGTTTCATGCGGGGTGGGTTCATCAGGTCGTTGAGCCGTTGTTGCACGGCCATGACGTCCTGTTTCTCGTTCTTGCCGCCGTTCCCGACACTGCCGGTGATGAAGATGGTGGAATTGATCGGCATGGAATGCTCCTGCTGACTAAGGGCGCCTGAAATATGCGCGTGTGACAATCGTATTGCCCTGCGAGCCGGGAAATGAATGGCCCGCAAGGGGGTGCCGCGCCACGTGACAGGCGCGACCGTTGGAAGAGGCCGCGCCACAGCGGCGCGACCGGGTCGTCTCAGGCAAACTCGTATTCGAACTTGCCGTCGTTCACTTTCACCGTGACCTCCTTCATGCCCTCGCCCGAAACCATGCGGTTCAGCACCTGCCGGGACAGGTCGGGGAGGATGGAGTTGGTGATGATGTTGTCAATCATGCGGCCACCGGAGTCGGGGTCGCGACACTGTTCGACGATGTGGTCGATGACCTCGTCGCCATAGACCAGCGTCGCGCCATGTGCGCCTTTCAGACGCTTGGCCACGCTGCCGATCTTGAGCTTGGTGATGCCGGCCAGCACGGTCGGCCCCAGCGGGAAGTACGGGATCGACACGATCCGGCCAAGCAGGGCGGGCGGGAAGACCTCCAGCTGGAAGGGTTTCAGCGCGGTTTCCAGTTCCTCGACGTCCGGGGTGGTGTTGCCGCCCTCGGCCATCTCCATGATGACATCGGTGCCGACGTTCGAGGTCAGCAGGATCAGCGTGTTCTTGAAGTCGATGCGCCGCCCGTTGCCGTCCTCCATGATGCCCTTGTCGAAGACCTGGAAGAACAGCTCGTGCACGTCGGGGTGGGCCTTTTCCACCTCGTCCAGCAGCACGACGGAGTAGGGCTTGCGCCGCACCGCCTCGGTCAGACGACCGCCCTCGCCATGGCCGACATAGCCCGGAGGCGCGCCTTTCAGCAGCGAGACCGTGTGGGCCTCCTGATACTCCGACATGTTGATGGTGATGATGTTGTCCTCACCGCCATAGATGGCCTCTGCCAGTGCCAGCGCGGTTTCCGTCTTGCCCACACCGGAGGGACCACACAGCATGAAGACACCGATGGGCTTGTTCGGGTTGGACAGGCCCGCGCGGTTGGTCTCGATCCGCTTGGCGATGGCCTTCAGGCCGTGGTCCTGCCCGATGACGCGCTCTTGCAGATGCTCGGCCAGATGCAGCACGGCCTCCAGTTCGTCCTGAACCATGCGACCGGCGGGGATGCCCGTCCAGTCCGAGATGACGCTGGCCACCGCCTGACTGTCCACATGGGCATAGACCATGCGGTCGTCGGCGTCGCCCTCGTCGAGCTGCCCCATGACGGCGCGCATCTCGGCGCGGGCGGCTTCGGGGTCGATCCGGGCACCCTCGGTCTCGGCCTCGGCGTCGCTGGCCACGTCTTCCTCGGCGGGACGGTTGTCCATCACCTCGTCGGGGTCACGCCCCTCGGCCACGGCGATTTCCTTGCGCAGCAGCAGGATCTTGTCCACCAGCGCCTTCTCGGCGGTGTACTTCTCCTCATACGAGGCCAGTTCCGCGATCAGGTTTTCCTTCTCCGACTCGGCCTCGGTGACGCGCTCCTCGTTGGTCTCGCCCAGATCGCGTTCGCTGATTTTTCCTTTGATTTCAACATCAAGCGCGGCGATCTTCTCGCGCAGGTCCTGGATGCGGGCGGGCACGGCGGCCTGAGAGACGGCGACGCGGGCGCAGGCCGTATCCAGGAGCGAGACCGCCTTGTCCGGCAGTTGCCGCGCCGGGATGTAGCGGTGCGACAGCGACACGGCAGAGACGATCGCCTCGTCGGAAATCCGCACGCCGTGGTGTTTCTCCATCGGGCCAAGGATGCCGCGCAGCATGTAGCAGCATTTTTCGACGCTCGGTTCCTCGACGTTCACCGGCTGGAAGCGCCGGGTCAGCGCCGGGTCCTTCTCGAAATATTTCGCATACTCGGACCATGTCGTCGCCGCGATGGTGCGCAACGTCCCGCGCGCCAGCGCCGGTTTCAGCAGGTTCGCCGCGTCGCCGGTGCCCGCCTGGCCGCCCGCGCCGATCAGCGTGTGCGCCTCGTCGATGAACAGGATGATCGGGGTCGGGCTGGACTGAACTTCGTCGATGACGGATTTCAGCCGCTGCTCGAATTCGCCCTTCATCGACGCACCCGCCTGCATGGCCTGAATGTCCAGCATGTGCAGCCGCGTGCCGCGCAGGTTCGGCGGCACGTCACCCGCCGCCAGCCGCTGCGCGAAGCCCTCGACCACGGCGGTCTTGCCCACCCCGGCCTCGCCGGTCAGGATCGGGTTGTTCTGGCGGCGGCGCAGCAGCACGTCGACGATCTGGCGGATTTCATCGTCTCGCCCGACGATCTTGTCCATCTTGCCCGACTTCGCCTCGGCGGTCATATCGACCGAGAACCGCCCCAGCGCGGTCGACGCCCCGGCGCGCCCGTTATCGTCCTCGCCCGGCTGGCCCGCCGACGGCGAGGACAGCCCCGAGCCGTCCATCGGGCGCATGGTTTCCTCTTCGGAATCCACCCACAAGCGGCGGCTTTCCTTGGCCAGCACATCCGCCGAGATGTCGCCGAACACCGACGAATAGCGCATGATGTGGCGGCGCAGGTGGTCGTCCTGAAGGATGCCCGTCAGCACGTGGCCGGTGCGGATCTGGCTTTCCCCGAACAAGAGCGTCGCATAGGTCCACGCGTGCTTCAGCGCGTCGATGAACTGCTCGGAAATGCCGGGCGTCTCGGTGACGTTCTTGTCCAGCTTCCCCAGCGCGTTTTGCAGGTCCTTCAGCACCTGCCCCCGGTTCAGCCCCAGCGCGTTCAGCGTCACGGACACGTCGGAATTCTTGTTCGACACCACCGGCCACAGCCAGTGCACAAGGTCGATCTGGCGGTTGCGGTCACCCCGCGCCTGCCGCATCCCCTGGATAAAGGCGTTGTACCCCGCCTGGTTCATCTTGAGAGCGTAGCTCTCGATCTCAATCCCTGACATTCAATCCGTCCCTTCCAAAAAAATGCCCGCCGGATTATCCCCCCGGTCAGGCGCCCCCTGTTGTTGCGGCCATCACGCGGCCTCCTTCTCGTCCCCCTTGGGGGGCAAAAGCTTGAACACCGTGACCTGCACCATCTTGTCCGGGTCGCCCTTCGGCGGCTTCAGGCAGGCCATCCAGCCCAGCTGCGCGCTGACGCCCATCACGGCGGGCTGGATTTCCGGCTGCGGCAGCCAGATCACCGTCTCGATCTCGTAGGCCTCGCCCAGATACCAGAACACCAGGTCCCGCAGATGCGCATGGTCATAGCCGCCGGGCAGCAGGTCAAAGTAATTCTTGATGGAATGCACGTAGAGGTGAATGCGGATCTTCTCGCCCACCGACCGCACGCGGCTGCCAAGGTGCATGTTCATGCCCATGCCGCAGGCCTGCATCCCCAGCTGGCTCAGCGTATCGGGTTCGAAGTTCAGCCATGTGGGCACCAGTTCCTCGATCTCCACCCGCAGCTTGCCGTCGAAGTGCAGTTGCAGCATCTGGCGCAGGCGCGTGGGCGACTTGATCCGCCCACCGGCAAGGCCGGAATAGCGCGCCTTGACCGTGTCGCTGACCGCGTCGCGCCCCTGCATCGCCGGGGTGCCGTTGCCGGTGAAGGACAGCATGTAATCCTCGAACCGGTCGCCCGAGGCATGGTCGAACTGGGTGATCGCGCGGGCATCGGACCAGGCGCGAAAGAACAGCTCCTGAAAGCGGAAGGTGAAGATATCGACAAAGGCCACGAAACTGTCGTCGCCCTGCTGGAACCAGCGCTGGACCTCTTCGGTCCAGTTCAGCGGGAAAGCCCCGAAGGGACCGAAGAACCCCATGAACTGGGCGCGCACGATGGGAATTTTCTTTGTCGGGTCGTAGCGCGCGACCTCGGAGGCGGGGATGCAGGTGAACGGGTCCTGTCCCAGCTTCACCACGCGGTCATGCAGCCGCGCGTTCTTGCCGATCCGCGGCTTGTCCCCGGCGCGGCGTTCCATGTCGCGCAGCAGCACGAACAGCCCTTTGCCAAGGGCGCGCCATTCCTGCTGTTCGCGCGGGTCGAGGCCCTCGGGCATCTCCGGCACGACGTCCAGCTCGTCCATGGCCAGATCGCTGATCCGCGTGGCGACCAGTTGGCGGAAGGTGGTCAGCAGGCCATCGTCGAGGAACGCATCCGAAGGGTGCTTCAGCCGCTGCGAGGCGTCGCGGACCAAGGCGTCGCGGTGCACCGGAGTCAGGCCATTCGGCGCGCGGCGCGTCGCACGGCGCAGCGCCTGTTCCAGCCCGTGACCCAAGAGCGCCTGCTCGATGGTCTCGTCCAGCGTCCAGGACCCCTTGGGCACAAAGCGCTGGATCGAGGTGGTGGATTTCAGGCGCAGCGTGTCGGGCAGCGCGGCAAAGGAGGGCAGCGTGTCGGCCTGCGTCTCGGGCAGGGGCTCGGGCGGCGTGGTCGGCCCGTCGAACCAGTCGAGCGGCGCACCGATGACGGTCTTGTCATCGTCGTCTTCCATGGCCGCGGGCGGTTGCGTCTTGCCGGTTCCCGGCATCGGGGCCGAGGGCAGGGGGGCAAAGACGGTCTTTTCCTCGTCGTCCGCTGCCTCTGCCACAGGCGGTTTCCGGGCAGGCTGCGGCGGGCGCGTCGTCCCGGTGCCGGGCATCGGCAGAGGGGCGAGGACAGTCCGTTCCTCGGGTTCCTCGGGGACAGCCGCCACCGGCTTCGGCGGCTGCGTACTGCCGGTTCCCGGCATCGGGAGCGGCGCGATCATGGTCTTTTCGCCGTCGTCACCCCATGGGTCATTCGTGGCGTCGTTCTCGGGTTCTGGCGTCGGGTCAGCCTGCGCCTCGGGGGCCTTCGCCGCCCCCGGCCCCAGGGGCAGCGCCGCACCAAAGACCGTGCGCTCGTCGTCATCCGTTGAAGGCGCTACAGGTTTCGCCGCAGGGGTCGCGGGCGGCTTCGGGGGCGTGGCCCCGGGTCCCAAGGGAAGCGCCGCGCCAAAGACGGTGCGTTCGTCATCCTCCGCCACCGGCAGCTTTGGCTTGGGCGCTTCGGACGGTTTCGGCGCGCCGGGACCCAGCGGCAACGCCGCGCGGAACACGGTCTTTTCATCGTCTTCGGACGGCCTCGCGGGCGCGGGTTTCTTCGCCGCGGGCTTGCCCCCGTCGGACCCGTCGGCCCCGTCCAACCAGGACAGGACGGTCTTTTCGTCGTCGTCCCAGCCGTCCGAACTCACAGCACACGCCCCCCGCCCAGCCGGGGCGGCCAGGTCTTCAGATGGCCGCGTTGCAAGGTCTTCACCACGGTCTTGGTAAAGGAATTCACGCTGGCATATTCCGCCAGGAAACGGTCCAGCACGGAGGCCAGCAGCATCACGCCCGACCCCTCGAAGGCGTCCTCGTCAAAGGTCAGCGTGACCTCGAGGCCGCGCGCCGTATGGAACCCCTCGGGGTGCGGGATCGAGGCCGGGACCTGCCGCGTCTCGACCTTCACCAACCCGTCCACCTGCGCCTCGATGAAGCTGTCCGAAAGATCGGCGAACAGCCGCATCATCTCGCGTAGGGCGTCGGCGGCGTCGGTGCCGTTGCGGCCGAGGATGCCGTAGGAATTCAGCGACAGATGCGAGATCAGCCGCCAGTACACATCGCCCGAGGTCGTCCGATGCGCCGCGTTGTTTTCCAGATCGGCCAGTGAATCGCGCGGCGGGGTCGGGCCGTCGATGCAGGCCAGCCGGATGCTGGACTCATCGCAGAAATAGAAATCTTCCTCGCCCTGCTTGATCGGCAGTTCCCCGGCGAGGTGACGGTTGGAACAGATCCCCTTGACCTGCAAGCGCTGCACCCGCGCGTCGTCGGGCGGCTCGTACAGGGTCAGGAAGGTTTCCGTCCCGCGATAGCGTGACCGCGAAATGCCCTGTTTGCGCTCCTGCGCGGTGATGCGGCGCTTCTTCTTGCGGGTCGAGAAATACAAAGCGTGGCGCGGAGAGACCTTGTCGCCCGGCAGCGCATACAGCGGGTAGACCCGCGTCTTGCCCTGACCACCGCGATAATGCGCGAAAACCTCGGTGATGCGGTGAAATTCGTAGTGGGTCACGGGCGTGGACAGCGGCTGCACCACGTGTTCATGCACCTTGTCATCCAGCCGGATCGGCGCGGCGCTTTCCTCGAACAGGTTCACCGCAGGGGCGCAATGCAGGCGGATGTCGTCCAGCGACAGCTGCGCGGCAAGCTTCTGGCTCGATGTGTCGAATTCGAATATCAGCTGCACGCGGCTTCCGGGGACGCGCGGCCAGACGTCCCTCAATCCCTTGATGCGGAAGCCAAGGAACTTGCGCGGATAGACAAAGGTTTCGCGCAGGAGGGCAAAACCTTCGAACAGGCGGTCGTCGTGCGGGAAGAGCCGCTCGTTGCGGTCAAAGCCCACTTGTTCCACCTGATGCGGCGCAAGGGTCTGGTAGACGTCATCGCCAAGCGCGTTCTGCCAGCGCAGGGTCAGTTTCACCCGGTCGCAGAAGATCTGTTCGTAGAGCGCAATCGCCTCGTCCATCGGCCCGGCGAGGTGGAACTGCAACGCATCGGCCTGCAACTCGCCGATCGGCTCGCTGTCGTCGGTCTTGCCCGTCACGCCAAGGCGCGCGATGTCCAGCAGCATCCCCGCCACGGTGCCCTTGGCCGGTTCCGGCACCACGGCCCCCACCTGTCCCGTGCGCGAGAGGTAGCGCACCTCGGCCAGCGCCACCGGCCAGAGCGACAGCGGCGCGGCCAGCGCGAAACGGCAGGAGACGCGTTTCTCCGAGTCGACGTAACGCGCCTCCATGTAGTCGCCCGCGCGGAAGTGCAGACCCGCCGCCATCTTGGGGTCCTCGTAGGGCGCGGCAGCGCGGACGGTCATCACCGAGGGCGTGGGTTCCAGCACGCCCGGCATCAGCTGGTCCAGAAGCTCGCGGGTGAAGCCCCTGAACTCCTCGGTCATCTTCAGCTGCACCTTGGCGGCGAGGAAGGCCGACCCCTCCAGCAGCGCCTGCGCCGTGGGGTCCATGTTTTCCTCGAGCAGGCCTCCCAGACGGTCCGCCAGACCGGGGTACTCCTGCGCGAATTCGCGCGCCCGCTCCTTCAGCAGGCCAAGCTCGCGGTTGTATGCGTCGCGGAAGGCCTGTTTCACATCTGCACCCTCAGCTTGGACATGCGCAGCTTGCCCGCGCCCAGATCGACCTCGGCGTCGAAATCCATGGGAATATCAACGGGATCGCCCATCAGATCGGCCGAGATGAACAGCTCCATCCGCTGGTTGTTGCCGCCATCACCTTGCTTGACCGAGACCTCGATGGACCCGGGCACAAGGCGCGGTTCGTAGTCGATCAGCGATTGCTTGATGGAATTGCGGATACTCTCGGAATGCAGCTCGCGCAGGGTGACGCTGGACAGGTCGCGGAAGCCGTAGTTCAGGATCGACTTCGCCACATGCGGTGCCTTGTCGAGCGGCTGGATCGCGTCCAGCCGGATGGTGTTCATCAGCGCGCTCAGGTCCGCCTCGATGTGGTGGCGCAGCGCGTCCTCGTTCACCCCCTCGCGGAAGTCGATACGGCGGGTGACGGTGGTCTCGCCGTCCTCCTTTTGCGCGGATTGCGCATGCTGGCGGCGGCGACGGTCATGATGGTAGCTGCGGAAAATCTGCATGATCGAGACCTTGGCGCGGTCTTCCTTGCGCCAGACGCGGGTCACCTGCGTCGATAGATCCTGATCGTCGGCGGTCATGTCACGCTCTCGAAATCAATGGGTCGGTAGAGACCTCTGCGACGAAACGTAACGGCCATCCCCCGAGGATAAAAGAAAAATCTGGTGCGAAGGGCAGCACGGGGCCGCCCTTCGCGAATGGTATGCCGTAAAGGCAGGGGAGGCTTACGCGCTCCACTCCTTGTTCTCGGCGATTTCCCAGCCAGCGGTGAATTCGCCGTCCGGCGCACCCTTCTGGTTCTGCTTGGTGTACTTCACTTCGAACATGCGGAAGTTCATGGTCAGCGATTCCTGAACGCGGTCCAGACCATCCTTCATGCCGCCGGTGTTGTACGACGTGATGATGATGTCCTTGAACTTGATCTGCATGTAGTCGATCGGCTTGGAGCCACCGGCCTTGCGGACGATCAGGTGGCCGTCGGCGATGTGCTCGCCCGAGCAGCAGCGCTTGATGAGGTCGTGCGAGGACGCGTCGACGTACTTGGTGACAGCGATGTCATTCACGTTGACCTTGCCGCCGCCGCCGCCCGAACCCATGTGGGTGGTGCCGGACTGGGACATGGCCCACGACCAGGACAGGATGTCGATCCAATCCTTGTGATCCGCATCCTGGCATTCGCCCTTGATGCCGTTGCCGAGTTTCAGAAAGCAATCAATTGCCATGGTGTTTCTCCTTTAGGCACTGAATTAAGTTACGTTTCGCTGCCCGCGTCATGCGGGCCGCAATCACTTGCCGGCCGGCAGTTTCGACACGAGGCTCATGCCGATATCCATGCCTTCCATTTGAAAATGAGGCTTCAGGAAGAACTTGCCGGTGTAGTATCCGGGGTTCAGTTCGTCCTCGACGACCTCGACCTTTGCTCCTGCCAGCGGACGCTTCGCCTTTTCCAATTCCGTCGCGGTGTCAGGGTTGCCTGTCACGTACTTGTTGATCCAGGTCTGCAATTCGATCTCGAGCTGCGCACGGGTCGGGCTCTGACCGATCTTGTCCCGCACCATGACCTTCAGGTAATGGCTGAAACGCGAGACGGCGAAGATGTAGGGGATGCGCGAGGACATGTTGTCCGATGCCGTCGCGAGGTCATCCACGTATTTCTTGGGCTTGTACAGCGACTGCGCGCCGATGAAGGCCGCCTTGTCGGTGTTCTGGCGGTGGATCAGGCCGATCAGGCCCGCCTTCGACAGTTCCCCTTCGCGACGGTCGGTGATCGACACCTCGGTCGGGCACTTCATCTGCTTGTCACCGTCGCCGGTGTCGAACACATGCGTCGGCAGGTTGGTCACTTCACCACCCGAGGTCACGCCGCGGATGCGCACCGTCCAGCCGTGTTCCTTGAAGGCACGGTTGATGTTGGTGGCCATGGCGTGGGCCGCGTTCATCCAGGCGTACTGGGTGCCGCCGTGGCCGTCGGTCTCCTCGCGGAAGTCGAATTCCTCGACGACACTGGTCGAGTCCGGCCCGTAGGGTTCACGCGCCAGGGCACGCGGCAGGGTCAGCGCGATGAAGCGGGACACTTCGGAATCCCGCAGCGAGTTCCACTGCGCGTATTCCGCATTCTCGAACATCTCGGACAGGTCCGGCGGCACGCCGATCTCGTTCCAGCTGTCCATGCCCAGCAGCGTCGGCGACGCGCCAGAGATGAAAGGCGCCAGCGAGGCTTCGGCGATGCGGCCCATGAAGCGCAGGATGTTCACATCGGCCGAGCTGTGGTCGAAGTGGTAGTCGCCCACGAGGCAGCCAAAGGGCTTGCCGCCCAGCGTGCCCAGCTGCTGTTCGTAGACCATCTGGAAGATCGGCGACTGTTCCCACTTGTTCTTGGGATAGCGACGGGTCATCGCCGCCAGTTCCGATTTCGAGATGTTCAGCACCTTGACCTGCAGCGTCGCGTCCGTCTCGGCGTTGTTCAGCGTGTAGGCCAGACCGCGCCACTGGCTTTCGAACTGCTGGAATTCCTCCTGGTGGAGGATCGCGTTCATCTGATCGCTCAGCTTCTGGTCGAGCTTGGCGATCATCGCGTCCAGCGTGTCGATCACGTCGTCTTCGATGATGGTCTGATCGTTCAGCGCTTCGCGGACCAGCGTCACCAGCGCGTTGTCCACTTCGCGTTCCGCCACGTCGGTGCGCGGCTTGATCGTCTGCTTGAGGATGTCGGAGAATTCCGACAGCTCGTTTACGGACTCGGCGACTGCGCCTGCGCCCTGCTGTTCGAGTTGTGCGTCGTTAGCCATGATCTTGTCCCCGTCCCCAGCCGATTACTCTTCGTCCTTGCCGGCCTGCTCGCCCAGTGCGGCCAGCAGTTCGGGATCGGACAGCAGCTTCTTGATGTGCTCTTGTGCCTTCGGCTTCGACGCCATGTAGCGCTGGAGCGAGGCGAGCTGTTCGCGTGCTTCGAGAAGCTTCTTCATCGCCGGGACCTGCCGCGCGATGGCGGTCGGTTCTAGGTCGTCCATGGAGTGGAATTTCAGGTCCACGCCCATCTTGCCGCCTTCGGGGTCCAGCTTGTTCTCGACCATGAAGGCCATGCCGGGCTCGATCGACGCCATGTAGTCGTCCAGCGTGTCCTTGGTCACGCCGGTGAAAGTGCGTTCGGTCACATCCTCTTTTTCGACGCCCGGGTTGTTGCCGGACAGGTCGGACAGCATACCCATGACGAAGGGCAGTTCCACCATCTTCTCGCTCTCGTACGGATCCTGATACTGGATCGAGACGCGCGGAGGACGGTTACGCTTGATGTAGCCGGAACCGGAATCTGACATGAGGAAAACTCCCTGAATTCTTGTTGCATCTCTGCAATCTTGTGGAAAATCAAACCGCCAAGCGGACCTAAAGTCAACGTTCTAGATATACCGCAAAACCCTACTTGCACAACCGGAGGTGATCACCTACCTAGTCCTCTTCCTTCGGGATCAGCTCCTCGATTATAGACTGAAAATCACGGTCCAGATAGCTTCTTGCACGTGACAACAGGGTCGGAATCGGGCTGGAGCGCTCAACTTTACGGAAATAGTCTTCGACTGCCCGGATCGCGACCGCTGCTTCGGCAGGGCTGGTAATCCTTACCTCGGGGCCGGGATCGGGTTCGGGCAGCGGGTCCGCGGGGTCGTCGCCGTAGTCGTTGGTCAACTCACGGATGCGTGCGATTCCCAAGAGGAACCCCGTCGCGGGGCTGAATTTCACCTGCGCTTCCTCGACGTGATCGGGCAGCAGGGTCTCCAGCGCCTCCAGCAGCGGCTTGCCGATGAGCGACCGCGCCTGGGTCACCATCAGCAGCGTCGCCGAGGACGGCTCGTACAGCCGGTAATAGCTCTCACAGGCCTCGAGCATCCGCTTGGCGTGCAGGTGGCTGACCACGCTCGTGCCGCCCCCCTGCGCCGCAGCCGCCGCCGCCGAGAAGACCGCACCGCCAGAGGTCGCCCCGCCGTCATCCTCGCCCGCCTCGCCGCTTGCCGGCTCCTCTGCCGCGGTGGCCGCGGACAGCAGGTCGGAGCGCGCGTTGGTGATCGCGTCGATCATCTCGTTCACGGTGGGCGCAAAGCGGGAGAAGTCGGGCGAGAACTTCGCCACGGCGCTCTTCTCGCAGGCGGCCTTGATCCGGTTCAACGCCTCGCGCAGCTTCAAGAGCTGTTCGAGCATCTTCTCCACCGCCTTGGCGTTGGAGGCCGAGGACAGCGAATCGAGGATCGGCGCCTGTTCCAGTTCCTGTTCGGATTGCAGCGGCGACAGCTCGCCGCGCGCCACCTTCAGCTTGCGCAGGCTGGCGTCACCCGTTGGTGTCAGCCCCGCGAACATCAGCGGGTACATCACCGTGTTCACGTCGTTCAGGTCGTTGACCGCGCTGCGGCGGTCGCTGCTGTCGGTCGGATGGACATCCGCGTCGAAGGTTTCCAGCAGCCCGGCCACCCAGTCGATGCATTCGATGAACTTTGGCAGGTTGCCCGACAGGATCGCCCACTGGGCGCGCAGCACCACCAGACGCAGGTCGCGGGTGCGTTCGAGGATCGGGTCGATCAGCCCGCATTCCTCGCGGAAGTTCACCGACTTGGGGTCGAAGAACTGGTCGGGGGTCATGGAGCCGTCGGGCTTTTCCACGCCGGGCCGGAAATACCATTCCGGCAGCTCGCCCATGCGGTCGAAGTAGGCTTCGTCGTAGTCGGGATCACCCTCGGGTTCGAGGTCGGGACCACAGGGGGCCTCCTCCGAGATCGGCGTCAGCAGCTTCTCGAGATCCATGAATGTGCTCCGTCAAAAAAGCGCCCCGGTCTGGCCCGGGGCGCGTCCTTAAAATCAACCCTTGTTGGCCTCGGCGTAGGCCCTTGCAAACGCCTGAAGGAAGGCGTCGAGGATACCGTGTTCCCCGGCCTGCGCCTTCTGGTCCCAGCGCTCCACGTAGGTCGGCCACTGCTTGCCCGACCGCTTGCCCAGCAGGTTCGCGCCGGTGCTTTCACAGGCGGCCTCGATTTCCTCGGGCGACAGGCCACGGAAGACCTCGGCCAGCGCCGGTTGCAGGGCGCGGAACACCGCTTCCTGGTGGATGCGGATGTCCTTCATCGCATCCTTGAAGGCATCGGCCCCGGTCATGAAGCCATCGCGCGGCGCGACGAACATCAGTTCCAAGGCCTGCTGGCTGTCGGGCATGAACTTCATCGGGTTGTTGGCATTGGCGGACAGCATGGTCCGCACGCCACCACGGGTAAAGTTCTTCACGTCGGCGCGGGCCTTGAGCATCTGCATGGACTCTTCGGTCGCGATACGGACGCACTTGCCCAGCATGTGCATCAACTGCACGGCCTGTTCGTTCTTCACCGACTTGGGGTCCAGCCCTGCGCCCTCGCAGAAGGCCCGCAGGGCAGGGGCCACGTCGCCCCCCATCGCGGCGGGCTGCGGCGCGGGATATTCGTGCTGCGGCGGAGGCGGCGCGTAAGACGGCTGAGGTGTCGGAACAGCCGAAGGCGCCATGGGCGGCACGGGCCGGGGCATCGGCGGCTGCGGCATGGGAGGCTGTGGCGCAGCGTGCGGCGCCTGCGCGGCCGGAGGGACGGGAACCGACGGGACTGCCGGGGTCGGCTCGCCCTGCACGCCGAAGGACGGTGCAAAGGCCCCTGCACGCGGCGGCTGGGGCGGCTGCATGGCGGACTGCGGAGGGGCCGAGACCTCTCCGGTTTCCTCGCGACCAACGTCCTGGCCAAGGGTCGGCGTGTAGGGCGCGGACGGAGCGTCCTGTTCAACGGGTGGGGTGTAGGGCGCGGCCTCGGGCCTCTCGGGCTCGGCAACAGGCGCGTCCTGCCCGAAGGTCGGCGTATAGGGCGGCTGCGACAGCTGCGTGCGGGGGCGCGAAGCCTCGGGCAGCGGTGCAGGTGCAGCGGGTTCGTCCTGACCAAGGGTCGGGACATAGGCAACAAAGGGTTCTTCGGGGGCCTGTGGCTGGGGTGGCAGGGGCTGGCCCCAGCCGGTGGGTGTCTGGATGCCGATCCCGCCACCTGCAGCGCCACCCATGGGCAGTTGCAACGAGGTTTCGGTCTTCATCCCGCCGGTGCCGCCGGGGCGCTGCACTTGCACGAACCCGCCATTCAGCGCGTCGAGACCCGCACCGCCACGACCACCGGACACGGGCTGCATGCCCGAGGGATCATAAGCCCCCCAGGGATCGTCCTGCGTGAGACCGGGGTCCTGCACCGGCTGGCTGACCTCTTGGGCGGCCTGCTGCACGGTGACGCCGATGATGTAATGCCCGACGATCAGCCGCTCGTTGCCATGCAGTTGCAAACGCCCTTCGAGCCGGTGGCGCTGGCCATCGACGAAGGTGCCATTCATCGACACGTCGGTCAGGTAATAATTGCCGTTCTCATAGGTGATGTCGAAGTGGTGCCCCGAGATCATCTTGGTCGGATCAGGCAAAGACCAGTCCATGGACGCACGGCGGCCCACGCTCGCGCTGCGTCCATCCAGCTGCAGCGAGAGCGGCCCGCCATTTTCCAGCTGATCGAAGTTCTCGATTCGCAATACCAGTGTCATCGCGTTCAATTAACCAGTCTTGCCCGACTTAAACCAGTGGGGCAGATCAAAAATCAGAAGGGGCGGAACAGCGCCGAGGCCTGGTCGATGAACCGCGCCAGACGCACCGGGCGCTGCGACAGTTCGGCCCTCGCGAGGCTGGACAGCACGGCCGAGTTGATCGCCCGGGGCGCGCGGTGCGCGGGGACCACCGCCGAGTCGTTCGGCGCGATCGGCCCGCCGGACCAGCCCACGGCCAGTCCGAGGAACACCGCCGGGCTGCGCACCGACGCATACAGCGCGCGGCTCATCACCCGGTAACGGTTCTCGTTGTCGGAATAGCTGCACCAGTTGGCGACAAGTTCCATCAGTTCGCGGTCGCTGGCCGTCATGTCGTCAGAGGCGAGCCGCAGGCATTCGTAGCCCCACCATATCGCCATCGCGGGCACCGCAGCGAAGGCGGTGAAGGTCACTGCCTCTTCGGGTGTAGTCGATCCGGACAGCCTGTTGAGATACTCGACGTTGTCCTCGTCGTCGCGGGGGCGATGCTGGGTCATCTGCTTGACCTGCGGCATCTCCGAGTAAAGCTCGAAAGGAGTCTCGTACCGCAGCGCCGACATGGGCGGCTGGGTCTTGTCCTCGGTGATATCCTGCACGTCGTTTGCCATGATTCGACTTTTTCCCTTAGTGGGCGTCCGGTCAAGTAGGGAGATACGCCATTGCGCGGTGTTTCCGTACAAGATGCAGGCCCTGACCATCCCATAGGACCGAAATGCTGCCCCGGACGCAAGAGGGACAGGCCAGGGACCGCCGGGGAAGGTGCGCGTGCCGTCGCGGGGACTGGCAGACAGGACGGTGCGATCCTACATCATCGACAGAGCAATCATACGCAGAAGACAGATGAAAACCGGGATGCTGATGGCCGCGATGACGGCCTTGTTCATGGGTGTGGGCTACATGCTGGGCGGTCAGGGCGGCGCGCTTCTGGCGTTGCTGTTCGCCGCCGGTACGAACCTCTGGGCGTGGTACGGATCGGACAAGGCCGTGCTGAGGATGCACAACGCGCAGGTCCTGACGCGCGGCGACCGGTTCGGCCTGACCGAGCTGGTCGGCCAGCTGGCGAACAACGCGGGCCTGCCGATGCCCGCCGTCTACATCATCAACCAGCCGCAGCCCAACGCCTTTGCCACGGGCCGCAACCCCGAGAACGCCGCCGTGGCGGTGACCACCGGCCTGATGCAGTCGCTGTCCCGCGAGGAACTGGCGGGCGTCATCGCGCACGAACTGGCGCATATCAAGAACCGCGACACGCTTATCATGACGATCACGGCGACCTTTGCCGGGGCGATCACCATGCTGGCAAACTTTGCCATGTTCTTTGGCGGGCGGGACAACCGGATGGGGTTCCTTGGCACGCTGGCCATGATGATCTTCGCGCCCTTTGCCGCGATGCTGGTGCAGATGGCGATCTCCCGAACCCGCGAATACGCGGCGGACAAGGCCGGGGCCGAGATCTGTGGCCACCCCATGTGGCTGGCCTCGGCGCTGGAGCGTATCCAGCAGGGGGCCTCGCGCATCGACAACATGGCGGCAGAGCGCAACCCCGCGACGGCGCATATGTTCATCATCAACCCGCTGCACGGGCGGGCGACGGACAACCTGTTCGCCACGCATCCGGCGACCGAGAACCGCGTTGCCGCGTTGCGTCAGATGGCCGGGATGTCGGGACCGTCTGCGGCTCAACGCCCCGTGCGGCAGGACCGGATCAGGCGTGTGCGCGGCGGTGGCGGCGGTCCCTGGGGCTGACATCGGCCAAATTGTCAGGCCAAGCCACTGATTTCATTCACATTGCGGGTTGCGGGTGCAAATTGCCGGCTGACAATTTGCGCCCGCAAATCCGGTTGTGCCTTGCGCAGCGGGTCCGGGAAAGGACCTTGCCGCGCAAGGGTTAAGACCGGGTGTCAGACCCGTTCCAGCGCGATGGCGATGCCCTGACCCACACCGATGCACATGGTGGACAGGGATTTCTGGCCCGGTTGCAGGTCGTGGATCGCGGTGCAGGTGATGCGCGCGCCGGACATGCCCAGCGGGTGACCCAGCGCGATGGCTCCGCCGTTCGGGTTCACGCGCGCGTCGTCGTCCGCGATGCCCAGATCGCGCAGCGTGGCGAGCCCCTGCGAGGCGAAGGCTTCGTTCAGTTCGATCACGCTGAAGTCGTCCACCGTCAGGCCGAAACGGGCCATCAGTTTCCTGGATGCGGGCGCGGGGCCGAAGCCCATGATGCGCGGCGCGACGCCCGCCGTGGCCCCGCCGATGATGCGGGCGAGGGGTGTCAGGCCATGCTGTTTTGCCGCCTCGGCAGAGGCGATGATGACCGCCGCCGCGCCGTCGTTCACGCCCGAGGCATTGCCCGCCGTGATCGTGCCGCCCGGTTTGACGAAGCCCTTCAGCCCCGACAGCGCCTCGATGGTCGTGGCGCGGGGGTGTTCGTCGGTGTCGACCACGGTGTCGCCCTTGCGGCCCTTGATGGTCACGGGGGTGATTTCCTGTGCAAGGCGACCGCTGGCCTGCGCCGCGGCGGCCTTCTCCTGCGAACGCAGGGCAAAGGCGTCCTGATCCTCGCGCGAGATGTTGAAATCCTCGGCCACGTTCTCGGCGGTTTCGGGCATGGAGTCGATGCCGTACTGGGCCTTCATCAGCGGGTTGACGAAGCGCCAGCCGATGGTGGTGTCGTGGACCTCGTTCGCGCGGGAGAACGCGGTGGTCGCCTTGGGCATGACGAAGGGCGCGCGGGTCATGGATTCCACGCCCCCGGCGATGGCGAGGTCGATCTCGCCTGCCTTGATCGCGCGGGCGGCGGCGAGGATCGCGTCCATGCCCGAGCCACAGAGGCGGTTCATCGTGGTGCCCGGCACATCGACCGGCAGACCGGCCAGCAGGGCGGACATGCGCGCGACGTTGCGGTTGTCCTCGCCCGCCTGGTTGGCGCAGCCGTAATACACCTCGTCCACGGCGGTCCAGTCGATGTCATGGCGCGCCATCAGCGCCCGGATCGGCACCGCGCCAAGGTCGTCGGTGCGCACGGCAGACAGCGCGCCGCCGAACTTGCCGATGGGGGTACGGATGTAATCGCAGATGTAGACTTCGGTCATTTCAGGTCCTTCGGGCAGGTGAGGGGCAGCACGTCGCCGTCAGTGTGCAGCGTCGCGCCGGTCAGGGATTGCAACTCGTCGAACGAGAGGCCGTCCACCTTTTCGCGCAGGACGAACTGGCCGTCCACCACATCGATCACCGCGAGCGAGGAATAGATGCGCGTCACGCAGGCCACGCCTGTCAGCGGCAGGGAGCATTGGGCGACGAGTTTCGGCTCTCCCTTCTTGGTCACGTGGTCAGTCAGAACGGCAACGCGTTTCGCGCTTTGCACCAGATCCATCGCGCCGCCGACGGCCGGAACGCCGCCCTTGCCCGTGGACCAGTTCGCGAGGTCACCGTTCTGCGCCACCTCGTAGGCCCCGAGGATTGCGACGTCCAGATGCCCGCCGCGCACCATGGCAAAGCTGTCCGCGTGATGAAAGAACGCGGTGCCCGGCTTCAGCGTGATCGCCTTTTTCCCGGCGTTGATGCAGTCCCAGTCCTCCTGACCCTTGGGCGGGGCCTCGCCGAAGTCCAGCACGCCGTTTTCGGTGTGAAAGATCGCCTGCCGCCCCTCGGGCTGGAAGCGGGCAACCATTTCGGGGAAGCCGATGCCGAGGTTCACGTAAGCGCCATCCTCGATGTCCTGCGCCGCGCGCCATGCGATCTGCGCGTTGGAGAGTTTCACGGTCTCAAGCTGTTCAAGGTCGGTCATGGGTAGACGGCCTCCGCCCGGTTAAGGTCTTCTTCCTGCGCGGGGGTCGCGACTTCGACGATATGGCTGACGAAGATGCCCGGCGTGATGACGTGTTCGGGGTCGATCGCGCCAAGCGGCACGATGCGGCTGACCTGCGCGATGGTGGTGGTGGCCGCCATGGCCATGACCGGGTTGAAGTTCCGCGCGGCCATCCGGTAGGTCAGGTTGCCATGCGGGTCGCCCTGTTCGGCCTTGATGAGCGCGAAATCGGCCTTCAGCCAACGTTCCTGCACGTAGAGCCGCCCGTCGAATTCCTGCTGCGGCTTGCCCTCTGCCAGGTCGGTGCCCGCGGCAGTGGGGGTGAAGAAGGCCGGGATGCCCGCACCACCGGCGCGGATGCGTTCCGCGAGGGTGCCTTGGGGGACCAGCTCGAGCTCGATCTTGCCCGCCAGATAACGTTCGGTGAAGACGCGCGGGTCGGCGGAGCGCGGGAAGGAACAGATGAGTTTGTCCACCTGTCCCTGTTCGATCAGCGCCGCAAGGCCCACGTGGCCGTTGCCCGCGTTGTTGTTCACCACGGTCAGGTGCTTCGCGCCGTGGTCGATCAGGGCGTGGATCAGTTCGATGGGCGCGCCGGAACCGCCGAAACCGCCGATCATCACGGTCGCGCCATCGGGGATGCGCTGAACCGCCTCGGCCAGCGAGGGGAGTGTCTTGTCCATGCAGGTCTCCTTGTCTGGCGACAGGGGTAGCGCGGGGCGGGTTGTCGGGCGATCCCTTTTGTGCGCATCGTGAGATTTGTTCGGATCGTGCAGCGGGGTGTGCGCATCGTGACCAAGACGGATTATGTCGCCTCTTTTGCCAAGGGGCTGCGGGTGATCGCGGCCTTCGGGGCGGAGCACCCGCGCCTGTCGACCTCCGAAGTGGCCGAGAGGGCCGGGCTGGACCGCGCCACCGCCCGGCGCTGCCTGCTGACCCTGCATCACGAAGGCTATGCGGAGTTCGACGGCAAGTTCTTTACCCTCACACCGCGCGTGCTGCGGTTGGGCATGGGGGCGCTGGCGGCGCTGCCCCTGCCGCAGAGGGTGCAGCCTTGGCTGGATCAGTTGTCGGAGAAGATCGGTCAGTCGACCTCGGTGTCCATTCTGGACGAGACGGAGATCGTGTATCTGGCCCGCGCTGCCATGCGGCGCGTGATGTCGGTGGGGCTGTTGCCGGGATCGCGGCTGCCAGCGCATTGCACGTCCATGGGTCGGGTGCTGCTGGCGGCGCTGCCGGTTGGGGAGGCGCGGGCGCTGGTGGATCGGTCGGATCTGACGCCGCGCACGGCCTTCAGCCTGACCGATCCGGGCGAGATCATGGAGGAGCTGGCGCGGGTGCGGGCGCAGGGCTTTGCCATCATCGACCAGGAGGTCGAACTGGGGCTGCGGTCGATCGCCGTGCCGCTGCTGGATGCGCGCGGGCAGGTGGTCGCGGCGCTGAACACCGGGGTGGCCGCGGTGCAGGGAGAGGCCTCCGAGTTGGAGGCGCTCTACCTGCCGCCGCTGCGGCGCACGCAGGAGGGGTTAGCCAGAGTACTGACCTGAGTTCTTACCTGACAATGACAGAGCGGAGGGCCGCGCCCGAACCCTGGGTGGGCGCTTTGAACGCCTGTGGCAGGCGCTGCGCATCAAAGTCCCTGACGAGCGCGTGTTGCGGACCATCGCCAATGCGCCCTCCCGGGGGGAGGGTTCGGGCGCGGCCCGGGCTGACGCCCGTGCCAAGGGTCGCGTGTCAGGTGCTGGGCATCCCCTTTGGGCGCATCATGCGTTTCTGGGCGGCGATGCGGAACGGGGCGTTGGGCGCGCCGTAGCCGTCGTAGCCGTTCAATCGCTGCACCACTTCGAAGAAGAAGCCGCCGCCGAAGGGCTGCGAGTAGAACTGGTAGAACGCCCCCTGAGCATCCTCGTCGTAGAGGATGTCATGCGCCTGCATGGCGGCGATGCGGTCGGCGTCCAGATCGAAGCGCGCGGCGAGGTCGCGGTAATAGTTGTCGGTCATCTTCAACGGCTGAAAGCCCGCCTCGGCCATGTGACGCGCGCTGCTGAAGATGTCGTCGCTGGTAAAGGCCACGTGCTGCACCGCGCCGCCAAAGGACTCCGCGAGGAAGGAGCCTGCCAGCGTGCGATGCGTCTCGGCCCCGTTCAGGGTGATGCGTGCCGCCGCGTCGGGCGTGCGGATCGCCTGAGAGCGCACCAGCCCGTCCGGGTCGATCACGTCGTTCATCCCCGAGGGCCGCATGTCGAAAAGCGAGGTGTAGAACAGCGACCACGAGAGCATTTCGTCGTAGCTCATGGTTTCGGCCAGATGGTCGATGCGGCGCAGGCCCGCGCCGGTGGTCGGGCCGCCTGCGTCACGGAATTCCACGTCCCAGACCTCGGACAGGCCGCTTTTCTCGTCGATGAAATGCATGACCGAGCCGCCGACACTGCGGATGGCGGGAATGTCGAATTCGCCGGGGCCGACGGGCTGGTTGAACAGCGTGGCGCCCAGTTCACGGGCGCGCGCCGTGGTGTCGGCGGCGCTGGCGACCTTCAGCCCCACGTCGCAGATGCCTGTGCCGTGGACGCTGTAGGCATGGTCGGCGAATCCGGTGGTTTCCTCGTTCAGGACGATGCGGATCTCGCCCTGCTGCCAGAGCGTGACCTGCTTCGAGATATGCTGACCGATGGCGGCGAATCCCATGGAGGCGAGGAGCTTGCGCAGGGCCTCGGCCTCGGTGCCGCGGGTGGCGAATTCGATGAACTCGACGCCCTGCACCTGTACGCGGGCGGGGATCACGGGGAGGTCGACGGAGACGTCAGGCTCCAGCCGCCGCACGTCATCCATCAGCGCGATGAGCGAGCGGTGACCGTCGAGCGCCAGCCCCTCGGGGCGGCCGCCCCGGAACTGGTCGTTGAAGATCTCCAGGCTGATCCAGTCGTCGTAGCCGGTTGCCGACACGGCGCGCATGAAGTCGGTCACGGGCAGGTCGCCCTCGCCCGGCATGTTGCGGAAGTGGCGCGACCAGTACAGCAGGTCCATGTCGATCAGCGGCGCGTCGGCCAGCTGGACAAAGGTGATCTTGTCCGCCGGGATGCGGCGGATGGTGTTCGGGTCGATCTTGCGCGAGAGCGTGTGAAAGCTGTCAAGGATGACGCCCACGTTGGGGTGATCGGCGCGGCGCACGACCTCCCACGCGTCGCGGTGGTCGTTGACGTGGCGGCCCCATGCCAGCGCCTCGAACCCCACCTGGATGTTGTATTCGCGGGCGATGTCGCCCAGTTCGGCGAAATCATCGGCGGCGCGGTCGATGCCCCCCAGCGCCTGCGGGTGGCAGGAAGAACAGACGAGGATGCGGTTGGTCCCCAGCTCGGCCATGGTGTCGAACTTGTGCCGCGCGCGGTTGAAGGCGCGGCGGCGCAGGTCGCCGGTCAGCCCTTCGAAGTCGCGGAAGGGCTGGAAGAGCGTGATCTCCAGCCCGTGGTCGCGGATCATGTTGCCGATATCGCGGGCGCTGCCCTCGTCGGCGACGAAATCCTGCTCGAAGATCTCGATGCCGTCGAAACCGGCCTTGGCGATGGCGGAGAGTTTCTCGCGCAGGGTGCCGGAGATGGAGACTGTGGCGATGGAGGTTTTCATGCCGCGTCCGCCTCTGCTTGCAAGGAGGCGCGCAGTTGGGCCTGGTCGAGTGGCTTGCCGGCGAAGTGGTCCCACGCGTGGACGCCCTGCCAGAAGAACAGCTCGTAGCCCGAGATGATGGTCAGACCGGCGGCCTCGGCGTCCTTCAGAAACTGGGTGTCAACGGGGGTGTAGACCGCGTCGAAGGCCCATTCGGCCCCGGCCATGCAGGGCGCGGGCAGGGGGGTGCCGTCGTAGCCCACCATGCCGACGGGGGTGCCGTTCAGCAGGCCCTGCGCGCCTTTGGCGGCTTCCTCGGCGTCCGTGTGGGTGACGATGCGGGTGGGTTTTCCGGCGGCGCGCAGATCGGCGGCCAGTGCTTCGGCCTTGGCCGCGTCGCGGTCCACGAGGCGGATTTCCTCGGCCCCCAGTGCCAGCAGGCCAAAGGCCAGCGCGCGGCCCACGCCGCCGGTGCCGATCAGGCAGCAGATGCCCGGCGCGGCCTCGCGCACGCCGCGATACCCGGCGATGAAGCCGCTGTAATCGGTGTTGAACCCTTTCGGCCCGCCGTCCTCGAACAGCACGGTGTTGACCGCGCCGATGGCGGCGACCAGCGGGTCGGGGATGGTGACCTTCTTCGCGGCGCGTTCCTTGTAGGGGTAGGTGACGTTGATGCCGCGATAGCCGCGCCCGGCGCAGCGGTCGAAGACCTCGTCGAAGTCCTCACCCATGTCGCGCGGGATCAGGCGGTCGTATTGCACGACCATGCCATTCTGTTCCCCGGCCAGCCGATGCAGCACCGGCGCGCGGGAGCGGGCGATATTGTCGCCGATCAGGCCGAGTTTCAGATCCGGAGAGGTCATGGTCAGGACTCCTTGAAGAGCTTGGACTTGCCCCAGCGCCACACGGGCGTCTGCGACACGAATACCAGGATTACGGCAATCATCAGCACCAAAGACAGCGGGCTGGTCACGATCCCCTCGAAGAACCGGCCAAGGTCCTCGCGTTCGGAGATGATCGCACGCCGCCAATTGTCATCCAGCAAACGCGACAGGATCACGCCGAGGATCACCGGCCCAAGCGGGTAGCCGTAATGGCGCATGAAGTAGCCAAACACGCCGAAGCCGAGCATCCAGTAAACATCGGCGATGGAGTTGTTCACCGCGAAGGCGCCGACGATGGACAGCAGCATGATGAGCGGGATCAGCACCGAGCGCGGCATTTCCACGATCTTGGTGAACAGCTTGATCCCCGTCAGGCCGAACAGCAGCATGAAGCAGTTCGCCATCACGAGGCAGCCGACGATGAACCAGAACATGTGCGGCTGTTCGATCATCAGCATGGGGCCGGGGTTCAGCCCGTGGATGAAGAGCGCGCCGATCATGATGGCGGTCACCGCGTCGCCGGGGATGCCCAGCGTCATCATGGGGATGAAGGCCCCGCCGACGGCGGCGTTGTTGGCGGTCTCGGGGGCGACGAGGCCCTCCATCGCGCCTTGGCCGAAGGGGCGTTCGGGGTTCTTTGTCACGCGCTTGGCGTGGTCGTAGGCCATGAGCGCCGCGATATCGCCGCCGGTGCCGGGCAGCGCGCCGATGATGACGCCGATGGAGGACGTCTGGAGCGACAGCGGCAGGTGTTTCTTTACGGTGGACAGGGACGGGACGATGCGGGTGATCTTTTGCCGGACGGCGTCCTTGTCGACGTGGTGCAGCTGAAGCAGCGCCTCGGAGACACCGAACATGCCGATCATCACGGCGATGAAGGAGATCCCGCCGTTCATCAGTTGCAGGTCAAAGGTGAAGCGTTCGGTGAAGGTCAGCGGATCACGGCCCACCGCGCCGATGGCGATGCCAAGTGCGCCCGCGAAGATGCCCTTGACCAGCGAGCCCTGGCTCAGCGAGCCCACCAGCAGGATGCCGAGGATCGCCAGCAGCATGTAGTCGCGCGGCTGGAATTTCAGCGCGAAATCCGCGACGAAGGGGGCCGCCAGCGCCAGTACGGCGATGCCGACGAAGCCGCCGATGAAGCTCATGACCGTGGTGACGCCGATGGCGGTGCCCGCCTCGCCGCGCAAGGCCATGGGGTAGCCGTCCATCGCCGTGGCAATGGCCGAGGGCGCGCCGGGGATGTTCAGCAGGATCGCCGTGCGCGAGCCGCCGTAGACGCCGCCCATGTAGATGCCGATCATCAGCGAGATGGCGGGCAGCACGTCCCACGAGAAGGTAAACGAGATCAGGATCGAGACGGCCATGGTGACCGACAGGCCCGGGATCGCGCCGACGTAGACCCCGGCGAAGGTGCCGACCCCCACCAGCATCAGCAGTTGCGGCTGGGTGAAGACGGTGAAGAAATCCATAAGCGCGCTCATTCTGCGCCCCCCGTCAACAGCGTGCGGAAGAATTGCACCAGCTCGGCCTCGGGGAAGATGCCTGCGGGCATCAGGACCGAGAAGACGATGCGGAAGATCAGCCAGATCACCACCAGCGCGGCCAGTGCAATGCCGATGGCCCAGGGCCAGGAGCGGCGCGACAGGACCTTGATCGCGACGATCAGGAAGAGGGCCGAGACCGGCAGGAAGCCCAGCGGTTTCAGCAACAGGCCGTAGCCCACCAGCAGTCCCGCGAACAGGATTACCACCCACGGCAGGATGTCGCGCATCACGGTTTCCGTGCGGTCCAGCGGCAGGCGGAGCGTTTTCAGCAGCACCACGGCGGCGCTGAGCACCATCACGACGCTTGTCGCCAGCGGGATCGAGCGCGGCGAGGACAGACCGTTGGGACCGAATGAATTCTCGATGCCCCAGGCGCTGTGCACCAGCACGAGGCTGGCCACCAGCAGGAAGGCGGCAAAGACCAGCTCGCCGGGGCGGCGCTTGTCCGCTTCGCCGCCGGGTGTGGCGTCCGACGTGCCGTCGTGATGTTCGGGGTCAATCCGCATGGGGCCCTCCTCCCGCTGGATCTGTCATGAAAGAGGCGCTGCACCTCGATGAAATGCAGCGCCCAGTCGTGCCTTGGGTCTGTGAGGACCCGACAGGGAGTTCCTGTTCGGCTTACTCAGCCGGACGCGCGATGCCGAAGTCTTCGGGCGAGGCCTTGGTCATGCCTGCGTCCTGAAGCAGCCACGCGGTGCCCTGCTGCCACTTTGTCAGGAAGGCCTCTGCCTCGGCGCCCGAGATGTTCATCAGGGTAAAGCCACGGCCGTCCATCAGGGCGGTGAAGTCGGCGTTCTGCGCGGCCTGCGCGTAGGCGTCGGTCAGCTTGGCCACCACGTCGTCGGGCGTGCCCTTCTTGACGAAGACGCCAAAGAACGGGCCCCAGGGCAGGTAGGTCGCGTAACCGGGGTTCACGACGCCCACGGCCTCGACGCCCGGCAGCTTGTCGCTCTCGGCCACATCGACGACGCCGAGCGCCTTCATGTTGCCGGCCTTCACGCCTTCGATGGCGGCACCCAGAACGGCGGGCATGACGTCGATTGCGCCGCCCTGCAGGCCGGTCAGCGCCGGGCCGTCACCGTCGTAGGGGACGAAGATCACATCCAGATCACCCTCGACCGCCTCGACCATCGCGGTCACGACGGAGGGTAGGCCGCCCGGACCGGTGGAGCCGAAACGCACCTCGCCCGGATGCTCCTTCACGTAGGCGATCATCTCGGAGTAGGTGTTGAAGGGCGCGTCGTTGTTGGCGACCAGCAGCGGCGTGCCGCGTGCCAGGATGTTTACGGGCGTGAACTCGCCGTAGTCCTTGTCGCCCAGGCCCATGATCTTGTAGAGCATCGGGTTTTCCGCGCCCATCAGCACGGTGTAGCCATCCGCCTCGGCGTCGGCCACGTAGTTCAGGGCGATGGCACCCACGGCGCCGGTCATGTTCTGCATGACCACGGTGCCGCCCAGCACCTCTTCGGCGTGCGGCGTGACGGAGCGCATCACCGTGTCGGTGGAGCCACCGGCCCCCCACTGGATGATGCCCTGGATTTCCTTTTCGGGGTATTCGGCCGCGGCAAAGCCTGCGGAGAGTGCGAGCGCCGCAACGGCACCGAACAGAATGCGCTTCATGATATCCTCCCAAAGCGTCGTTTTCACAAAACCACCCGAGGCCGGGTGGACGACATGGGACACTTGATTGCAGGAGTCGGGCCGTAACGTCAAATGCGCATTTGGCGTTCGCATTAACATGATGTTATTTTGGTGCGCACCAGTCAGCGCATCATTACCGCATCCAGGGGCCGTCCTCGACCGCCTTTGTCAGCTCGCGCCGGAACTGCGCGATGGCGTATTCGGCAAAGCCAGACAGCACGCGGCCCTTCTTTTGCACCACGTGGATCGACACGCCGCTGGCCTCTTTCAACGGGCGGCGGGTGACGCCGGGCATGTAGACCTCGGCGACCGAGAACTCGTCGATCAGCGCCACGCCAAGCCCGTGACGGACGAGGCTGACGACCGTTTGCGCGAACCGCCCGCGCATGGCGTGGCGCATCTCGATCCCGGCGTTTTCGAAGGGTTGCGCGAGGATGCGGCCATAGGGGTCGGCTGGGTCGATGCCGATCAGCGACTCCCGCGCGAGGTCGTGCACCGACACTTCGCGCTGCGCGGCCAGCGGGTGACCGTCGGGCATGATGACCACCAGCCGCCTCTCGGCGATCTTCTCGTTCTCTACGGCGGCGTTGGGGATGGGGGAACTCATGATGACGAATTCGCCGCGCTCCAGCAGGAGGTAATCGAGGGTTTCCTCGATCTTGAGGATGTTCAGGTCGATGAACAGGTCGGCGTAGCGCCCGCGCACCCGCTGCATCACGCGGGCGGCGATGAACTGCGCGACCGAGGGGGCAGAGGCAAAGGCCAGACGCACGTCCTCGCCCTTTTGCAGGGCACCCACGGCGTCTTGCAGGTTGGCGACGCCCTTGTAGACCTCGCGCAGCTGGTCAAAGACCTTGCTGGCCTCGATCGACGGCACGAACAGCCCGGCCTTGCGTTCAAACAGACGGATGCCGAGGCTTTCCTCGGTGTGTTTGACAAGGCGGCTGATGCCCGGGGCCGAGACGTTGAGCATCTGCGCCGCCCCGTTGATGGTGCCCGTCAGCATCACGGCGCGGATCACCTCGATCTGGCGCAGGGTCATTTCCGGCATGGGCGGTCCTCCTGCGCCGGAAATTAACATCAGGTTACGCATCTGCAAGAACAAGCATTTGACGTTAGCCCTAGCAGGGGCAGAGGGTGCCGCCCGGTCTAAGGGAAGGATTGTGCGTGTCCGAGGTGGTGATGTGTGATGTGCTGGTCGTGGGATCGGGCGCGGCGGGGCTGGCGGCGGCGGTGACGGCGGCGCATCGCGGCGCGCGGGTCGTTCTGGTGGAAAAGGCCGAGGTGGTCGGCGGCACGACCGCGTGGTCGGGCGGCTGGATCTGGGCGCCCTGCAACCCGGTGGCGCGTCGTCATGGCATCACCGAGGACCGGGACGCGCCGCGCCGCTACCTTGAAGCGGTGCTGGGCAATACCTTCAACGCGGAACTGGTGGATGCATTTCTGCAGGCCGCGCCGGAAATGGTGGGGTTTTTCGAGGCGCATACGGCGCTGAGTTTTGACTGCGGCGCGAAGATCCCCGACACCTACAGCCACCAGCCCGGCGCGGGCATGGGCGGGCGGTCGGTGATCGCGCAACCCTATGACGGGCGGGCGCTGGGGGACGCTGTGCGCCTGCTGCGCAAGCCGCTGCCCGAGACATCGTTCTGGGGGATGACCATACAGGCGGGGCCGGACCTGCGCGCCTTCATGACGGCGACGCGGTCGGTGGGATCGGCGCTGCATGTGGCGCGGCGGCTGGGGGTGCATCTGTTCGATCTGGCGCGGCATGGGCGCGGGATGCAGCTGCGCAATGGGCAGGCGCTGGTGGGGCGGCTGTTGCGGTCTGCGTTGGATGTCGGGGTGGAGGTGCGCGTGGGCCATGCGGTCGAGCGGCTGACGCGGGAGGGTGACGCGGTGACCGGCGCGGTGCTGCGCGGGCCGGAGGGTGAGGTCACGGTGCAGGCCGCGCGTGGCGTCGTGCTGGCGACGGGCGGCTACCCGCAGGACATGGACCGGCGTTTGGAGACCTTTCCGAGGCCTGAAACCCACGCCACATTGGCAGTGCCCGAGGCGACGGGCGACGGGTTGCGACTGGGCGAAAGCGTGGGGGGCCAGCAGGCGCGCGACCTTGCCGCGCCGGGGGCTTGGTGTCCGGTGTCGCGGGTGACATGGCCGGACGGGCGACAGGCGGTCTTTCCCCACATCATCGACCGGGGCAAGCCGGGGGTGATTGGCGTCTTGGCCAATGGCCGGCGGTTCTGCAACGAGGGCCTTGGGTATCACGACTACGTTCGCGAGATGTTGGAGGCGGTGCCGGACGGCGAGCCGCCCGTGTCGTGGATGGTCTGCGATCATCGGTTCCTGCGGCGTTATGGCTTGGGCATCGTGCGGCCCGCGCCGGTGCCGATCAAGCCGTGGATCAGGTCGGGCTACCTGAAGACGGGCAAGACGCCCGAGGCGCTGGCCACCGCCTGCGGCATCGACCCGGAGGGGCTGCGCGCGACGCTGACGCGGTTCAACGCGGATGCGGCGCGGGGCGAGGATACGGCGTTCGGGCGCGGCAGTACGCCTTACACGCGGTTGCAGGGCGACCCGGACGTGGGGCCGAATCCTTGCGTTGCGCCGATCGACAAGGGGCCGTTTTACGCGGTGCAGGTGGTGCCGGGCAGCTTTGGCACCTTTGCCGGATTGCGCACGGACGGCGCGGCGCGGGTGCTGGATGCGGGCGGCGACCCGGTGCCGGGCCTCTACGCGGCGGGGACCGACATGGCGAGCGTCATGGGCGGGCAGTACCCGGCGGGGGGCATCAACCTTGGGCCGGCGCTGACCTTTGGTTTCATCGCGGGCCGGCATGCGGCGGGGGGAGAGTGATGCGGAAACTGTCCATTGCACACCTGAGCGCCATCGAGCTTGCGCCGCCTGCGTTCATCCATGCGGCCAGTGACGCGGGGTTCGACGCGGTGGGGCTGCGGCTGCGGCGCGTAACGCCGACCTCGCCGGGGTATCCGCTGATGGACGATCCCGCGATGATGCGGGCGACGCAGGCCGCGCTGCGCGCCACTGGGCTGGCGGTGCATGACGTGGAGTTCCTGAAGATCGAGCCGGGACTGGTGTTGCGTGACCTCGACCCGCTGCTGGACGCCGGGGCCGCACTGGGGGCGCGGGAGGTCATCTGCGCGCCCTATGATCCCGACCTGGGGCGGCTGGCCGACACGCTGGGTACGCTGGCGGAACGTGCCGGGGCGCGGGGGATCGGCGTGTCGCTGGAGTTCTTTCCGTGGACGGTGGTGCCCACGCTGGAGGCAGCGCTAAGCGTCGTCACGCAGGCGGGGGAGGGGGTCGGCATCCTGCCCGACGCGCTGCATTTCGACCGCTCCAACAGTCGCTTGCCGACGCTGGCGGGGCTGGGGCCGGAGCGGCTGCGCTTTGCCCATCTGTGCGATGCGCCGGTGTTGCCGCGCTATGAAGAGGAGACGCTGCTGTTCACCGCCCGCGAGGAGCGTCTGCCGCCCGGCGAGGGGCAGATCGACCTGGCGGCCTTCCTGGGCGCGCTGCCCGCTGACCTGCCCTTGGGGCTGGAGGTGCCGCGCACGCGGCGCACCGCCGAGGTCGGCGCGGCACAGGTGATGCAGGAGATCATGGCCGCCACGCGCCGGGTGCTGGCGCTGGTCTGACGGCGGCTTGGCCGTGCCTCAGACCTCGATCCAGACGCGGCCGTCTTCGACCTTCACCGCGTAGGTGTTCAGGTTGACGCAGGCGGGCGCGCGAAGGGCCTCTCCGGTGCGGTAGTCGAAGGTGGCGTTGTGCTTGGGGCACTCGATTTCATAGTCCTGCACCAGCCCGTTTTCGAGATGCACGTCCTCGTGGGTGCATTTCTCGTCCGTGCAGAAGAAATCGCCGTCGGGCGCGTGGTAGATGGCAAAGGTGCGGCCTGCGTGGTCGAAGCGGATAAGGTCCTCTGCTTCGATGTCATCCGTGGCACATGCGTCAATCCAGGGCATGCGTTTCCTCCCGTAAGTCCTTGATGTGGTGTTATTTTGCGGCGTTGCCCAGGGCAGAGGCGTGGAAATCCTCGCGGTAGGGCTTGGCTGAGGCGGGCAGGTCCCGCTTGAGGAAGAAATCCTCGTAGGCCAGCTGGCGTTTCAGCACCGGAAGGAACTCGCGGTAGGCGTCCCACATTGAGGTGTTGGGCGCGGGCAGGTCATGCTTGATCGCGTCGTGCAGGGCGGGCAGCTGGTGGTAGGGGACCATGGGGAACATGTGGTGTTCCACGTGGTAGTTCATGTTCCAGTAGATGAAGCGCGACACGGGATTGATATAGACCGTGCGCGTGTTCAGCCGGTGATCGGTGACGTTGTCGGCGAGGCCCGCGTGCTGCATGAGGCCGGTGAGGACCATGTGCCATGCGCCGTAAAGGCGGGGCAGGCCGATCACCATGAGCGGCAGGATGGACTGCGTAGCGACCGCCAGCGCGATGGTCGCGGCGTAGATCGCCGTCCAGATGCGGGCCACGCGGATAACCTTGGGGCGCTCCTGTTCGGGGATGAAGTCGGCTTCCTCCGGGTGGATTTTTCCGGCAGCGTTGTACAGCATCCGGCCCCAGCCGTGCCACGCATCGAGGATGCCGAAGGAGTTGAGGAAGATTGCAAACAGCGCCGGAGGCCGCATGGCGACGATTTCCGGATCGCGACCGACGATGATGGTGTCGGTGTGGTGGCGGGTGTGGCTCCACCGCCATGTGACGGGGTTGCGGATCATGCAGAAGCAGGCGACCTGATACAGCCAGTCGTTGTAGCGCCGCGTCTTGAAGGCGGTGCCGTGGCCACATTCGTGCCAACGCGAATCCATGGCCGACCCGTAAAGCACGCCATACGCCAGCCAGAAGGGCGCGGACCACCACGAGGGCCAGAGCGCGATGCCCAGCCCCGCAAACAGGATCATGCAGCCGAACAGGATCGCGGTGTCACGGATGGCGGGCTGGTCGGCGCGTTGCATCAGCGCCTTCATCTGCTTGCGGGGGATGTCGGTGTGATACCACTCGGCGGCGGCCAGGCCGGTGTCGACGGCGCGGCGGGCGTCCTCGCCCAGCAAGGAATAGTCGCGACGGGCCATGGGTTCCTCCCTCCGGTCGGCTGATGCCGGAGATTAGGCGCGGGCTGTCGCATCTGCCAATGAGCTGCGATGAATATGTCTAGCGCGTATCATTTTCGATCTGATTGGATGATATAATCGTTTCAGGAATGCGCCCCGGGGGAGGACAGGATGGCCCGCAGACCGACGCTTCAGGACGTGGCCCGCGAGGCGGGGCTGAGCATCGCGACGGTGAACCGCGTGGTGGCCGCCGCCCCCGGCGTGCGCGAGGACACCGCCCGCCGCGTGGCCGAGGCGGCGCAGGAGTTTACTATGCTCGACACATTGGTGAACCAGGACACACGGCGGCTGACGTAGGAGGTCATGCTGGATCTGCTGGATCTGCTGGAGCGCAATTCCGACCTTGTCGGCATTTACCCATTTACCCTGCTGCTGGCGGACATGGCGCATGGCGGTCGAGCGGGGCAGGGCAGGTGTTTCTGGATTCCCTGCTGGTGAGTCCGGAATTCTTCTGCACCGTTATACGGTTGTATTATTACTGACCGGGACAGATGCCTCTCATCGACGGGAAAACCTGCATCCTGAGGCGAAACGGTTTGACCAGAATCAGTTTCCCGCGCCTTTTCTGTCTTGTCGGGTCGCGGTGCCGCCCCACGCAAGGGAGAGGAACGACACGTGAAATTCGCGCTGAACCACATGACCGCGCCGCGCCTCGATTGGCGCGCCTTGATGGAGATGGCTCAGGGGCTGGGGTGCGTCGGGGTCGAGTTCCGCAACGACCTGGGCCGCGCGCTGTTCGAAGGCTTTACCGCCGAGACGGTGGCCGACGAGATGACGAAAGCCGGCCTGCGGACCGTCGGCCTGAGCCAGGTCTATCCCTTCAACGACTGGAGCGAGGCGATCCGCCACGAGGTCGCGGGGCTGATTACCACCGCGCAGGATCTGGAGGCCGAGACCATCAGCCTGATCCCGCGCAATGACGGCACGCGGATCGGCGGCGACGTGCTGCGCACCGCCCTGCGGGAAATCCTGCCGATGTTGCAGGAGGCCGACATGGTCGCGCTGGTGGAACCGCTGGGGTTCGAGCGATCGAGCCTGCGCACCAAGGCCGAGACCATCGAGGCGATCGAGGCCGTGGGCGGCACGGATCACTACAAGATCGTGCATGACACATTTCACCACACGCTGGCGGGCGAGACGGAATTTTTCCCGGAATACACCGGGATCATCCATGTCTCGGGCGTCACGGAAACCGGTTTGGGTATTGGCCAGATGGAGGATGCGCATCGCGCGCTGGTCACCGAAGACGACCGTCTGGGCAACATCGCCCAGATCGCGGCCCTGATTGGTGCGGGCTACGACGGGCCGATCAGCATGGAGGCGTTTTCGCCCCAGATCCACCAGCTGACCCGCGACCAGATCATGGCGCAGCTGCGCGGTTCGTTTGATTTTATCCGCTCTCGGGTGGCCGCCGCCTGACGACTTGTCTGCAAGCGGCAAAGAGACCTCGAAGCGGCGCCTCTGGGCGCCCTTACGATCTGGAAGAAGTCCGGTTATTGGTGTTTTCATGGGGCCGGGCTTTGCCTGAGGTGTGGCCCATGGCGGCAACATCTTGCGGAATGCGGGACACGAATAATCCTGATTATGTAACTCGATAGTCGTCTCTACACCGGGCCGGGATCTGTTCTGATTCTCTGCCCGCATGCTCGCGCTGTGCTGGCCGTCTGCCTTACGCCCAGGCCCATCCCTGCGTGTGATGGCGCAGAGTTGCGGCGTTCTGCGTCGCTCCATCGAACTGGCGCGCCGTCATGATGCCGAAGCGGGCCCAGACACGGGCCGCTGTCCGTCTGAGAGCGGTCAGTCTGGAGGCGGTTGGGCCTCGGGGTTTCGTGGATAGATCGTCGACAGCTGGAAAAGATGCGCCCGCATCTGCTGCGCCGCCCGGTCGGGATCTCGCGCGGCAATGGCGTCGAAGATTGCCTTGTGCGCGCGTGCCGGGCCGCGTTTCGATCAGCCCGCTCTTTTCAAGCGCCGCCATCGCCTCGCGCACCGTCAGGCTGGACACGCCGAAATCGTCCATCAGCGTCCGTTCGGAGGGCAGGGTCTCGCCGACCGGGTACACGCCACTGCGGATGTCATCCGCGAGGATTTCCACGAGATCCTCGTGCATTCGCCGACGCTTGAGTGGGCGCCGCTCTGGCTCGCCTGAGACGAGCGCGCCTTATGTAGCCTCCGGTTTCACCATTGCCGTTCCTCCGGCCGCTTTCCGCAAAGGGCGCAAAATTGATGGTCGACGAATAAGCCGTTTTCCTCTGAGGGATGCAACATTGTTCTGATGGTCAGACCAGTTTGGAGACGTCACGCAGCGGAGTGGAGGACGGCCCGGCGTGATCGACATGAGAGATTTGAGATGAAGAACATCGTACGCGCGGCGCTGTTGGGCAGCGTTGCATTGGTCAGCCCGGCCTGGGCCGAGGACGTCAGCATCGCGCTGCACGTCGATCCGGGGCACGAGATGTTTCAGGTCGGCAAGCGGCTGAAGGACGCCATCGAAACTCAGTCCGAGGGTCGATTCACCGTGACCTTGCTGGGCACCGAGGTCGGTGGCGAACGCGACCACCTCGAAGGCGCGAGCATCGGCGAATACCAGATCGCATTGGGTGGCTCGATGCCGATGTCGCTATATGCGCCGCAATACGCCGCATCCGATTTGCCCTTTGTCTACAACGACAGCGCCACGGCGCGGATGGTTTACGAGGGCGCGATGGGCGAGGTCGTGCAATCGGCCTTTGTCGACAGTGAAAACTGCGGCTGGTCGGCCTTTCGGTGCGCAATCCGCGTAACCTGACGTCCAAGGTTGCGGTCAAATCCCCCGAGGACGTGGCGGGTGCCCGCCTGCGCATCCCCGAGATCGCGCCCTGGGTCACGATCTGGCAGGAGATCGGCGCGCTGCCCTCTCCGATCGCATGGCCGGAGGTCTAAACCTCGCTGCAGACCGGCGTGATCGAGATGCAGGAAAACCCCGTGGACTTCATCTACGCAGGGCGGCTTTACGAGGTGCAGGACTACGTCAACAAGACGGAGCACGTACACTCGTTCTTTCACTGGCTGATGAACGAGGATTTTTACCAGGACCTGTCCGAGGAAGACCGCGTGCTGCTCCAGGGCGCCATCGACGAGTCGATCGCCTGGGGTGACGAACTGGTGAAGAGCAACGAGGCCGTGGCCTACGAGAAGCTTCAGGCCGAGGGCATGGAGATCGTCGAGGTCGACGTCGACGCCTTCCGCGAAAAAGCCAAGCCCGCGATCCGCACCGTCGCAGAGGGCTTTGCGCCCGAAGTCCGCGATTTCGTGCTGTCGCAGATCGACTGAAAAACAGGGTTCCGGCCCGCCGCCACGCGCCCGGGCCGGAACCGCCGAAGGGAGGACGACATGACGGAGACTTCCGTTGCGACCATGACACCGGTCAACGCGACCGGGCCCGTCTGGCGTCTGATCGAATGGGCGATGCTGGCCTGTTTCATCGGGATGCTGGCGGTGATGTTCATCCAGGTGACGGCGCGCTACGCGCTGGCGGTCGGCGTGCCCTGGACGGACGAGACCTCGCGGTTCCTTTATAT
Source organism: Sagittula sp. S175 (assembly GCF_049800975.1). Taxonomy (NCBI): domain Bacteria; kingdom Pseudomonadati; phylum Pseudomonadota; class Alphaproteobacteria; order Rhodobacterales; family Roseobacteraceae; genus Sagittula; species Sagittula sp. S175. Next base: position 60,423 of record NZ_JBNAGB010000015.1, read on the forward strand.
AGGGCAGATCTTCCTCGGCATGAGCATCGCGCAACGCTACGGCCAGCACATCCGCACCACCGTGGCACTGGACCTGATGGGTCCCCGCCTGCGCCGCCTGTCCGAGACGCTCGCCGAAATCGTGACCGCCGGTGATCGGCGTGGCGCTGATCGTCGGCGCCGTGCAGATGATGCTGAAAAGCGGCAATGCCAGCGCCAGCACCCTGCCGATCCGCATGTCGGCGATCTACGGCGTGCAGGCGCTCGGACTCGCGCTTTATACCCTGCTGGTCGTGAAGGATGTCTTTGACCGGCTGAGACCCCCTGCCCCGGAGACCCGCCCGTGACCATCCTCCTTGCCCTTTTTGGAACGCTCGTGTTGCTGATGGCCATCGGCGTGCCCGTGGCCTTTGCCATGGTCGGTTCCTCCCTCGTGGTCCTGGCGGCCAATCGCGGCCTCGATTCCATTCCCTATGAAATGCTCGCGCAGCGCACGCTGTACGGGGTCAACAGCTTCACGCTTCTGGCCATCCCGGCGTTTCTGGTGATCGGGCGGCTGATGAACGCGTCCGGGATTTCGGACCGGGTGTTCAACGTGGCGCGCGTGATGGTCGGGCACCTGCGCGGCGGGCTGGGCCATGTGAACGTGCTCTCCTCCATGATCTTTGCGGGCATGTCCGGGTCCGCAGTGGCGCATGCCGGCGGCCTTGGTCCGGTGCTGATCAAGGCGATGGATCGCGACGGCTACGACCGGGGGTTCAGCGCCGCCGTCACCGCGTCGTCCGCCACCATCGGCCCGATCATCCCGCCCAGCATTCCCGCCGTGATCTACGGTGCGCTGGCCAATGTTTCCATCGCCGCCGTCTTCCTGGGGTCGATCATCCCCGGCGTGCTGATGGGTCTGAGCCTCATGATCCTGGTCGCGATCATGTCGCATCGCCGCGGCTACCCGGTGGCAGCGCGGGCCACCATCGCGCAGGTCCTTGCCGCCATCGCCCAGGGCGCGTTGCCGATGCTGACGCCCATGATCATCATCGTCGGCATCCTGTCCGGACTGTTCACGCCCACCGAAGCCTCGGTCGTTGCGCTGGTCTACTGCCTGTTCATCGCGGCGCTGGTCTACAACACCATCTCGTTGCGCGACTTCTGGGTCATTTGCCGCGAGACGGCGGTGGACACCGCCGCCCTTCTGGCGATCATCGCCGGCTCGGCACTGTATGCGTGGGTGCTGGCGCGCTACCAGGTGACGACGCAGATCATCGACATCCTGACCGCCACGGTGCAGAGCAAGTACCTGCTGTTGCTGTTGCTGACGTTCTTCGTCCTCGCCATCGGCATGTTCATCGATTCCGTTCCCGCACTGTTCCTGCTGACGCCGATCCTTGTGCCTCTGGTGCAGAGCTACGGCATCGACCCGGTGCATTTCGGCGTGGCCATGATCTTCAACCTGATGATCGGATTGGTCACGCCACCGGTCGGGACCGTGCTGTTCACCGTGCAGAAGGTGGCAGACGTCCCCTTCCGCGACCTTCTGCGTGACATCATGCCCTTCTACATCCCGCTGTTCGGGATGTTGCTGGCGATCACCTTCATCCCGGGGCTGGTGCTGTTTCTCCCCGGACTGCTGCTGAACTGACCCCGAAAGGCAAACACACATGGCAATTCTCGTATTTGGCGGCATGGGGCATGTCGGCAGCTGGATCGCGCACGACCTGCTTGAAGCAGGCGAAGAGGTGGTCATCTTCGACCTCGGCGCGCGTGGACTGGCGGGGCGCGGCCTCGACTATCTCGAACCCTACGCCGACCGGCTGTCTTTCGAGGATGTCGACATCCTCGACACCCACACGCTGTTTGAACGGATGCGGGCCTGGGAAGGCCGTATCGACGCCGTGATCTTCGGCGTGGCGGTGATCGCCGGGCCGACTTTCCGCCTGCGCCCCTTCCGCAACATTCAGGTGAACACCGTCGGCATGATAAACGTGCTGGAGATGTGCCGCATCCTCGGCGTGCCGAAATTCGTCAACCTGTCCTCGGGCGCGGTCTATGGCACCGCATCCGGCGGCCAGACCGAAGAAACACCCGCCGTGGCCTCTGACCTCTACGGTGCGACGAAGATCGCCAACGAGACGCTGGCGTCGCAATACGGCAATACCTATGACATCGACGTGCGCCATGCGCGGCTGTATTTCGTCTATGGTCCGGGAAAGCTGCCCTCGACGATGCATGTCCTTTATCAGGCGATGTTCGGCCCGCTCCAGGGGCTGAGCGACGTGGCGGCCGCCTCGGGCGGCGATCAGGGGCTGGACTGGACCCATGTGCGCGATACGGCGCAGGGCGTGGTCCATCTGCTGCGGGCGCCCGCAGAGGTGGCCCGGGGAGAGGCCTTCAACATCTCGTGCGGCGTCTCCACCCCGCATCAGACGATCGTCGACACCGTCACGGACCTTCTTGGCCGCGACAGCGGCATGACGCTGGGGGCGGGCAGGTTCTTTGAACGTGGCGCGCCGCTGGACATCGCCAAATCCGTGCAGGGGCTGGGCTTTGCGCCCCGCTTCACAGACATTCGCGACGGGCTGGCGGATTACCACGACTGGCTGAAATCGGTCGGACAGGCCGGGTGATGGAGACCGACCGCATTCGCGCCACCTACCTGCTGCGCACCGCAGGGGATGCCGCACAGGTGGCAGAGACCGTGGCCGGTGAACAATCCAGTGGCACCTTCGTCAGGCTCGCGGGCGAAAGCGCCGCCTTGCGGGACCGCGCGGCGGCGCGGGTCGAACGGCTGCACGAGGTGGCGGACAGTGGCCTGCCGCCCCTGCCCGGCTGTCGTCCCGGCGCCATGCGCAGTTTCGAGATGGAGCTGTCCTGGCCGCTGGAGACCATCGGTGCCTCGCTGCCTAACCTCATGGCCACGGTCCCGGGCAACCTCTTCGAGTTGAAGGACGTGGCCGGGCTGAAGCTGACCGGCCTTGCGCTTCCCGATGCCTTTCTCGCGCCGCAGCCCGGTCCGGCCTTTGGCGTGGAGGGCACGCGGCAGCTGTCGGGCGTGCCCCGCGGCCCGCTGATCGGCACCATCATCAAGCCCTCCGTCGGCCTCTCACCTCAGGAAACCGCCGCGCTGGTGCAAGAGCTGGCGGAGGGGGGCATCGACTTCATCAAGGATGACGAACTGCAGGCCGACGGCCCCGCATGTCCCTTTGACGACCGGGTCCGCGCCGTATTGGCCGTGCTGGACCGCCACGCCGCGCGCACCGGAAAGCGGGTCATGTATGCCGCGAACCTTACCGGCGACATCGACGAGATGCGCCGCCGCCACGACATGCTGGAAAGCCTCGGGGGCACCTGTGCGATGCTGTCGCTCAATTCCGTCGGCATGGCGGGCGTGCTGGCCTTTCGCCGTCACAGCACCCTGCCGATCCATGCGCATCGCAACGGCTGGGGCTATCTTGGCCGCAGCGTGGACAACGGCTGGTCCTATCCCGCATGGTCGATGCTTTGGCGGATGGCGGGGGTCGACCACATGCATGTGAACGGGCCGGACAACAAGTTCTGGGAAGGAGACGACAGCGTGATCGCTTCTGCCCGCGCGCTTCTGACACCGCTGTCCGGCAGCCGAAGCATGGCGGCAATGCCGGTGTTTTCCTCCGGTCAGACGGTGCGGCAGGCGCATGGGACATGGCAACGCCTCGGGTCCGCCGATCTGATCCATTGTGCGGGAGGCGGTATCATCGGCCATCCGGCGGGAACACGTGGCGGGGTGCAGGCATTTCGCGATGCCTGGGACGCGGCACAATCCGGCAGCCCGCTGACCGAAGCAGCGCAACGATCGCCCATGCTGGCGCAGGCCATGGAGGCCTTTCGATGACGGACAGCCTGCCCGAGGGCCTGTTGCTTGCCTTTTACGGCGATGACTTCACCGGCTCGACCGACGCGATGGAGGTCACCGCCATGGCGGGGCTGCGCACGGTGCTTTTCACCGCGCCGCCGTCAGAGGAGGACCTCGCGCGCTTTGCCGACTGCCGTGTGATCGGCATCGCAGGCACGGCACGGGCCCGCTCCCCCGAATGGATGGCGGCACAGCTGCCGCCGATTTTCGACCGCCTCGCGGCGCTCGGCCCCCGCATCCTGCAATACAAGGTCTGCTCCACGTTCGATTCCGCACCGCACACGGGATCCATCGGCAAGGCAACGGAACTGGGAGCAGCGGCGGTGCCGCCGGGGTGGATCCCCAGTATCGTCGGGGCGCCGCAACTGGGGCGGTTCCAGGCCTTCGGCTCGCTCTTCGCGACCGCCTCGGGGCGGCAGTACCGGATCGACCGGCACCCGACCATGGCCCGCCATCCTGTAACCCCGATGACCGAAGCCGACCTCCGCCTGCATCTCGCGCGTCAGGCCGACGTGCCGATTGGCGGCATCGACCTGGCGGAACAGGCCTCCGGAGACCTCTCGGCCCGCATCGCAGACGCACAATCGGCAGGGCAGGTTACCTTTCTGGACGTCGCCTGTGCCGTCAGCCAACGGGCGGCAGGTGCGATGGTATGGGAGACGTCCGGGGAAACCGTCTTTTGTCCGTCGTCCTCCGGGCTACAGTATGCGCTGGTTGCGCATTGGCGCGCGTCCGGACTGCTGCCGTCGGACCCGCCGCCGCTGCCGCGCCATGCGCCAGTCGACCGGCTGCTGGTTCTCTCCGGCAGTTGTTCGCCGGTCACCGCCGAGCAGATTGCCACTGCCGAAGACGCGGGCTTTGCCCTGCTGCGGATGGACGTCCTCAAGGCTGCAGATCCGGCACGCGCCGGGGCCGAGGTCGCGCGTATTCAGGACGAGATGTCAAAGGCTTTTGCAGACAACCGCCGCGGGGTGCTGGTTTATGCCGCAAGGACGGTCGATGATCCGGCCTATGCGGCGCTGCAGACGTGGGTCCGCTCTGCCGGGATGCCAATGGCGACGGCGCAGGCCGGGATCGGCGCGGCCCTCGGACAGATCGCCCTTCGGGCGGTGCCGCGCTTCGCGCTTGATCGCGTGGTGATCGCGGGCGGCGACACTTCGGGGCGCGTGCTGGAGACCTTGCCGGTGCTGGCGCTGGAGGTTGCACATCCCCTCGCGCCCGGCGCGCCGATCTGCCAATGCCATGCGACGGACCCGGACTTCGACGGGCTTCAGGTTGTGCTCAAGGGCGGCCAGCTCGGGCCGCCGGATGTCTTTTGTCAGGCCATGGTGCCGAAAGCGCCCTGCGACTGAGACGGTTCCCGTGTCGACGCGGGCCCGCAGCAGTCCAGCGGATGGACTCCGGCGGGCGCCGTCCTCACTGCCCCGATACGCCGTGCAACGCGGTCTCCGGGCCTGCGAAGCGCGCGCGGGCAAATTGATCCTGATGCCAGTGCGGATAGATCATCGGCGGGCGGCTTACGCTGTCGATCCGGGCAAGGTCGTCCGCCGTCAGGTGCAGGTCAAGCGCGCGCAGGTTGCGGGAAAGCTGCTCCGGTTGGCTGGCCCCCACCACCAGCGAGGCCACGGCGGGACGGGTCAGCAGCCAGGCCAGCGCCACCTGAGCCGCCTCGACCTCATGTTCCTGCCCGATCTCCCTGAGCACGTCGACGATGGCCCAGAGCCGGTCCCAATCGCGGATCGGCGGTTCGGTCCAGCCCTTCGCCTGTCGGCTGCCCCCGGCAAACCCGTCGCGCGAATGTTTGCCCGAGAGCAACCCTGCGGCCAGCGGGCTCCAGACGGTTACGCCGAGCCCTTGATCCACCGAGATCGGCAGGAGTTCATATTCCGCCTCCCGCGCCTCCACGGTGTAATGGATCTGCTGCGTCACGAAGCGCTTCAGGTTGTGCCGTTCCGAGGCCATCAGCGATTTCATCAGCTGCCAGCCGGTGTAGTTGGAACACCCGGCGTAGCGTATCTTGCCATGCCGCGTGAGCGTATCGAGCGCTTCCATCGTCTCTTCCACCGGGGTGAGCCCGTCCCACTCGTGGATGTGGTAGATGTCTATGTGATCCGTCCCGAGGCGCTTCAGGCTGCGTTCACATTCGCGGATCAGATGCCAGCGGCTTGCGCCCTCGTCGTTCGGACCATCGCCGATGCGCATCCGCGCCTTGGAGGAGATCAGCACCCGGTCGCGCCGCCCATCCAGAGCCTGGCCGAGGATGTCCTCGGCGAGGCCGGTGGAATACATGTTGGCCGTATCCAGAAGGGTGATGCCATGGTCCAGACAGGTGTCGATCAGCCGGGCCGCGTCGGCGACACCCTGCGCGCCGACCATGCCGAAATCGCCCTTGCCGCCGAAGGTGAAGGTGCCCATGGCAAGGGCCGAGACCTTCAGGCCGCTGCGGCCAAGCTGTCGATAGATCATGAGGTGTCCTTTCAGTCGGGGGTCAGGCGCGGACCACGTCGCGCATGACCTCGATCAGCATGAGCGCCACTGTGCCGCCGGCGTCCGCAAGGCCGCGCGATTTTTCCTGGAAAGCGGCGGCCTTGCCGTGCTGGGCCACCATGTCCCTGGTCGCTTCCAGCGCCTCTGCCGCAGCCGTGACAGCGGTCTCGAGCGCCTCGGGAAGGGCGCCGGTGTGCGCTTCCAGCGCCTTGGCGATCGGGTCGAGCACGTCGAGCACGGTCTTGTCGCCGACCTGAGCCTTGCCGCGCTGCTGGACACCGTCGGCAAAGGCGCGCCAGAAGCGGGCTGCCTCCGGGGTGCCGAACTGCGTGGTCCCTTCCTGCGCCTTGAAACCGCGCAGGAAACCGGTGGCCATGAGGGTGCCCATCGTCGAGGGCGCGGCCTTGGCCAGCGCGGCTCCGGCCAGTTTCATCTGGCCCGCGATGTCCGCCTCCGGCGCGGCCTCGACCGCGTCGCGCGCGGCAGCGAACCCCTTGGACATGGTGATGCCGAGGTCGCTGTCGCCTACCTTGCCGTCGAGCGCGATCAGCGCCTCGCGTTCTTCGACGAAGCGTGTCGCCCATGCAGGATACAAGGCGCGGGTCTGGTTCGCCGTCAGTCCCATGGAATCAACCCGCGACATGGCTGAAGAAGGGCGTGTTGACCGGCGCTGCGATGAGCGGTTCCAACTCGTCGTCGAGATGCAGAACCGAGATCGACGCCCCGGCCATCTCCATCGAGGTGGCGAATTCACCGAGCCAGCGATGACGGATTTTCACGCCGCGCTCCTCCATCAGGATCGCGACGCGGCGATAGAGGATATACAGCTCTTCCAGTGGCGTCGCGCCAAGCCCGTTGATCAGCACGGCCACTTCGTCGCCGGACTTGTAGTCGGTTTCGGCGAAGATGCGCGCCATCATCTTGTCCACCACCGTGTCGGCCGGTTGCAGCGGTTCGCGCGAGATACCGGGTTCGCCATGGATGCCCATGCCGATCTCCATCTCGTTCTCGCCGATCTCGAAACCCGGACGGCCGACTTCCGGCACGATGCAGGGCGAGAGGGCGACGCCCATGGTGCGGGTGCGAGCGCGGGCCTTGTCGGCGATGCGGGTGACCTCGTCGAGCGGCTTCATCGCCGCCGCAGCCGCCGCCGCCGCCTTGTAGAGGAAGAAGATCCCCGCCACGCCGCGCCGCTTGTGCTCTTCGCCGACGACCGATGAGGCGACGTCGTCGTTGCCCATCACGGTTGCCGTCTGGATGTCCTCCAGTTCGGCCAGTTCCCCGGCCATGTCGAAATTCATGATATCGCCGGTGTAATTGCCGTAGATGTAGAGCACACCCGCGCCCTGATCGACGTGTCTGGTCACTTCGAGGATCTGATCCGACGAGGGCGACTGAAAGACACCGCCGACGGCGCAGCCATCCAGCATCCCGTGTCCCACGAAACCGAGGAAGGTCGGCAGGTGGCCGGACCCGCCGCCCGTGACGATCCCGACCTTTCCGGGCACGGGGCTTGCCGTCACATAACAGCGCAGGTCATCGCCCGCGTGGGTCACCTCGGGGTGTGCGCGGTAGATGCCATCGAGCATCTCGTCGACGAAGGCTTCGGGCGTGTTGAGGAATTTCTTCATGGCGCTCGCTTCACGGTTGTGGATTGTAATTTTCGGCGGCGCGTGACGAAGAACGCTGCCGCGAGAAGGATGAATGCCCCGACGACCACGCGCTGCCATGTCGACGGGATGCCGACCAGCACCAGCACGTTGTTCACGACGGTGATGAGCAGCACGCCGGTGACGGTGCCGAAGACGGAGCCGGTACCGCCGGTGATCCGCGCGCCGCCCAGGACGACGGCGGCGATGACGCCGATCTCTGTGCCGACCAGGTCGAAGGGGTTGGCCATGCGGTTGGCACAGACGTGAATGATGCCCGCGAGGCCGGCGAGCCCGCCGGCAAAGGCAAAGACGAACAGATGCACCTTGCGCTGGTCGTAACCCAGCCGCGCCGCGACCTCCGGGTTGCCGCCCGTGGCAAAGATCGCGCGACCCATGAGGGTGCGGTTGAAGATGACCCAGGTGACAACGGCCGCTGCCGGGAAGACGAGGAAATACCACGGCAGAGAGACGGTTGCGCCATTCGCTGTCGTGAAATCGAGCATGGAGGCCTTGCCGAAGGCGACCATCTGCGGCGGCAGTTCCATCAGCCATACCGTGCCGATGAAGGCCAGAAGGATACCGCGAAACAGGTATTGCGTGCCGATGGTGACGATAAGCGCCGCAACCTGAAGGTGATGCACCAGAAAGCCGTTGATCGCGCCCAGCAGCGTTCCGCCCGCGACGGCAATCGCGATGATGGCAGCCATGGGCAGGCCCGGTGCCACGTTGAGCACAAACAGCGTCAGCGAGTACATCGTGAAGGCCGCGATGGCGGTAAAGCTGACGTCGATCCCGCCCGCCGCGAGGATGGAAAAGACGCCAAGCGCGAAAAGCCCGGTCACGACAGAGGCGCGGCCCATGTCGATCAGCGAGGTCGGCGAGAGGAACGCCGGATTGATCAGTGCCACTGCGATGCAGATTGCAAGCAGCAGGCAAAGGCTGACCAGTTCCGGCCTGCGGGTGAAGAGCGCGGACACGGTCCCGGCGAGGCCGGTCGGGGACGGGCTGGTACGGGATGTGCGTTGCGTGGTCTCGGGGCTTGTCTGGGTCATGGTCATTCCGCCGCCTCCGCAGGAGAGGCCAGCATTGCCTGATAGATATCGTCTTCGCTGGCGGTTGCGCCGTCGACTTCCGCCGCGAGGTGGCCGCCATTCATGACGAGGATGCGGTCGCAATTCTGCAGCAGTTCCGGCAGGTCATCCGAGACGATGACCAGCCCGATGCCGCGCTCGGCCATGGCCTGGATTGCGCGATAGATCGTGTCCTTGGAACCGACATCCACGCCGACCGTCGGCCCGTGCAACACGAGGATGCGCGGCGCAATCGACAGCCAGCGCCCGATCAGCACACGCTGCTGGTTGCCCCCCGACAGCGCGCCGACGGGCAGGTCCATGTCGGCGGTGTTGAGGGTCATCTCGGCTGCAATGCCCTGGGCGGCCGTCCGGGCCTTTGCGCGGTCAATTGTCCCGAGCGATCCGGTCAACCTGTCGAGGATCAGCGCCACCGCGTTGTCCTGAATGGATTTCTCGATGAAAAGACCTTCGCCAAGCCGATCTTCGGGAACATAGCCGATGCCATGTTCCATCGAGCGGGCGGGGCTGTCGAGAGACACCCTTGCGCCGTCGATGCGGATTTCACCATCGGTCATGGCCCGATGCCCGGCCAACGCAAGCGCCAGTTCGTTGCGACCGGAATCCGACAGGCCCGTGATGCCAAGGATTTCGCCCGCGTGCAAAGTTGCAGAGATGCCGTGGAAGGCATCGCCGGAGCCTGCGCGCTCCAGTGTCAGCAATGGCTCTGCGCCCGGTGTTCCGGTACGGTAGCGCCGCGCTTCGATTGCGCGGCCGGTCATCAGCGCGCTCAGTTCGGCACGGGAATATCCCGCGATCGGCCCCTGAGCCACGCACAACCCGTCGCGGAACACGATGGCCTGCCCGCCGATGCGGTAGCATTCCTCGAGCTTGTGGGTGACGAAGAGCACCGCGACGTTCTGCGCCCGCAGGCGCCCGACCACTTCGATCAGGGTCTCGACCTCGTGGCGGGTAAGCGAGGTCGTCGGTTCGTCCATGATTACAAGCCGCGCGTCCTGTGCGATGGCGCGGGCGATGGCGACACGCTGGCGGATGGCCAGCGGCAGGTCGGAGACGCGGGTTGCAAGCAGGTCCCGCGTGGGTTCCAGCCCGACTTCGCGCAGGGCCCGACGCGCTGTGTCCTGCAGTTGCGACCGGCCGAGGAAACGCAACAGCCGCCCGCCCCCGCCGACCAGCTGTTCACCAAGCGCGACATTCTCCGCCACCGTGAGGTTCGGCAGCAGCGAGAGGTCCTGATAGACGGTCTCGATCCCGGCCTGCAACGCCATGATGGGCGTGAGGCCCGTATGGGTCACGCCGTCAAGAAGGATCTCGCCTTCGCTCGGGTCATGCGCGCCGGACATGATCTTGATGACCGTGCTCTTGCCACAGCCATTCTCGCCCAGCAGATGATAGGCTTCGCCGGGACGCAGCACCATGTCGACGCCGCGCAAGGCATGCACGCCGCCAAAGCGCTTGTGGATACCGCGCAGTTCGAGAAACGGTGGTCCGTCTGGATCAGTCTGAGTCACGGGAATTGCCTTCGTCTGTTGAGGGAGGGCGCGGGGCGCGCGCCCTCCCCCGGTCAGCGGTCTCTGGCCAACCTCAGAAGAGGTAGTCCTTGTAGGTGTCCTTGTCGGCCAGCACCATGCCGTTGCCGATCAGCAGTTTGCCGACGCCGGGTCCATCTTTCAGAGTGACGCTGTTATAGCCCTCCACACCGAGGTCCATGCCGTCGGTCAGTTCCTCGCCCGCGAGCAGTTTCTTGGCCACGGCGTTCATCGCCATGCCCGCCTTTTGCGGATCCCAGAAGCCGATGGCGGTGATGGCGCCGCTGTCGAGATAGGCGGCGGACGGGTTCGGCAGGCCGGTGCCCACGAGACAGACCTTGCCGGTCAGGCCGGCTTCCTCGATGGCGCGGCCAACACCGAGCACGTCATTGCCCGCCGAGGTCTGGAACCCCCGGATGTCGGGATGCTTGCGCAGCACTTCCTTGGCCTTTTCGTAGGTGCCATTGGCATCGTCGAAGGACTCGTTGTTCGGGTCCACCAGTTCCATGCCCGGGTACTTCTTCGCGTTCTCCTCGCCCGCGCCGACCCACTGCATGTGCGTCCGGCTGCCGAGAGAGCCGACGAATGTCGTCCACTTGCCTTCGCCGCCCATGCAATCCGCCAGACGCTCGTTCAAGGCCGCACCGTACTCGGCATTGTCGAAGGCCTCCACGTCGACCATCGTGTTTATCTGGTTGTCGGCCTCGTGGGTCACGACGATGGTGCCGCGGTCCATGGCGCGCTTCAGGATGCCTTCGAGGATCGCGGGGTCCATCGGAACGATGGCCAGCGCATCGGTCCCCTTGGCGACGAGATCCTGAACGATCTGCAGCTGCTGGGCGCTGTCGGCCTGTGCCGGTCCGACCTGCGTGATGTCCATGTCCGGGTTCTCTTCGGCGAAGAGTTTCACCCCGGTTTCCATCCGGTCGAACCACGGAATGCCGCTGATCTTCACCACCGTGGTGATGGTGCCCTCGGCCTGGGCCATGCCGGCCACCGAGACCATGAGCGCTGCGGCGCACCCGAGTTTGAACGTCTTCAACATTCTCAATCCTCCCTTGGATTCCCTCGATCTCAGCCCTTCGACGCGCGAGGGATCCGCGCCGAGGTGACTATGTCGGCCAGCCGCTCGATGAGCTGGAACCGTCCGATCGCGAGAAAGGCGAGCAAAGCTGCCCCCCAGGCGAAATCGCGGACGAAGTTGGACAGGCCGATAAAGTTCAGAAGGCTGGACAGCAGTTGCAACACGATGGCCGCAAGCACGACACATACGATGCGCCCGTAGCCGCCTTCGGGCCGCACCCCCGCCATGACGGCGATCAGGATCGCGATCAGCAGGTAGCTTGTGCCGTAGTCCCATTTCACGTTCACATTGCGCGCGGCGATGATGACACCCGACAGGCCTGCCAGCGCGCCCGAAAGTGTGTATGCCACGGTGAAGATCCGCCCGTGGGCGAAGCCGCTGAAATCTGCCGCGCGGGCATTGGCGCCGGTGAGCATGAGGCGCATCCCGAAGGGCGTGAACCGCAGCACGGCACCGATGGCCAGCGCCACCACAAGAAAGATCAGGAAGCTCCACGGCACGCCCAGGATGGTGCCGTTGCCCAGCTCGTACATCGGGTCGGGCGAGCCAATGGTGACGGAGCGCCCGTCCGAAAGCACAACGGCAAGCCCGGTGAAAAGCATCTGCGTGCCGAGGGTGCACAGGATCGGCGTTATGCCCAGCCGCGCGATGATGAGTCCGTTCAGTAAACCGCCGAGGATACCGACGGTGATCGCGCCCAGGGCAAAGCACAGCGTAAAGATCCACGGCTGCGCGTAGGCGTCCAGGAAGCTGGTGACCAGGATGCCCGAGGTCACACCCGAAAGGTTGGCCAGGGCGATGCCCGAGAGGTCGATGCCGCCATTGCCGACGCACATCGCCAGCATGACGCCGATGGCCAGAAGGCCGATTTCCGGCACCTGAGTGGCCATGGACTGCATGTTGTAGAGCGACAGGTATGTGCCTTCCGAGACCGCGCCTCCGACAAGCAACAGAACGACGACGAGCAGGGATAGAATGGCCAGACGGCCATCGAGTTTACGCATCCCCTCCTCCAAGGTTTAGTAAACTTGAACTTTATTTAGTAAATCGTTAACAAGGAATTCCAGAGGGTTCAAGGGAATTTCTGCTTGCATCCCGCCGGAAAATTCTGCTTGCGTCCCGGCGCCTTCCAACAGACGTTTACTAAACAGCCACCGCCGCGCGGGATGTGAGCCAACTCATGACGAAACAAGAAAAAAAGCCTGTCACCCTGCGCCAGGTCGCCGAGCGGGCGGGGGTTTCGGCGGCCACGGCCTCGCTGGTCCTGAACGGGAAGGGCGACATCTCCGAACCGACGCGGCAAAGGGTTCTTTCGGCCGTCCGGGCCATGAAATACACGCCGCGCACGGGCCGCACCCGCCCCGATTCCGTGAACACGCTTCGCTTTCTGAAGATTGCCCGTCACGGGCACACGGTGAACCGCGATCACAGTCATTTCATAGCCGATTACATCGACGGCATGTCGTGGGAGGCCACGCGGCGCGACTATTCCCTGCAGGTCGAGAGCTTTGAAGGACCGGACCTCGACCGCATCGCCGAATCACTGCTCAGCGGCGACCTGCGCGGTGCGGTGATCCTTGGAACCGAACTGACGGAGGCCGAGATCCGCACGCTGGCCCAGTCGCCGCTGCCGATGGTCTTCATCGACACGTATCACCCGCTGCTCGACCTCAATTTTGTCGACATGGACAACGATCAGGCCGTGTTCGAAGTCTTGCGCCATCTCGCGGAGCGCGGGTTCACACGTATCGGCATGGTCGGCAGCCACACCGAGGTGACGAATTTCGCGCTGCGCCGACTGGCCTTCGGGCGTGGCATGGCGGCGCTGGGGCTGCCGGTGGAGGAGGCGCATGTCCTCTCGGTCGACTCGACGCTGGAGGGGGCCTTTGAGGAAAGCAGGGCGCAACTGGCGGACGGCCGCCCGCTGGCGGAGGCCTACTTCTGCGCCAACGACATGATCGCCTTCGGCTTCATGAAGGCGCTGCGCGAGCGCGGGCTGCAAATTCCGCAGGACATCTCCGTCGTGGGCTTCGACAATCTCCCGATCAGCGCGATGAGCGACCCCGGACTGAGCACGGTCGAGGTGCCGAAACGCCGGATCGGCGCGATGGCGATCCGGCTTCTGGACGACATGCTGATCGCCACCAGCCCGGAACCGGCGACCAAAGCATTGATCAGCGGCGCGCTGGTGAGCCGGGAAAGCGTGGGGCGGGCCTCAGGAAAACACGATGCCACCATCGACATTCAGAGTCTGGCCGGTCACGAAGGCTGAGTCGTCCGAGGCGAAGAATGCCACCGGCCCGACCACGTCTTCGGGATCGCCGATCCGTGCGAGGGCTGTCTTGGCCGACCACGCCGCGCGGACGTGCGGATCGTCGAGGTTCACCCTCCCCATGTCGGTCAGGATGATGCCCGGGCAGACGCAATTGACGGTGATCCCAAGCGATCCGACCTCCTGCGCCAGCACGCGGGAGAACCCCATCACGGCGGCCTTCGACGCCGAGTAATGCGCCTGCGCCGGAGCGCCGTGCTTGCCCCCGATGGAGGCGATGTTGACGATGCGCCCGTAGCCGCGCGCCTTCATCGACGGCAGCAGCGCCTGGATCACCATGAAGGCGCCCTTGGCGTTGACGTCCATCACCGCGTCCCAATGCGCTTCAGGCAGGCCGTCGACCTCGCCCGCGATGAGGATGCCGGCATTGTTCACCACGGCGTCGATCCGGCCAAAGGCGGAGAGCGCCTGCGCCACCATGCTGTCGACCTCCGCCTTGACACTCACGTCGGCATGGAAGGTCTCGGCGCGGCGACCCAAGGCACGGATTTCATCCGCGACGTCGTTCAGGGCCTCCTCCTGGCGGGCGATGTCGTTCAGCGCCACGTCGTAGCCGCGCCGCGCGAGGCCGAGGGCGATGGCCGCGCCGATGCCACGGCTGGCCCCGGTGACGAGGGCGGTTCTGGGCTCACTCATGGAAAGGTCCTTTCAGGCTGCGGTATAGCCGCCGTCCACCGTCAGCACGGTGCCGGTGACGTAGCTGGCGGCAGGAGAAGCGAGGAAATGAACCGCGTCGGCGATCTCGCGCGGCTCGCCAAGGCGGCCCATGGGGGTGCGGTCCATCCAGACGTCGAACCACTCGGGCTTCGATCGGCCCGCGAGGGTCAGTTCGGTGGCCGTATAGCCCGGTGCCACGGCGTTGACGCGGACGCCCGCCCTTGCCCATTCCAGCGCGCAGGACTTGACCAGCAGGTTCACGCCCGACTTGGCGGCGTTGTAGGCCGCCTGAGGTTGCGGCCAGACGGCAACCTCGCCGCAGATGGAAGAGGTACAGACCACCGCGCCCCGGCCACGCGCCACCATACCCGGCCCGAAGGCGCGCAAGGTATGGAAGACGCCCGACAGGTTCACGTCGATCACCCGCGCCCAGTCCAGCGGGTCGATGCTGGCCGAAGGCGCGTTGTGGACGATGCCCGCGTTCGCGATCAACACGTCCGGTTTCACCCGGTCAGCCAGCGCGGCGCAAGCGGTGAAATCGGTGACGTCGAGCGCCTCGAAGCTGCCGCCCAGACGGCTTGCCGCGGCCTGCCCGGCCTTTGGGTCGAGGTCGGCAATGGTCACATGGGCGCCCGCCTCGGCCAGCACCTCGGCAATGGCCAGTCCGATGCCCCTGGCGCCGCCGGTCACCAGCGCGCCTTGCCCGGTCAGGGAAAATCGCTCTGCCAAGGTCATGTTGGATGGCCTCATGTCAGCACCTCCTTGAGCGCCGGATAAAGGGCAGCGTAGCGCGCGTAGATTTCGTCGTAGCGGGCGACGTTGGCGGGGATCGGCTCCACCAGCCGACCGGGGCGCACCATGGCGGCAATGCCCTCGTCGATGGAGGTGAAATGCCCCGCACCATGGGCCGCCAGCACGGCGGACCCGGTGGAAGGCGCATCCGGGGAGGCCGGTGTCCTGACCGGGATGCCGGCGGTGTCCGCGTGGATCTGCAACCAGAGGTCAGAGGCGGTGGCGCCTCCGCCTACGGTCATCTCGGTCCCTGTGTAACCCGCGCGCCCGAAGGCATCGAGAATGGCGCGGGTGCCGTAGCCGATCCCCTCCATCACCGCGCGGAACACGTGGTGCAATTCGTGGCCCAGCGTCAGCCCGACCAGCGCGCCGCGCGACAACGGGTCGGTATGCGGCGTGCGATTGCCCTGGAAATGATCCTGCACGATCAGCCCGTCGCAGCCCGGCTCCAGAGCGGCGGCCTTCTCGTTCAGGGTCTTGAAGTCCAGCGGCCCGCCGGTGAGCCGCCCGAGCCAGTTGAGGATCGAGCCGGTCGAGGTCTGACCGCCCTCCACGATCCAGCGATCCGGGTAGACGATGTCGGCATAGCTGCCCCAGACGCCGGGGGCATGGATCGGGGCTTCGGTCACGCCGAATTGCAGGTGGGAGGAGCCGGTGATCATGGCAAGCTGACCGGGACGGGCCACGCCCAGTCCGATCATGCCGATGAGTGCATCCGCGCCCCCCTGCACCACCTTCACGCGGGTTGACAGTCCCAGTTCATTCGCCGCCGCCGTGGTCAGGGTGCCGATGACCTCGCCGGGGGCGACGACCCTTTGCGGCCATTTCGCTTCGAGTTCGGGAATGCCGAGTTTCCCGAGGATGCCCGAGGCCCAGCCGCCATCGCGGTTGCGGTAGTGCCAGCGCAGGCCCACGTTATCGAGGCTGGCTGCCCATTCCCCCGTCAGCCGATGGGTCAGGAAGTCCTGGTATTC
Organism: Sagittula sp. S175; assembly: GCF_049800975.1. NCBI lineage: Bacteria > Pseudomonadati > Pseudomonadota > Alphaproteobacteria > Rhodobacterales > Roseobacteraceae > Sagittula > Sagittula sp. S175. The sequence goes on from NZ_JBNAGB010000015.1 coordinate 76,886, forward strand.
ACAGATCCGGTAGGCTCGGTCGAAGATTTCCGGCTCGTGGCGCTTCAGCCAGAGGGCCTTGGGGATCATCCACTCTGCCGAGACCGGCCCCTGCCCTGCCCCATTCAGCATCAACGCTGCATCGCCCGTGTCGAGCACGGCCTGCGCCTCGGCGTGCGCCCGCACATCCATCCAGAGGATCGCGGGGCGCAAGGCACGTCCGTTTTCATCCAGCGCAACCACGGTGCAGCACGTGGTGGCGTAACAGATCGCCTCGATGGCCTGCGGGTCCACGCCCGCCTCGGCAATCGCCGCCTTCGACGCGGTCACGAAGTTGCGCCACCAGTCTTCCGGCGCCTGCTCCACCCGCCCCGGGCGGAAATCCGTGGCATAGGGCACCGCGCTGGTGCCCAGACAGGTGCCCGAAAGGTCATAGACCCGCGCGCGCAGGCTCTCGGTGCCGCCATCGGCGGTCAGGAAATAGCTCATCCGGGTCCTCCTCCCTCACATCGCGCCTCAGCCTGCGCGAAAGGCCTCCAACGCGCGCCCGGCGTACATGACCGCCGGACCCCCGCCCATTTCCACCGCGACTTCCAGTGCTTCCACCAGGGCGGCCTCCGGCGCGCCATGCCGCTTTGCCGCGTCCACGTGGTAGAGGATGCAGTCGTCGCAGCGGGTCGCGACCGCGATCGCCACGGCCAGCAGCTCTCGGTCGGCGGCGTCGAAATGGCCGGGCTTCGTGGCCACCTGAGAGACGGCGGCGAAGCCCTTCATCAGGTCGGGCGCAGCCTTGGCGAAGGCGCCCATCCGCAACCGTGCGGCGCGCAGGCGGTCGGTTGTGTCGGTCATTCGGTCAGTCCTTGTGCAATGATCGCAACCGCCTGCTGGGGGTCGTCCCAGTGCGGCATGTGCCCGGCACCGTCGAAGACATGCAGCGCGATGCGTGGCGACAGGTCGAGCGCGTCGCGCCAATTGACGACCTGATCCTGTGTGCCGGTGAGAATGCGGATGCGGTGGGTTTCCGAAAGGCTTGTCAGCGCGGCGCGGATGTTGAGCGCCTGTCTGCCGCCCTTGACCAGAGCGGCGGCAAGGGGTTTCAGCCGCCCCTCGGCCAGCTGGCTATGGATCTGCGCCACGGTCGCGGCCGAGAACGCGTCGGCCCGTTTTGACAGGCGGCGCAGCAGGTGGGCGGTGGTGGCGGGGCTGGACGCCTCGGCCATGCCGTGAATGAACTCCGCGTCGATGGAAAGGCCAAGACCCGCAGGCGCGATCAAAGTGAGCGAGCGCACGCCCCCCGGCACGCGGGACGCGGCAAGGGTGGCGACGGCGGCGCCAAGGGAATGGCCCGTCAGGTGGACAGGGCGCGCGGGCGTCAGCGTCGCGGCGAGGGCGTCGACCAGCGTGTCGATGTCCTTGGCCTCGGCGGCGGTTTCGCCGTGGCCCGGCAGGTCGACGGTGCGCACAGACAGGCCTGCACGTGCCAGCCCCTTTGCCAGTTGGTCAAAGGTGCTGCGATCCCCGGCAAAACCATGCGCCATCAGCACCGGCGGGCCGTCGGCGGGGCCGAAGTGCGATGCGGCCAGTGCGCCGGTTGCGGCCTCGGGGATGTCGTGCAGTTCGATCCGTCCGCGCCGCCCGGTGCCAGCCACGGCCTCAAGCGCGATGCCAGCGCGGGCGGCCGCGCGGCGGGCGGGGGGCGTCGCGCGCAGCGGGGCGGCAGGATCATGGGGGGCAGCAGCCGTCGGCTCTGGTTGCGGGTCCGGTAGCGGAACCGGTTGCGGGTCAGCCTCGGGTTCGGACGCGGGTTCCGCATTGGCGGTGACCCAATCCTCTGCGCCCTCGAGGTCGATTTCCGCGATGGGCGCGCCGAGGGTCACGAGGTCACCGGGCGCGACCAGCACACGGATCAGCCGGCCGGGACCCAGCGCGGGGTATTCCACGGCGGTCTTGTCGGTTTCGAATTCCACCAGCGGCGCGCCGCGATCGAAGGCCGCGCCTTCGGCGATCAGCCAGCTGGCAACGGTGCCTTCTTCCATGGTTTCGCCGAGGCGCGGCATGGTCAGGGTGACGGTGCTCATGCCGCGCGCCCCCGGTGGCGACCGACCAGCCGTTCCGCCATCGACCGCACCAGTTCGGTCGTCGGTACGGAGTGCTTTTCCAGTTCGACAGAGACGGAGATCGGGATGTCCTCGCCACACAGGCGGATCACCGGCTCGTGCAGGAAGTCAAAGCATTCCTCGTGGATGCGCGCCGAGAGTTCCGCGCCGACACCCGCCGTCATGACCCCTTCGGAGAGAACCATGACGCGGCCGATGCGTTCGACCTCTGCCCTGACGGTATCGAAATCGAGCGGGTTCAGGCAGCGCAGGTCGATGACGGTCGCCTCGATGCCCTGCGCAGACAGCGCATCGGCGGCGGCCATTGCGTGATGAACCTGCCGGGAATAGGTGACGATCACGAGATCGTCGCCGGTGCGGCGCACGGCAGCCTGGCCCCAGCCGGGCACAGGAGCGGCAAGGTCGACGTCTTCCTTGAGGGTATACAGCGCCTTGTGTTCGATGAAGACGACTGGATCGGGCTGCCGCAAGGCCTGCCGCAGAAGGTGGTAGGCATCGGCCACGGTGGCGGGCATCACCAGCCGCAGGCCGGGGGTGTGCATGACATAGGCTTCGAGCGATTGCGAATGCTGCGCGCCCGCCGAGCGCCCGGTGCCCCCCTGCGTGCGCAGCACCATCGGCACGCCGATCTGGCCACCGAACATGTAGCGGATCTTGGCCGCCTGATTGCCGAGCTGGTCCATGGTCATGCCGATGAAATCGACATACATCAATTCGGCAACCGGGCGCATTCCGGCCATGGCAGCCCCAACGGCAGCCCCGACGATGGCCGGTTCGGAGATCGGCGTGTCGATCATGCGGTCCGCCCCGAATTCCTCGTAGAGCCCCTTCGTCACACCGTAGGCCCCGCCGTAGCGTCCCACTTCCTCACCAATCACGACGACGCTGTCGTCTTCGGTCATGGCATCGCGCAGCGCCTGTTTCAGCGCATCCCGGTAGGTCATTGCCACCATGGGTCTTACTCCTGTGCGAGGATTCGGTCGATCCGGGCGGCGACCGCCTCGGGTTCGGGTTCGCCGGGGGCGTAGACGTCGCGGAACATGGAGTTCAGCGCCGGTTCGGCGGCGGCGATGGAAAAGTCGATGGAGGCATCCATCTCGGCAGCGATCTGAGCATCGAGCGCGTCGAGGTCGGTCTCGCCCGCCTGCGCCAGTTCCTGCCGGGCGTAGAGCACCGGGTCCTTGGCGCGTCCCTGCTCTTCGTCCTCGGCGCTGCGGTAGGGGCTCTTGTCCATGCGGGCGTGACCGAAGAAGCGGTAGCATTCCACGGCGAGGAAGCCCGGTTTGCCGCTGCGCGCGCCGTCGATCAGCCGGGCCGCCGCCTCGCGCACGGTGCGGACGTCCAGCCCGTCGACCGTCTCGGCGTTCAGCCCGAAGGCCAGGGCGCGTTCGTGCAGGGCGCGGCCCTTTGTGGCCTGCTCGATGCGCGTGCCCATACCATACTGGTTGTTGATGCAGACGAACATGACCGGCAGGTCCCAGAGCGCCGCCATGTTCATGGATTCATAAAGGATGCCCTGCTGCATCGCGCCGTCGCCGAAGAAGGCAGCCGAGATCGCGCCCTTGCCGTCGCGTTTAGACGCAAGCCCCGCGCCAACCACAGCCGGGATGCCGCCGCCGACGATGGCATTGGCGCCCAGATGGCCCAGCCCCATGTCGGCGATGTGCATCGAGCCGCCCTTGCCCCGGCAGTACCCGGCCTCCTTGCCGCCGATCTCGGCCATCATGCGGTTCGGATCAGCCCCGCGCGCAAGGAAGATGCCATGGCCACGATGATGCGTGGTGAAGGTATCGCCGTCGCGCATCAAGGACGCGACGCCCACGGCGGCGCTTTCCTCGCCGATCGACAGGTGCAGCATCGAGCCGGCGGATTTGCCACGGACGAAAAGTTCGCCGACCCGTTCCTCGAAACTGCGCACCCGGCGCATCTCGCGGTAGAGCGTGAGGAGGTCCGTGTTCGACCCCGGTTTCGCCTGCGGCGCGGTTTGCATGATTGTCATTGGGAAGTCCTCAAAGCAGGTTGAGTTTCGTGGTGCGCGACACGATGGCCACCGCAATCAGGATGATGACACCCTTCACGATGTTCTGGATGTAGGTATCCATGCCCACCAGGTTCAGGCCGTTGTTGATGACACCGATGAAGAGTGCGCCGCAGAAGGTGCCCATCACGGTCGCCGTTCCGGGACGGAACATGGTCATGCCGATGAAAACCGTGGCGAGCCCGTCGAGCAGATAGCGCTCTCCGACGTTGGGCTGACCGGAGCCAAGCCGCGCCGCCAGCAGCGCGCCCGCGATCACGGCAAAGACCGAGACGAGGACCAGCGCCGACATGCGGTAGAAGGTGATGCGCACGCCTGACAGTTCGGCCGCCTTCTGGTTGCCGCCCACGGCATAGACGTAGCGGCCAAAGACGGTGCGTTCCATCACGAACCACGCGAGCGCCACGGCGGCGATCATGAAGAACGCGAGATTGGGAATGCCGAAGACGCGGCCCTGACCGAGCGTCAGGAAGGTGTCCGGCAAACCGCCATAGATCGCCCGACCGCCGGTCATCAGGAAGTTGACGCCAAAGAGGATGGAGCCGGTGGAAAGCGTGGCGATCAGCGAGGGGATACCGACCTTGGTAATCAGGACGCCGTTGACGAGGCCGACAGCGATGCCGGCGGCCAGCCCGGCCAACAGCGCCACCGCCAGCGGGTAGCCTGCCACCAGCAGCGTCGGCACCAGGATGCCGGAGAGGCCGACCGTATAGCCGACCGACAGGTCGATCTCCTTGGCAGCGAAGCCGAAGGTCAGCCCGGCCCCGACGATGGTCAGGATCGCGATCTGGCTGAGGATGTTCGACAGGTTGAACGGCGTCAGGAAGCGATCGACGAAAAGCGAGAAGCCCAGGAACATCAGGATCAGCACGCCGAGCGTGGAATAGCGCTGGAGCAGGTCCGACTTGACGGGCTTCGCGCCCGCGGGGGCCGTGGCGGCGACAGAAGTGTTCATGCGGCGTCTCCGGTGATGGCAGTGATGAAGCGGGTTTCCGAGAAATCGGCGGCGGCGATGTCCGCGCCGGGCAGACCGTGGACGAAGGGAATGGCGCGGTGACAGACCTGCGCGATCTCGCCAAGGTCCGACGAGGCGATCAGGACGGCGGCGCCTTCGGCCGCGAGGCGACGCATGTGCGCGTAGATCTCGCGCTTGGCCCCGATGTCGACACCTTCGGTCGGCTCGATGAAGATCAGGACGCGGTAACGGTTGCCCGCCCCGTAGAGCCATTTGCCGATCGAGACCTTCTGCTTGTTGCCACCCGAGAGGTTGCGGATCAGCTGGCGTTGGTGGGGTGTCTTGACGTTCAGCAGATCGATCACGCGCTGCGACTCGGCGCGTTCGCGGCGACGCGACAGCACCCCGCCCGAGGCGGCGAAATCCGGGTGCACCATCGACAGGTTCTCGGCCACGGTGCCGTCCCCGGCCAGCGCGTTTTCCATACGGTGATCGGGGACCAGTGCCACGCCAGCGCGCTGCATGGCGCGCACGCCACGTCCGGCGACGGGCTGTCCGTCGACGACGATCTCTCCGGCTGTCAGACCCAGACGGGTATAAAGCGTGCGGGCAAAGCCGAAGTGTCCCGCGCCAGTGAGGCCGATCAGGCCGGTGATCTCGCCTGCACGCAGAGCGAAGTCCGCCACCCGGACGGCCCCCGCCTCGATGCCCTTTGCACGCAGAACGACCGGGCCGGTCCTTGCCGCTTCCGCGCCGGTCTCGGCCACGACCGATCCCGTGTCGCGGCGCAGCATCAGGTCGGTCAATACCGCTTCCGTGGCGGTGTCGCGGTCCAGCGTGCCGACATGGCGACCATCGCGCAGCACGGTGATGCGGTCCGAAAGCGCCACCACTTCCGACAGGAAGTGCGAGATCAGCACCACGCCGACGCCCTTGGACGGAAGGCTGCGGATGATTTCCCAGAGCTGACGCTTTTCCTTTGCTTCCAGCGTGGCGGTGGGTTCGTCCAGGATCAAAAGGCGGATGTCGCCGCGCAAAGCGCGCACGATCTCGATAACCTTGCGATCGGCCATCGGCAGGTCGATCACCGGACGGCCAAGATCGATTTCAACGCCAGGGAACCATTCCGCAAGCAGCGCTTGGGCCTGACCTTTCAATGCGCCGCGTCGCATGATCCCGAGCGCCAGCCGCGGTTCCGCGCCCAGCATGATGTTCTCGGCGCCGGACAACGACGGCACGAGACTGCCTTCCTGGCTGACATGGGCGATGCCGTGTGAAAGCGCCGCGCGCGGGCTGTCCAGCGTGACATTGGTTCCGTTGACGGAGACCGCGCCGCGGGTCGGGCGTAGCGAGCCGCCCAGCACGTTGACAAAGGTGCTTTTCCCCGCGCCGTTCTCGCCCACGAGGCCATGCACCTCGTCAAAGCGGAACTCCGCGTCCACGCCATCGAGGGCCCGCGTGCCGGGGAACTCCATGACGATCCGGGAGAGATGCACGGACATGCGCGATCTCCTTAGAAGTCTTGTGTAAGGGGATGTCCCCGCGCGGGGGAGCGCAGCGCGGGGACGTTTCGACAAGCCGCGTGGCTTACATGAAGTCCTCGCAGTTCGCCTTGGTCACCAGCGGCGCGTCCATGTAGACGATGTCGGAGGGGATGACCTCCTCGCGCGGCTTGCCGTCGACAACGATGCCGGTGATCCAGTCGCCGACCTGCGCGCCCATCTTCTCGAAAGGCTGGGAGACGGTGGCGATCATCATCGAGTCGGGCTTGCAGACTTCGGCCACGGCTTGCGGATGGCCGTCGATGCCGATGACCTTGACGTCCGTCAGGCCCGCCGCCTTCATCACGTTGATGGTTGCCTGTGCCGGCTCGTCCCAGGGCGCCCAGACCGCGTCAATGTCCTCGCCGAAACGGGCGACGTAGTCCTGCATCGTTGCGGTCGTGTCCTCGAAGAAGGCGGTGTAGTCGATATTGTGCTCGGCCAGCACCTTGATGTCCCCGTACTCCTGCAAAACCTTCTCCATCACGTCGCCGCGCTTGCGCGTGCCGTGGTGCTCCGCCATGCGGAAGAACACGAGGTTGCCATTGCCGCCAAGCTGATCCAGCAAGTAGGGCGAGACATCGGCCGACATGGCCCAGTTGTTCGTGGTCACATCCACCATGATGCCATCGACGTAGCCCGAGTCGACCGAGAAGACCGGCACGCCAGCCTGCACCGCAACGTCGATCGCCGCCTTCGAGGCGCGCAAGTCGGACATGGTGATGATGATCGCGTCGACCCCGCGAGACACGGCGTCCTGAAGGTTCGAGGCGGTGGCCTCGCCAGAGCCCTGGCTGTCGAGGAAGCTGACGTTCCAGTCGACGCCCTTCTCCTGCACCCAGGCTTCGAAGCCTGCCTTCACCCGTTGTTCGGATTGCGCCGCAGCGTTGGAATGCACCCAGGCGATATCCAGCGCGCTGGCGCTGGTCGCCATTGTCGTCATGGCACCCAGCAGGGCGGCAGACGCAAAGAGGCCGCGGCCTTTCGCAGTGAAAGTCATGATTTTCCTCCCGAAATTTTGTGTGAACGCGGTCCTCCACCGCACCCATGACCGGCACCCTGCGGCGAGTATATACTTTTGTCAACGTTAAATACATTTGTAATTCGACTGCGGCGTGACGATTGTCACGGCGCGTGACATTGATTATTCAGATGCCATGACCAGTGATGACACACAGTTGATGAGCCGCGCCGCCTGGCTTTATTATGTCGGCGGGCTGAACCAGGAGGAGACGGCCCACCGGCTTGGCACGACCCGCGCGCGGGTGAACAAGCTGCTCGGTCAGGCGCGGGAAGAAGGGATCGTGTCGATCTCCATCGATGCGCGGGCCAACGGGCTGATGCAGGTCGAAGACGACCTGCGGGCGCGCTTCGGACTGGAGCGGGTGATCTGCTCGCCGGCGCTGGGGCTGAAGCCCGGCGACACCCTGCCCGGTGTGCTGGAGAACTATCCGCGCGGCGCGGTGGGCACGCTGGCGGCGACTTTGCTGAAGGACGAACTGGCGCGCCGGCCCGACGCAATCATCGGCACCGGCTGGGGCCGCACGCTGGACCAGATCACGCGCAACATGGCCGGGGTACAAGCGCCCCAAGCCCGTTTCGTGTCGCTCATGGGGTCACTGACCGCCAACAGCGCATTCAATCCCTTCGAGGTGGTGCAGGCGCTGGCGCGGTCATGCGGCGCCGAGGGATATTTCCTCGCGGTGCCCTTCATCGCCAACACCGCCGAAGATCGCGAGATCCTGCTGGCTCAGGCGACGGTCAAGGCAGTGCTGGACATGGCGCGGCGGCCTGACATGGCGATCATTTCGGTGGGCGAGCTGACGCCTGCTTCGCTGCTGCACCGCTCCGGGATGCTGACGGCGGAGGAACTCGATACGCTGCACGCTGCGGGCGCGGTGGGCGATACGAACGGGATCTTTTTTGATCGTGACGGACAGCCGGTGGAGCATCCGCTGAACCAGCGCACGCTGGCCGTGGATTTCGCGGCCCTGCGGGCATCGCATACGGTGCTGCTTTGCGGCGGATTGGAAAAGGCAGAGGCGACGCGGGCCCTGCTGCGCAGCGGTATCGTCCGCACGCTTGTGATTGATGGAGACACGGCTTGCCGGCTGGTTGATTCCTGACGCAACCAGACAGAGGGAGTCAGGCGCTCCTGACCGGCGGCGCTGGCGGCAGCCCTCATGTTCAGGCGTCGTCTGATCCGGCGATTGCACGTGCGGCGAGGGAAAGGAACGTCGCACGTTCCGCCTCGTCGAGACCCGCAAGGATGTCGGATTGGAAGCCCGCAACCAGGGGGAGAACCTGAAGAAAAATTGCCTCGCCCTCGGCGGTCAGAGACAGTTCGCGGGCACGGCGGTCGCGCTGGCTGACCGAGCGGGCGACCCAGCCTTTTTGCACGAGGCGGTCGATCACCCCGCCGATGGTGGCGCGGTCGTTTGCAATGTTCGCCGCCACCGAGGCTTGATCAATACCCGGGTCCTTGCGGATCGCGCCCATGGCCGCGAATTGCACAGGGGTCAGGTCATGACCCGCCGCCTTCATCCGGGTCTGGAAAAGCTGGGTGGACTGCTGGTGCAGGCGGCGGATCACGTGGCCGGGCATCTGTTGCAGATCGGTCATGATGCTCCCTCCCTCTGTGCACGCGCGAGATGCGCTTCCATCCATATCAATAGCTTGCCGAAATTAATAAGTACACTCATCTTTTTCATTGACCGACTCGACCTGTGCCGCCTATTAATATGTACACACATCATATCATTGGGTGTGACCACGATGCTTTGGGAGGAGCAAAGGGGCGCGCAGCGGGGCTGCTGTCGACCCATGTGAGCCTCCCCTGTTGGCTTGAATGGCCCTGTGACGCGAGGAGACTGCCATGTCCGATCTTCCCATCCTCATCGCCGGTGGCGGCATTGGCGGCCTCGCCGCCGCTTGCGGACTGGCGCAGAAGGGGCACCGTTCGATCGTGGTCGAACAGGCGCCGCAGCTGGGCGAGATCGGCGCGGGCATCCAGATCGGGCCGAATGCGTTCCACTGTTTCGACTATCTGGGCGTGGGGGACGAGGCGCGCTCGGTTGCGGTCTATATCGACGCGCTGCGGCTGATGGATGCGCAGACCGCCGAGGACATCACGCATATCCCTCTGGACCAGCCGTTCCGCGATTTCTACGGCAACCCTTATGCCGTGGTGCATCGCGCCGACCTGCATGGCGTGCTGCTGAAATACGCCGAGGCCAGCCCGCTGATCGAGCTGCGCACCAATCACGTGGTGACGGGGTACGAGCAGGACGGGTCGTCGGCCACGCTGCTGCTGAAGGACCGGGAGCCGCTGAAGGGCCGTTTCCTGATCGGGGCCGAGGGCCTGCGGTCTGCCATCCGCGCGCAACTGGTGGGCGATGGAGAGCCGCGCATCTCGGGCCACACGACCTACCGCTCGGTGATCCCCACCGAGCAGATGCCCGAGGACCTGCGCTGGAATGCGGCGACGCTATGGGCCGGGCCGAAGTGCCACATCGTGCATTACCCGCTGAAGGGCGGCAAGGTGTACAATCTTGTGGTGACCTACCACCGCGATGTTCAGGAGGCGATCGCGGGGCGCCCTGTGTCAAAGGAGGAAGTGGCACAGGGCTTTGAACACATTCACCCGAAGGCGCGGCAGATCATCGAGCACGGCGACAACTGGAAGCTCTGGGTGCTGTGCGACCGCGAGCCGATTTCGAACTGGGTGGACGGGCGCGTGGCGCTGCTGGGCGATGCGGCGCATCCGATGTTGCAGTATTTCGCTCAAGGTGCCTGCATGGCGATGGAGGACGCGGTGGCGCTGTCGCATTGCATCGAGACCATCGACGACACCGAGACGCTGTTGCAGACCTATCAGGACATGCGGCGGGTGCGGACGGCGCGGGTGCAGATGAACTCGCGCCTGATCGGCGAGTACATCTATCATCCCGACGACGCCAAGGCCGCCGTGCGCAATCACGTGATGAAGGGCATGAGCCCTCAGGATTGGTACAACCAGCTGAACTGGCTCTACGGGTCGAACGGCATCGAGGGCTGAGGCCGTCGAAGTTTGAGTATTTTCACCAAGAAGAAGCAGCAGGGCGCGCGCCTGCTGATACGGGAAGGAACAGGACATGGGATTGATCTTTGAACCGGTGGTGACGCCGACGGTTGCGGTGGTGGACAGCGAGGACCGGATTCCGGTGCGGCGCATCTTTTGCATCGGGCGGAACTATGCCGCCCATGCGCGCGAGATGGGCAAGGACCCGGACCGCGATCCGCCCTTCTTCTTTCTCAAACCCGCCGATGCGGTGGTCGAGGATGGGGCGACGATCCCGTACCCGCCGCAGACCGAGAACTTTCACTACGAGGCCGAACTGGTCGCGGTGATTGGCAAGGGCGGCGTGGACATCGCCGAGGCGGATGCGCTGGACCACGTCTGGGGCTATGCCGTGGGCAACGACCTGACGCGCCGGGATCTGCAGCTGAAGGCACGCGAGCAGGGTCGCCCGTGGGACCTGGGCAAGGGCTTTGACCGGTCCGCGCCAATTGCGCCGGTGCATCCGGTGTCAAAGGTGGGTCACCCGTCGAAAGGCTTCATCAAGCTGACGGTGAATGGAGAGGTGAAGCAGGAGGCCGATCTGGCCGAGCTGATCTGGTCGATCCCGGAGATGATCTCGATCCTGTCGCATTCGATGGAATTGATGCCGGGAGACCTTATCATGACCGGGACGCCCGCGGGCGTGGGGCCGCTGGCCGTGGGCGACGTATGTGTCGTCGAGGTCGAGGGGCTGGGCACCTGCACCACCACCATCGGGCCGAAGGCCTGAACCACCGCCGGAACCGCCATAGGGAGGAGCACCATGGACAACGCGATGCAACCCGAGGACACGCCGGAACTGCGTGCGCTTTACAAGGGGTTCGAGGACGCACACCTGAACCCGCTCTGGACGCAGACCGGCGACCTGATGCCGGTGCATCCGAAGTCCAGGGCCGTGCCGCATGTCTGGAAATGGTCGGACCTTCTGCCTTTGGCGGAGCGGTCCGGCGATCTTGTCCCGGTGGGGCGTGGGGGCGAGCGGCGCGCGATTGGTCTGGCGAATCCGGGGCTGGGCGGGCGGGCCTATGTCTCGCCAACCTTGTGGTGCGCGATCCAGTACCTCTGCCCGGGCGAGAACGCGCCCGAGCATCGCCATTCGCAGAACGCCTTTCGCTTTGTCGTCGAGGGTGAGGGCGTCTGGACCGTGGTCAACGGCGACCCGGTGCGCATGTCGCGGGGCGACCTGCTGCTGACGCCGGGCTGGAATTTCCACGGCCACCACAATGTCGCGACCGAGCCGATGGCGTGGATCGACGGCTTGGACATTCCCTTCAGCCAGCAGATGGATGTGGGGTTCTTCGAGTTCGGCGCGGAGCGCGTGACCGACAATGCCACGCCGAACTACTCGCAGGGCGAGCGGTTGTGGTGCCACCCGGGCCTGCGTCCGCTGTCGCAGTTGCAGGATACGGTGTCTTCGCCCATCGGCGCTTATCGGTGGGAGTTCACCGACAACGCCCTGACGCAGCAGTTGCTGCTGGAGGACGAGGGCAACCCCGCGACGGTGGGTCTGGGCCATGCGGCGATCCGTTACGTGAACCCGACCACCGGCGGCGACGTGATGCCGACGATCCGCTGCGAGTTCCACCGCCTGCGGGCAGGCACGCAAACGCCCGCGCGGCAGGAAGTGGGATCTTCGGTCTTTCAGGTCTTCGAGGGGTCCGGCGCGGTGGTGCTGAACGGCGAGGTGAAGACGTTGGAGAAGGGCGACCTGTTCGTGGTGCCGTCCTGGGTGTCCTGGTCGTTGCAGGCCGAGACACAGTTCGACCTGTTCCGCTTCTCGGATGCGCCGATCATGGAGCGGCTGAACTTCATGCGGACGCAGGTCGCGGGATGACCTCTGGCGAGGAGGCCGCGCGCGCCGCGTTGCGGGCGCGGCAAGGGGCGGGGGCGCGCTACGATGCTGATAGCGCGCCGCATGACGCGCTGTTATTGGCGCGGCGCGGGACGGCCTATTTCGCGCGCAAGCTGAACGAGTTGCGCGATGCCGATCTGGACGCGCCCTGCCTGCGGGCGGGCTGGTCACGGCGGCATCTGGTGGCGCATGTCAGCTATCAGGCGCGCGAACTGGCCATCGCCCTGTCGGCGTTGAACGGCCCCTTGGCGGCAGAAGAGGCAGAGTGGCGTCCGGATGCGGCCTTGGCCGCGACCCTGCCCGCCCGCGCCCTGCGCCACCTGTTCGAGCATTCGGCCAAGCACCTCGACGTGGAATGGCGTGACCTGCCCGCCGGGGGCTGGGACAGCGCGATCACCCTGCTGGACGGCACGCAGCCCGTGGCGCGGGAGACCGCCTTCCTCCGTGCGCGCGAGGTCTGGCAGGCGGCGGTCGAACTGGGCAATGGCGGGCGGGTGTCGGACATTCCCGAGACCCTGCGCGGCTGATCTTTTCGGAAGGGTTGGAAAATGAGACCTGCGGGACGCGGCGAGACGGAGTCGCTGTATTTTACCTATCCCACCTTTGCCGCCCCCGAGGCCCGCGATCATCTGGCCGATCCCGCCCCGGTGGTGATCGTCGGCGCGGGGCCGGTGGGGATGGTGGCCGCGCTGCGGCTGGCGCGAGAGGGCGTGCGCTCGGTCCTGCTGGATGCCAAGGACACGTTCAATGACGGCAGCCGGGCAATCTGCGTGTCACGGTCCTCGTTCCACATTCTCGAACGCATCGGGGCGGTGGGGCCGTTCCTGGACAAGGCGCTTGGGTGGACCACGGGACGCAGTTTCTATCGCGGGGAGCAGATCCTCGAATTCACGATGCCCGACAGCGCGTCCGAGAAATTCCGCCCGATGTACAACATCCAGCAGCAGTATATCGAACAGTTCCTGTGGGACGCCGTCTGCGCACAGCCGCTGATCGAGACCCGCTGGCAAAGCCGCGTGACCGGGGTGCGCGATGTGCCGGAGGGAGTCGTGGTGACGGTTGAGGACCCACATGGGTCCTATGAGGTGCAAGCCGACTGGGTGCTGGCCGCCGACGGCGCGCGCAGCGCCCTGCGCAAGATGCGTGGCTTGCGGCTGAAGGGCGAGAATTACGAGGGCCGCTACGTCATCGCCGATGTGCAGATGGCCCATGATTACCCGACCATCCGGCGGGCGTTCTTTGACCCCGATTGCCGGCGCAGCGGCACCGTTCTGGTGCACAAGCAGCCCGACGACATCTGGCGCATCGACTACCAGTTGCGCGACGACGAGGACGCTGAGGAGGCCATGCGGGAAGAGACCGTGCGCGCCTCGGTCGCGGCGGTGTTGCGCGACATCGGGCATGATGGCCCGTGGGAGCTGGAATGGTGGAGCATCTATTCCGCCAACACGCTTGCCCTGGACGATTACCGCGATGGGCGGATCTTCTTCATCGGGGACAGCGCGCATATCGTGCCGATCTTTGGCGTGCGCGGACTGAACAACGGGCTGGCGGATGCAGAGAACATCGCCTGGAAACTGGCGTATGTGATGCAGGGCAGGGCGGGCGAAGCCCTGCTGGACAGTTACACGCCCGAGCGGCGGGGCGCGACGCTGGACGTCTTTGCCAATGCCTCGAAATCGGCGCGTTTCATGACGCCACCCACGGCGGGCTGGCAATTGATGCGCGACGCGGCGCTAAGCCTGTCGCTGAGCCACCCGTGGGCCGGGGAACTGGCCAATCCGCGGCAGATGACCCCCTATACCTACGCCGACAGCCCGGTTGTCATGGCGGACGGTTCCGGGGTCTCGGTTGGGCCGGTCCCGGGAGCGGTGCTGCCCGAGGCACGGGTGGCAGGCGGTTTCCTGTCCGACCTTCTGGGATCGGGGTTCACGCTGGTTTGCTGTGGCGCATCGGTGGACCTTAAGGACGTCGATACAGTGCGGTTGGACGCGGGGTCCGAGGCGGCACAGGCGCTGGGTATGAACGAGGGCGGCGCCTGTCTTGTCCGCCCGGACGGTCACATTGCCGCGCGCTGGAGCGACGTGACACACGACTGCGCAACCGCCGCACTGGCCCGCGCGAGGGGAGAAATCGCATGACACCTTCCGAGGTCGAAACGGTCTACGAGGCACTGGCGCGCAGGCTGGACACGGTCGGACCGGAGCGTCGGGAGCTGTTCCTTGCCAAGCTGGCGTTGCTGCTGGCGCATGAGGTGGAGGACACGGGGCAAGTGCTGCACCTGATCGAAGACGCCTCGGAGCATCTGGATACCTGACGTCAGGCCATTGCGACCAAAGACCATGGTTTTCATTTCCGTCTCCTGTGCCCTACATGCAGTTGAGAACTCTTGCCGCGCCTGAAGCGCCCGGCGCAGTGGGGAAGTCACGCATGGACGAGTCGGAGGACACCGGCACTACGCTGTGGCAGCGAGTCAAACCGCTGACGCCATACCTCGTGACCATCGCGCTGTTCGCAGCAGGAACATGGGCGCTGTATCACCTGCTGGCCCCGGTGGACCTGCGCAGCGTGATGACGCAGGCGCGGGCCACGCCCTTGCCGGTGATCGGGCTGGCGCTGCTGACCACCGCCGCCAGCTATGCCACGCTGATCGGCTACGACTGGTCGGCGCTGCGCTATATCGGCAAGTCGCTGCCCTTTCCGGTCACGGCGCTGGGGTCCTTCCTTGGCTATGCCTTTGGCAACACCATCGGCGCGGGGCCAATCACCGGGGGCGCGGTGCGCTACCGGATCTATTCGGCGCTGGGGCTGTCGGCCTATGACATCGCGGCGATTGCGACCTTTGGCGCCTCGGCCTTCGGGTTCGGGGCGACGATCATCGGGTTCGGCGCGCTGGCGTTTCATCCGCACGCGCTGGGGCACCTGCTGGCCATGCCGCCCGAGACGATCCGCTGGGGGTCACTGGCCATCGTCGCCGTTGCGCTGGCGCTGCTGTTTGCCATCGCCGCAAGACAGTCCGAGCTGACCGTGCGCGGCATCACCCTGCGCCCGCCGACACCGGGGATCATGGCGGCGCAATTTGCCTTTACCGGCATCGACCTGCTGCTGGCGGCGACGACGCTTTACCTGCTGCTGCCGCCTTCGGACCTGGGGTTCCTGACCTTCCTTGCGGTCTTTGCCGCCGGGATCATGGCGGGGGTGGTCAGCCATGTACCCGGCGGTGTGGGCGTCTTTGAAACCGTCATCATCGCCGCCCTCCCCCCGTCCGTGTCGACAGAACAGGCCGCCATTGGCCTGCTGTTGTTCCGCATGATCTATTACCTCGTGCCGTTCGGTGTGGCGCTGGTGATCCTCGCCGTGACCGAGATGCGGCTGGCGACGGGGCGCGCCCTGCCACCGGTGTTGCAGGGGCTGCTGACCTCGATCGGGGCGCTGGTGCCGCTGGCGATCGCGGCCATGGTCTTTGCCTCGGGCGCCATCATGATGGTGTCGAGCCTGATCCCGCCGACCTCGGACCTTGCCGAGGACCTCGAACTGCTGCTGCCTCCTGCTCTGCTGGAAAGCGGCGCGCTGCTGACCAGTGCGCTGGGGGCGTCGATGCTGGTGATCGCCCATGGCCTGCTGCGCCGGGTGCAGGGCGCGTGGTGGCTGGCGGTTCTGGCGCTGTCGGGCGGGATCGCGGCGAGCCTTGCCAACGGGCTGGATTACGAGCGCGCGCTGATGCTGGCCGCCGCGCTGCTGATCCTGCTGCCAACGCGGCGAGAGTTCTTTCGCACCACCCGGCTGACCCGTGATGTCCTGAGCCTGCGCTGGTCGCTGCTGATGCTTGGGCTGGGCGGCGCGATGCTGGCGGTGTTGTTCTTTGCCCAGAAGGCCACGCCCTACGCGCATGACCTGTGGTGGCAGTTCGCCTCTGACCAGTCGGCACCGCGGGCGCTGCGGGCGGCGCTTCTGGGGTTCGTGGTGCTCAGTGTCTCGCTGCTGGTCTTTGCCCTGCGGCCCGGACGGATGCGCCACGACCTTGCCACGCCGGAGGAGCTGGAGCGCGCCCGCGCGCTGGTCATGTCGCAACCAGACCCGGAGGCGCATATCGCCCTGACCGGGGACAAGTGCCTGATGTTCTCGGACAGCGGGCGCAGCGCCCTGATGTACCGCATCCAGAACCGCAGCTGGATCGCCCTGCACGAACCCTTTGGCGACCCGGCAGAGATCCGGCAACTGGCCTGGGCCTTCCACGACGCCGCCTATGCCGCCAACGCGCGACCGATCTTTTACGCGGTATCGACGCAGTACGTGCCGCTGTGGATCGACATGGGTCTGGCCCTGATAAAGATGGGCGAGGAGGCGGTGGTGCCCTTGAAGGGTTTCAGCCTCGAAGGGCCATCGCGCAAGCGTCTGCGCACGACGCACAACCGCGCGCTGCGGGACGGGTTGCGGTTCGAGGTCCTGCAAGCGCCCGTCGCGCGCGAGGTGGTGGAGCAGTTGCGCCCGATCTCGGACGCATGGCTCGTGTCGAAGTCGGGCGGGGAAAAGGGCTTTTCGGTCGGGCGCTTCGACCCGGAGGTGATCGCCCGCGCGCCCATCGCCGTGGTGCGGCACGCGGATCGGATCGTCGGTTTCGCGACCCTCTGGCAGACCGATCAGAAGGCCGGGGCCTCGCTGGACCTGATGCGCCACGTGGACGACGCTCCGTCCGGGCTGATGGAATTCCTGTTCACCGAGCTGCTGCTGCACTACGCCGCCGAAGGCTATGCCGAGTTCTCGCTGGGCAACGCGCCCTTGTCGGGGTTGGAGGCACGGCGCGGCGCGCGTCTGACCGCGCGCATGGGGGCCTTCGTCTACAAGCACGGGCGGCAGTTCTACAACTTCGAAGGGCTGCGCGCCTTCAAGGACAAGTTCGACCCGGACTGGCGGCCGATCTACGTGGCGATCCCGCCGCGCGCGAATATCCTCGCCGTGGCGACGGACATCGCGGTGCTGATCGGCGGCGGGTTGCGCCAGACGGTGAAGAAGAAGGCGCGGAAGCCTTAAGCGATCACGTCCCAGGCCATGCGGGCAATGACCACCAGCAGGAACAGGCCGAAGGCGATTTCGAGTTTGCGCGGCGGCATGGAGTGGGCGAATTTCGCCCCCATCGGCGCGGCCAGCATGGAAAACGGAATGACCAGCGCCGCCGCCAGCAGGTTCACGTAACCCAGCGACAGCCACGGCAGCGCCGGATGGCCCCAGCCCGCGTAGATGTAGCCAAAGGTCGCCGGGACCGCGATCAGGATGCCCAGTCCCGCCGAGGTCGCCACCGCCTGGTGGATCGACTGGCCAAACGAGGTCATGAACAGGTTGTTCAGGTTGCCGCCGCCAATGCCCATGAAGGTCGACAGGAAACCGATCCCGAACCCCACGCCATTGGTCACCGGGGCCGAGGGCAGGTCGTCCGCCACCTTCCAATGCGCCTTGTTGAACAGCATCTTGAGCGCGATCACCAAGGCCACCACGGCAAACACCCCGCGCAGCACGTCGCCCGAGACATAGCGCACGATCAGCGAGGCCACGACCACGCCCAGCGGCACCCACAGACGCCAGCGTTTCAGCAGTTCGGCATTGCCCGCGCCCTTGGCCCGGTGCGCCTTGTAGCTGCGAAAGGCGGTCGGCAGGATGATCGCCAGCGAGGTGCCGACGGCCATGTGGGCGACAATCTCGGGCGCGACGCCAAGGATCGGGAAGGCTGTGATGAGCACCGGCACGAGAATCGCGCCGCCACCGATGCCAAATAGCCCGGCCAGAAACCCCGAGATGACCCCGGCCACGGCCAGCCCCAGCGCTAGGATGATGAATTCGGTCATGGCGGTCCTCCCCTTTTCCCCCGGTTTGTGTGCCACCGCGCCCCGTGAAACGCCAGCGCGCGTTTGAGCCCGTGGCCGCTGAAATCGGCGTGTTGCGAAAAGGGGGGTTGCGCGAGTCAGGTGCTTTGTGTGAGCATTGCGGAATAGAATTCCGCATAGTGGAACTAAGGGAGGAAAATCAATGAAACTCTTCAAGGCCGCCACCTTTGGCGCGCTGATGCTGTCGGCATCTTTTGCGCAGGCTGAAACGACTCTGATCCTTGGCGAGGCCGGTCCGAACCGCGGCGCGCGCGCCGAGGCGATGAACTGGTTCGCCGAGAAGGCCACCGACTTGTCGGGCGGCGATCTGCAATTCGACATCCAGTGGGGCGGCGCCCTGTTCAAGGCGGGCGCGGCCCTGTCCGGTGTGGCGGATGGCGTGGCCGACCTTGGCACGATCATCAGCGTCTACTTCCCGCAGGAGATGGTCGCCTATGGCATCGCGGACCTGCCGCTCCAGAACGACGACGCATGGGTGGGCATGAAGGCGACCGATGCCCTGATGCGCTCGAACGAGTCCATTCAGGCGGCGCTCGCCGACATGAACCTCGTCTATATCGGCACCTTCACCACTTCGGCGGTGCATATCGGCTGCAAGGGTGGCGCGATCCGCTCGGTTGCGGATATCGCGGGCAAGAAAGTGCGCGGCGTGGGCGCCTATGGCGATACCTTCAAGGACCTCGGCGCGAACATGGTGCCGATGTCGGTCTATGACGCCTACCAGGGTCTCGATTCCGGCCTGCTGGATTGCTCGCAGGGCTACAGCTACGCCACCGCCGCGCTGAAGCAGCACGAGGTGATCGACAGCTACACCCTGCTGAACTGGGGGCAGGTCGGCGCGCTCGGCATCCTGATGAACAAGGACGCCTTTGATGCGCTGACACCCGAGAACCAGCAGGCGCTGTTGCAGGCAGGTGAAGGCATGGCGGACGAACTGGGTCGCCTCATCAACGCCGACAACGACAAGGCGGTCGAGACCATGAAGGCGGCGGGCGTCGAGATCATCACCCTGCCCGACGAGGACCGCGCCAAGCTGGTCGAAGGCGGTGCGACTTACGTCGACGCATGGGTCGAGCGTGCCAATGGCGCGGGCCTCGACGGCGCGGCGCTGCTGGAGGAGTACAAGGGCCTTCTGGCGCAGTACACCGCCGAGCGCGACGAGAAGGGCTATCCCTGGACGCGCTAAACCCCATTGGCCGGGGCTGACACGTCCCGGCCTTCCTTTCCTCAGACCGAAGGCAAACCCATGTTGCGCCGGATCGAGCGTCTGCTCGTCGACCTTTCCATTGCCGCCGTACTGGCGCTTGGCGCGTTGATAACCGCCAACGTGCTGCTGCGCGCGCTGTTCAACAGCGGTATCCCGGACAGCACCGTTCTGGTGGCCGAGCTGATGGTCGCCGCCGTGATCCTGCCGCTGGCCGCCACCACCACCGCCCGCGCCCATATCGCCGTCGAGGTCATCGCCGACCGCCTGCCCGCGCGGGTGTCGGACGGGCTGATCGTCTTCGGCTCTGTCTTTGGGCTGCTGGCGCTGGCCCCGATGATCTGGGCGGGCTGGCACGAGGCCTTGGGGGCCATCGAAAAAGGCTCGTTCTTCTTTGGCGAGCTGCACCTGCCGAAATGGCCCGGACGGGTGATCTTTCTTGGCGGGATGGTGGTCTGCTGGCTGCGGCTGGCGGTGATGGTCGTGGGCGACCTGCGCCGGATGCGTGCCGGGCTGCCTTTGACCAATACGGACGGGGCTGCGTGATGGACGGGACTGTTGTGGGCCTTTGCGCCTTTGCCGCACTGATCGTCCTGTTGGGCGCGCGTGTCCCGATTGCCTTTGCGCTGGCGGGCGTCGCCACGGTGGGCACCTTTGTCATGTTCGCCTTCCGCACCGGGGCCTTCAACCCGGACCGGGCGGTGCGGCCCACCACCTCGCTGGTGTTCTCGAACTCCTTCGACCTGATCCACAGTTACGACCTGTCGATGATCCCGCTGTTCGTCGCCTTGGGGCACATCGCCTACCGAGCCGAGATCACGACCCGCATCTACCACGCGGCCCGCGTCTGGCTGGCGGCGATACCGGGTGGCGTTGCCATGGCCTCGGTCGTGGGCTGTGGCGGATTTTCCGCCATCACGGGGTCGAGCATCGCCTGCGCGTCCACCATGGGCCGCATCTGCGCGCCCGAGATGCTGCGCATGGGCTATGACAAGCGCCTCGCCACCGCGTCGGTGGCGGCAGGCGGCACGCTCGGCTCGCTCATCCCGCCCTCGGTCCTGTTCATCATCTACGGCATCTTCACCGAGACCTCGATTTCTGCCCTCTTCCTCGCGGGGGTCCTGCCGGGTCTGATCTCGCTCATGGGCTTCCTTCTGGTGATCTGGCTCTGGGTGCGGCATGACCCGTCCGCCGCACCGACCTCGGATGCGGTCATCTCGACCCGCGACCGCGTGAACGCGGCGCGCGACGCATGGCCCGCTGCGGCGCTGTTCGTCATTATCGTAGGCGGCATCTACGGCGGCATCTTCACCGCGACCGAAGCGGCGGCCGTCAGCGTCTCGGTCACGCTGCTGATCGGCTTTGCGCAACGCCGCCTGACCATCGCCTCGGTGATCGAGGCGCTGCGGGAAACCATGATCCAGACCACCTCGATCTTCATCATCGCGGCGAGCGCGAAGATTTTCGTGGCCTTCATCGCCCTGACCGGCGTGGCGGGCGACATCGTCGGCGCGGTGCAGGCGGCGGAACCGGACGTCATCACGCTGATGATCGCCATCGCCGTCATCTACCTGCTGCTGGGCATGTTCCTCGACCCCATCGGGATCATGGTCCTGACCCTGCCGCTGTTGGTGCCGCTGGTCGAAGGCTACGGTCTCGACCTCATCTGGTTCGGCGTCGTCGTCATCAAGCTGCTGGAAATCGGCCTCATCACCCCGCCCGTGGGCCTGAACGTATTCGTCATCGGATCGGTCGTGGGGCGCGAGGTGCCGATCTCGCGCATCTTCTCCGGTATCACGCGGTTCCTGGCGGTGGATGTGATCGTGCTGGCGCTGCTCATGGCCTTCCCGATACTGTCGCTGCTGATCCCGAACGCGATGTAAGGCCCGCCGATGACCAACCCCGACATGACCGACCGCCGTTTTGCCACCACGCTGGCCCGTGGGCTGATGGTGCTGCGCGCCTTTCGCGCGTCCGACGACGGTCTGGGCAATGCCGAGATCGCCGAGCGCACCGGCCTGCCGAAAAGCACCGTGTCGCGGCTGACCTTTACCCTGCGCTCGCTTGGTTACCTGACCCATGCGCGGCGGCACGACCGCTACCGCCCCGGCCCGGCGCTGCTGGCGCTGGGGAACGTGGCACAGGCGTCGATCTCCTTCGTCGACCTGTCGGCCCCCATCATGCAGCGGCTGGCGGACGAGACCGGCACGCTGTCGCTGCTGCTGGTGCGCGATGACGCCCGGATGCTGATCGTTCGGACGTGGCGGCCGCGCGGGGTCTCTTCGCTTTGGTTGGAGGCCGGGCACCGCCTGCCCTTCATCGGAACGTCTTCAGGGCACGCCATTCTGGCCGCCATGCCCGACGAGATCTTTGCCGAGACGGTTCAGAAGGCCGATGGCGACCGCGGCCTGACCGCCGAGAACGCCAACGCCGCCCGCAAGGCAGCCTATGCCCAACTCATCACCCGGGGCTATTCCATCACCCCGCCCGACGAATATTTCGCCGCCAACATCCACGCGGCCTCGAAACCCTTCTTTGCCCGCGATCTGGCGGAACCCGTGGTCTTCACCTGCGGGGCCATGCCGCAGGACCTGTCGCTGGAGCGGCTGGAGACCGAAGTGGGGCCACGGCTGAACGACGCGGTGAAGGAACTGGAACGCATCATGGGGCAGCCTGCCTCGATCACGATGCGGACGTGAAAGGACGATCATGACAGACGCCGTCAGATACGAACGCGAGGGCGACGTGGCCCTCATCCTCATCGACAACCCGCCGGTGAACGCCTTGGGTCACGCCGTGCGACAGGGGCTGTGGCAGGCGGTGGACCGCTTTGCCGACGACGATGCGCGGATTGCCGTGATCCTCGGCGAGGGCAAGCTCTTCCTTGGCGGCGCGGATATTTCCGAGTTCGGCAAGACCCCGCTGGAGCCGCACCTGCCCGACGTCTGCACCCATATCGAACGCTGCCCGAAACCCGTGGTCGCGGCGATCCACGGCCCCGCGCTGGGGGGCGGCTGCGAGGTGGCGCTGGGGGCGCATTACCGTCTGGCGATGCAGGGCGCGCGGCTTGGCTTCCCCGAGGTGCACCTGGGCCTGATCCCCGGCGCGGGTGGCTCGCAGCGGATGCCACGTCTGACCGGGGTTGGCCCGGCGCTGGACATGATGCCCGCAGGCGGCTCTGTTTCTGCGGAACAGGCGCTGAAGATCGGTCTGGTGGACCGAGTGGCGACAGGCGATGTGCGCGCCGAGGGGCTGCGGTTCGCGCAGGACCTGCTGGCCGATGGCGCTGGCCCGCGCCAGACCGGCGCCCTGCCCTGCCCCGCCTATGATGCCGAGGCGTTTGACGCGGCCCGCGCCCTCTGGACGAAAAAGGCCCGGGGCGAGGTCGCGCCGCTCGTGGCCATCGACGCCATCGAGGTGGCGACGAAACTGGACTACGACGCAGGCGTGAAGGAAGAGCGCCGCCTGTTCTTCTCGCTCATGGAGACGCCGCAGCGGGCGGGGATGATCCACGCGTTCTTCAACGACCGCAAGGTGTCGAAGCTGCCGGAACTCGACGGCATCGCACCGCGCGCGGTGGACAGCGTCGGCGTCATCGGCGGCGGCACCATGGGCGCAGGCATTGCCACCGCCTGTCTGCTGGCGGGCCTGCCCGTGACGTTGGTGGAACGCGACGAGGCCAGCGCCGACAAGGCGCGCGCGACCATCGCGGGCTACCTTTCAGCGGCAGTGAAACGCGGCAAGCTGGCCGACGCCGCCCCGGTGCTGGCGCGGCTGAAAACAGTCACCAACTATGCCGAACTTGGCCCCGTGGACCTCGCCATAGAAGCGGTGTTCGAGGACATGGGCGTGAAAAAGGACGTCTTTGCCCGGCTGGACGCGGTGATGAAACCCGGCGCGATCCTTGCGACCAACACCTCCTACCTGGACGTGACCGAGATCGCCGCCGCGACCTCGCGCCCCTCGGACGTGATCGGGCTGCACTTCTTCTCTCCGGCGCATGTGATGAAGCTGCTCGAGGTCGTCGTGCCCGACACCACCGCGCCCGATGTGACCGCCACCGCCTTTGCGCTGGCAAAGCGGCTGAAGAAGACCGCCGTGAAGGCCGGTGTCTGCGACGGCTTCATCGGCAACCGCATCCTGGCGACCTACAGGGGCGCGGCGGACCGGATGATCCTCGACGGTGCCTCCCCGTGGGAAATCGACGCCGCCATCAAGGCTTTCGGCCTGCCCATGGGGCCGTTCGAGATGGGCGATCTCGCGGGTCTCGACATCGGCTACATGACCCGTCAGCGCAAGGCCGCCACCCGCGACCCGCGTGACGTGGTGCCGACATGGGCTGACGAGATGTACCACGAGGGCTGGCTGGGCCAGAAGACCGGGCGCGGCTACTACACCTACGCCGACCGCAAGGGCACCCCGAACGAGGCCATCCTGCCGATGATCGACGCCGCGCGCGGCGACCGCCCGCAGCGGACGTTTACCCCCGAAGACATCCAGCGCTTCTACATGGCCGCCATGGTGCACGAGGCCGCCAAGGTGGTGGGCGAGGGCATCGCGGCCCGCCCGCTCGACGTGGATGTGACGCTGCTCTACGGCTACGGTTTCCCGCGCTGGCGCGGTGGGCCGCTGCATTGGGCCGATAGCGTCGGCCTGCCCGCGCTGCTGGCGGATATCCAGAGTTGGGCCGAAACAGACCGGTATTTCTGGCAGCCCGCCCCCCTCCTGCAACAGCTTGTGGCCGAGGGCCGCAGCTTTTCCGATCTGAACTGAAAGGAAGGCATCCCATGGACCTGACCTTTACCCCCGAACAGCAGGCGTTCCGCGCCGAAGTCCGCGCCTTCCTGGCCGAGAACCTGCCGACGCGCCTGTCCGACAAGGTGTGCAAGGGCCTGCGCCTGACCAAGCAGGACTACGAGGACTGGCACGCCATCCTCAACGCCCGCGGCTGGCTGGGCGTGACATGGCCCGCTGAACATGGCGGCACCGGCTGGGACGCCGTGCAGCGTCATATCTTCGAAGAAGAAACCACCGCCGCCCACGCCCCGCGCATCGTGCCTTTTGGCATCGCCATGCTGGGACCGGTACTGATGAAATTCGGCTCGGAGGCGCAAAAGCGTCACTATCTTCCCCGGATTCTCAATGGCGACGACTGGTGGTGCCAGGGCTATTCCGAACCGGGTGCCGGGTCAGATCTGGCCAACGTCCAGACTACGGCGGTGCGCGACGGCGATCATTACGTGGTCAACGGGCAAAAGACCTGGACCACGCTGGGCCAGCACGCCGACTGGATCTTCTGCCTCGTGCGGACGTCCAAGGAAGGCAAGAAGCAGGAAGGCATTTCCTTCCTCCTGATCGACATGAAGACCCCCGGCGTCGAAGTCCGCCCGATCGTCCTGATCGACGGCGAACCCGAGGTGAACGAGGTCTGGTTCAGCGATGTCCGCGTGCCGGTGGAAAACCTCGTGGGAGAGGAGAACAAGGGCTGGACCTACGCGAAATACCTGCTGACGCATGAGCGGACCAACATCGCGGGCGTCGGTTTCGCCCGCGCCGGGCTGGCCTCGCTCAAGCGGATTGCGCAGGAACAGAGCCACAATGGCGCGCCGCTGCTGTCCAATCCCTTCTTTGCCGCCAAGGTCGCCCAAGTGGAAATCGACCTGATGGCCATGGCCACGACGAACCTGCGCACCCTTGCTGCCGCCGCTGCGGGGCAGGCCCCCGGCGCAGAATCCTCGATGCTGAAGGTCAAGGGAACCGTGATCCGCCAGCAGATCAACGCGCTGGCGCGGCAGGCGGTCGGTCCCTACGCGCAGCCCTTCGTGTCGGAGTCGCTGGACGAGGGCGCCAACGTCGAACCCGCTGGACCTGACTACGCCCTGCCCGCGACACAGGCCTATTTCAACAACCGCAAGCTTTCGATCTACGGCGGCTCCAACGAGGTGCAGCGCCAGATCATTTCCAAAGCGATCCTGGAGCTTTGACAATGGATTTCCGACTGACCGAAGAGCGCCAGATGTTGCAGGACAGCCTGCGCCGCTTCCTGGCAGAGACTGTTACGCCTGAAACCATTGCTTTGACGACCGAGACAGATACCGGGATCGATCCCGATCTGTGGGCGCAACTGACAGAGATTGGCCTGCCCGGCGCCATGTTCACCGAGGATCAGGGCGGTTTCGGCGGCCACGGCTTTGACCTCATGGTGGTGTTCGAGGAACTGGGCCGCGCAGGCCTGCCCGTGCCGCTGGTGGAAACCGTGCTGGCGGGCGCGTTGGGGGCCGAGGCCGAGGGGCTGATCGGCGGGCAGATCGTCGCCGTCGCCCATGGCGAGCCGACCGCGCGCTACGACCTGAACCGGGTCGAAACGCGGGCCGAGCGCGTGGCCGAGGGCTGGCGCATCACCGGAACCAAGGCCGTGGTGCATCACGCTCCTGCCGCCGAGGCACTGATCCTGAGCGCCCGGACCTCTGGCGCGGTGGACGCCGAGGAAGGGATTTCCCTGTTCCTCGTGCAGCCCGACGACGTCACCCTGCGCGACTATCCCTTGCAGGGAGGCGCGCGTGCCGCCGAGGTAACAATCGACACTATCCTGCCTGAAAGCGCCCTGATCGGCGAGGCCGGGACCGCCTTTGACGCGCTGCAAATCGCCCATGCCCGCGCCACCGCCGCGCTCTGTGCCGAGGCGCTCGGGATGATGGAGACCATCAAGACCCTGACCGTCGACTACCTGCGCCAGCGCCGCCAGTTCGGCCAGCCGATTGGCAAGTTCCAGGCGTTGCAGCACCGCATGGCCGACGTGCTGATCGAGATCGAGCAGGCGCGCTCGGCGGTCATCAACCTGTGCGGCAACCTCGAAGGCCCCGACCGTGACTTGCATGTGAGCGCGGCAAAGAACCTGATCGGGCGCACCGCGCGGCTGGTTGTCGAAGAGGCGATCCAGATGCACGGCGGCATCGGCATGACGATGGAATACGCGCTGGGGCATTTCGCCAAGCGGCTGACCATGGTCGACCACCGCTTTGGCGACACCGATTATCACCTAGAACGCTTCATTCGGCTGGCATCATGATCGGGACTATTTCGGCGGAAACCGGCACCCAGCGGACCTTGGGCTACCTGATCGAGATCGGGCATGCGGACGGCGGCGCGCGCTGCATCCTCGATGTGACCGAAGCACACACAAACCGCCACGACGTGCTGCATGGCGGGATCGCCGCGACGCTTCTGGACAATGCCATGGGGGCGACGTCCTCGCTGACCGTGGATGCGACCGGGCGCACGCCCTTCCTGACGGTGTCCATGACGACGCAATTCGTCGCCGCCGCGCGGGCGGGGCAGCGGCTGACCGCAACGGGGCGCGTCACGGGGGGTGGCAGGTCGCTCTTGTTCCTCGCCGCCGAGCTTCTAGACGAGGACCGGCGACTGATCGCCTCGGCCACCGGGGTGTTCAAGCGGGCAAAGCTGGACCGGGGCGGCGACGCATGACGCCCACCCGGATTCACCATCTGTTGCAGCGCAACAGGGTCGAAAAACCCGACGCGCCCGCGATCAAGGATTGCGACGGGCAGGTCTACAGTTGGGCGCAATACGACGCCCTGACCGAGGAGGCCGCGCAGTTGCTGGCCCTGCAAGGCGTCAAACCCGGCGACCGCGTGCTGGTGGTGGGCGAGAACTGCCTCGCCCTGCCGGTGCTGATCTACGGGGCCTCGCGCCTTGGGGCTTGGGCCGTGCCGATCAACGCGCGGATGTCGGCGGCGGAGATCGCCAAGATCACCGCCCATGCCAGACCCGCGCTGACCCTCTATAGCTCGCATGTCTCGAAGGAGGCCGCGACTCATGCCGGCGACGCGACCCCGGTCAAAACCGGTTTCGGCGCGCTGCATATGGCCCCGGGCCACAGCGACCCCGAACCCGACCCCGAGGTCGCGATCCTTCTCTATACCACCGGAACCACGGGTGATCCCAAGGGCGTCATGCTGACCCATGACAACCTGCTGTTCGCCGCCAGGGCCTCGTGCTGGCTGCGCGACCTCACGGCGCGGGACCACGTCTACGGCGCGCTGCCGCTGACGCATGTCTTTGGCGTGGCGTCGATGATGATGGCCTCGGCCAACGCGGGGGCGATGGTGGAACTGGCGACGCGCTTCGACCCGGCGCGGCTGCTGCGCGCCTTGCAGGAGGGCGCGACCGTCATGCCCGCCGTGCCGCAGATGCACGCGCTGCTGATGGCCGAGGCCGAAAAGCAGGGTCTGACAAGGCTGGAAAACGCGAAACTTCGCTACGTGTCCTCGGGCGCCGCGCCGCTCGACCCGGCGTGGAAGCGCAAGGCCGAGGCCTTCTACGGCATCCCGCTGCAGAACGGCTATGGCATGACCGAAAGCACGGCAGGCGTCAGCGGCACCCGCAACGCGATTGGCGACCCGGATACCTCCGTCGGGCCACCGCTTCCCGGCGTGGAAATCAGGCTCGATGCCGCCGGAGAAGACCCCACCGTCGGCGAGGTCCTGACCAAGGGCCCGCACGTGATGAAGGGCTATTTCCGCAACCCCGAGGCCACCGCGCAGACGGTGCAGGACGGCTGGCTCAGGACCGGCGACCTTGGCCAGATCGACGACCAGGGGCGGCTGCACATCGTCGGACGGGCGAAGGAACTCATCATCCGGGGCGGCTTCAACGTCTACCCGCCGGAGGTCGAGGCGGCGCTAAACGACCACCCGGACGTGGTGCAATCCGCCGTGATCGGGCGGCAACACGCGGGCGACGAGCAGGTTCTGGCCTTTGTCCAGCTGCGCACGCCGGGGACGACGCCCGAAGACCTCGCCGCCTTTGCCGCCGAGCGGCTGACCGGCTACAAGCGGCCCAATCACATCCTGATCGTCGACGCGCTGCCCGCTGCGGCGACCGGCAAGATCCTGAAACACCGGCTGCTGGAGGCGTTTGGCGACCGTCTCTAGAGGCTACTCGGCGGCGGGTTTCAGGGACGCCAAGAGGTGGTGAAACTTCTCCCCCTGCACGGCGATATGGGCGCGCATGACCTCGGCGGCGCGGGGACCGTCGCCGTCCGTCAGCGCCATCAAAACAGCCTCGTGCTCCGCCAGAGACTGCCGCAGCCGCCCGCGCGCGCGAAGTTGCGTGCGCCGGAAGGGTTGCAGGCGGCGCTGCAGGCGCAGCGCCTCCTGTTCCAGGAAACCATTCCCCGCCTGCGCGTAGATCAGCGCGTGAAACCGTTCGTTGGCGCGGTAGTAGGTGCCGTGATCCTCGGCCTGAACCGCCTCGACACATTCGGCGTTGATCGCCTCCAGCCGCCCCAGCGCCGTCACCGAGATTCGCGAAGCCGCCAGCCGGGCGCAGGAGGCCTCCAGCTCGGCCATGACCTCGAACATCTCGAGCAGTTCCACCGGGCCGGGCTGGCGGACAAAGACACCGCGACGCGGCAATTGCTCCACCAGGCCGGAATTCGCCAGCCGCGCCAGCGCCTCGCGTACCGGGGTCCGCGACACGCCGAACCGCTCTGCCAGCTGCACCTCGTCCAGCCGGGCGCCATCGGCAAAGGTGCCGTCGAAGATCAGCCCCTCCAGTTCGTCCGCGATGATGTCCGAGCGTTTGCGTTCCATGTTCCGGAATCTTGCACGGTCAATCTGTGAACGCAATCGGGCATTTCTTGTATACAAGGATTGACAGGGTGGACGCAGGATGCCAGCCTTCCCCCAGACCGGGAAGACCCGGCACATGGGAGGAAATTCATGAAACACTTTCTGACTGCCAGCGTGGCAGCCCTTGCGCTGTGCGCATCTGCCGTTTCCGCGACCGAATTGCGCCTGTCGCACCAGTGGTCCACCAGCGACGTCCGCCACAAGGTTGCACAGATGGTGGCCGACGATGTCGCGGCGGCTGGCGTCGATCTCGATATCAAGATCTTCCCCTCGCAGTCGCTGTTCAAGGCGCGCGAGCAATACACGCCGCTCAGCCGTGGCCAGCTGGACATGACCGTCCTGCCGCTGTCCTACGCCGGTGGCCAGCAGCCCGCCTACAACCTGACCCTGATGCCGGGGCTAGTGAAGAACCACGACCACGCCGCGCGCATGAACGAAAGCCCCTTCATGGGCGAGATCGAGAAGATCATGGCCGAAGATGACGTCATGGTCCTGGTGCACGGCTACCTCGCTGGCGGTTTCGCGGGCAAGGACGGCTGCATCACCAAGCCCGAGGACATGCAGGGCAAGCAGACCCGCGCCGCAGGCAAGGCGTTCGAGCAGATGCTGGCGGGCGCTGGCGCGTCCATCGCGTCCATGGCCTCGTCCGAGATCTACAACGCCATGCAGACCGGCGTCCTGGACGCGGTGAACACGTCCTCGTCTTCCTTCGTGTCCTACCGGATCTACGAGCAGTCGAAGTGCTACACCCCGGCGGGCGAATACGCGCTGTGGTTCATGTATCAGCCGCTGATCATGAACAAGTCCACCTTCGAAGGGTTGACGCCCGAACAGCAGGCCGCCCTGACCGCCGCCGCCGAGAAGGCGCAGGCCTTCTACCTCGAAGAGGCCAAGAAGGAGGACGCCGAGTCCGCCAAGGTCTTTGCCGACAACGGCGTCGAGATCGCGGAGATGACCGCCGAGAATTTCGAAGCCTGGCGCAAGCTGGCCGAAGAGACCTCGTACAAAGCCTTTGTCGAGGAACTGCCGGACGGCCAGAAGCTGCTGGACATGGCGTTCTCGGTCGAGTGACCTGACCGGGAGGGGCGCCCTGCCCCTCCCACCCCCAAGATTTCCAACACTACAGGAGTGGACCCATGGCGGGCCAAAGTTCGGCCGCGGCAGCGCGGACCGGAGGCAACCCCTTCCTGCGCCTCGTGGCAGGTATTTCGACGCTGGCGGGCTGGGTCTCGGCGGCGATGATCGTGGTGGCGGTGGGCGTCACCTGCCAGATGATCTTTGTCCGGTTCGTGCTGCGGCAGTCGACCGTGTGGCAGACCGAGCTGGTGATCTACCTCGTCGTCGCCGCAACGCTGATCGGCCTGCCCTACGTGCAGCGTCTGCGCGGGCACGTGAACGTCGACCTGGTGCCTTTGTGGCTGAAGCCGGCACACCGCAAGATCGCTGCCGTGCTGGTGCTGTGCCTCTCCATCGCCGTGGTGGCCCTGATGACCTTCTACGCTTGGGACTTCTGGCATTTCGCCTGGAAGCGCGGGTGGAAGTCGGAAACCGTCTGGGCGGTGCGCCTGTGGATTCCCTACCTCGCGCTGCCGATGGGCTTTGCCCTGTACCTGCTGCAACTGGTGGCTGACCTCTACGCCGTGCTGATCGGCGCGGACAAACCGTTTGGACTGGAGAATACCTCGCGCTCAAGTAGCGACGCGGTAGCGCAAAAGGAAACTGTCTAATGGATCCGCTGCTGCTTGGGGCCCTCGTCGCCCTCGCCACCATCATCGTGCTGTTCTCCGGCGTGTCCGTTGGCCTCGGGCTGCTGATCGTCTCGGCGGGGTTCCTGATGGCCTTCGACGGAATGCGCTCGCTGGAACTGATGCCGGAAATCCTGTTCGGCAAGCTGAACAACTTTGCCCTGTTGTCCATTCCGATGTTCATCATCATGGGGGCGTCGATTGCCTCCACCCGGGCGGGGGCGGACCTTTACGAGGCGCTGGAACGCTGGCTGACCCGAGTGCCGGGCGGGCTGGTGATTTCCAACCTCGGAGCCTGCGCCCTGTTCGCCGCCATGAGCGGCAGCAGCCCCGCCACCTGCGCCGCCATCGGCAAGATGGGCATCCCCGAAATGCGCAAGCGCGGCTACCCGGATGGCGTTGCCGCAGGCTCCATCGCGGCGGGCGGCACGCTGGGCATTCTGATCCCGCCGTCGGTCACCATGATCGTCTATGGCATCGCGACCGAGCAATCCATCGGTCGCCTGTTCCTAGCCGGTGTCATCCCCGGCCTGATGCTGATGGGCCTGTTCATGGCTTGGTCGCTCTATTCCACCGCCCGCAGCGGGGACCGCGCCTTGCTGACCGCGCGCAGCTACTCGTGGAAGGAAAAGATCGAGATCCTGCCCCGCGTCCTGCCCTTCCTCTTCATAATCCTCGGCGTGCTTTACGCCATGTACGGCGGCATCGCCACGCCGTCCGAGACCGCCGCCGTGGGCGCGCTGCTCTGTGTCGTGATCGCCATGGTGATCTACAAGCTCTGGTCGCCCAAGGGGCTGTGGGTGATCCTGCGCGACAGCACCCGTGAATCGGTGATGATCCTCTTCATCATCGCGGCGGCGGGGGTGTTCTCCTACATGCTGTCCTCGCTGTTCATCACGCAGGCCATCGCGGAATGGATCGGCACGCTCGAGGTCAACCGCTGGGTGCTTATGCTGGCGGTCAACGTCTTCCTGCTGATCGCGGGCTTCTTTCTGCCGCCCGTGGCGGTGATCCTCATGGCCGCGCCGATCCTGCTGCCGATCATCGAAGCCGCCGGATTCGATCCGATCTGGTTCGCGGTGGTGCTGACCATCAACATGGAAATCGGCCTGATCTCGCCGCCCGTCGGACTCAACCTTTATGTCATCAACGGCATTGCGCCTGATATTTCACTGAAGACCATCCTCACGGGCTCCCTGCCCTTCGTCGGATGCATGGTTCTGGCCATCCTGCTCTTGTGCCTGTTCCCGGGGATCGCAACATGGTTGCCGAACCTCGTGATGGGAGCCCCGCTATGAGCATTCTCGCAGACCTTCTGTCGAACGTCTTCGAACGCACCTACAGGTTCGGGCTGGCGCAAAGGGACGACCGCCCCCTGCCCGACCTGACGCGCGATCTGGTCGGCGCCTCGGGCGAGGTCACGGGGCAGGCCATCGCCCGACAGATCCTCGACCGTTACGCCGGATGGACGGACGCGGAAAAGCTGGGCTTCTTTCACCATCTCGCCAGCGATCTGGACGTGACACCGGACGCGGTGCGCGCGGCGCTCGACGCCTATGCCACCGCGCCGGGCAAGGCCAGCTACCGCGCCTTCCTCGCCGCGTCCGAGGCGCCGCGTCAGGAGTTGATCCGCCGCCTGAACCAAGTTCCGGGGGCGACGCGGCTATTGGTGAACATGCGCGCGGACCTGCTGCGGCTGGGGCGCGGCGATGACGCGCTGATGGCGGTAGACCTCGATTTCCGCCACCTGTTCGCGTCGTGGTTCAACCGGGGGTTCCTCGTCCTGCGCCCGATCAGCTGGGAATCCCCGGCGCATATCCTTGAAAAGATCATCGCTTACGAGGCGGTGCACGCCATCGATTCATGGGACGACCTGCGCCGTCGCCTGAAACCCGCCGACCGGCGCTGTTTCGCCTTCTTCCACCCCGCCATGCCCGACGAGCCACTGATCTTCGTCGAGGTCGCCCTGACCGAAGGCATTGCAGGGTCGATCCAGACCGTGCTGGCCGAAGACCGCGCGCCGCTCAGGGCGGAGGCCGCCGATACCGCCGTCTTCTACTCCATCTCCAACTGTCAGGATGGCCTTGCGGGCATTTCCTTCGGCAACTCGCTCATCAAACAGGTCGCCGCCGACCTCTCGCAACAACTGCCCGCGCTGAAGACCTTCGTCACCCTCTCGCCCATTCCCGGTCTGGCGAAATGGCTGAGCGCGGAGGACATCCCCCACGACCCGGAAAACGATCTGCAGATGCGCCAGCTGGGCGCCTATTACCTGACCCGCGCAAAGCGCCCCGACGGTCTGCCGCTGGACCCCGTCGCGCGCTTTCACCTTGGCAATGGTGCGCGGGTGCACGCCCTGCACGCCCGCGCCGATACCTCGCCCAATGGCGCGCGGCAAAGCCTTGGCGTCATGGTGAATTACCTCTATGACCTCGCCCGCGTCTCGCAGAACCACGAACGCTTTGCCACGGCGCAAGAGGTGGTGACCTCATCCGAGGTCCGCACCCTCGCCACCGCCGCCGAAACTGCCCTCAAGGAGCCCGCCCGATGAATCCCCTGTACGATCGCCTGTTTGGTAAACACGCGGGCAAGGACACGCCGTTCCTGCATCTTGCATCGGGCGAGACGCTGATCCATGCGGCCTTTCTGGCCATGGCCGCGCGCATGGCGCATGTGCTGACCGGGGCCGGGCTGCGACCGGGTGACCGTCTGGCGGCGCAGGTCGAGAAATCCCCGCAGGCGCTCGCGCTTTACGCCGCCTGCGTGCAGGCGGGCGTCGTGTTTCTGCCGCTGAACACCGCCTATACCCGCGATGAACTGAGCTATTTCATCGAGAACTCCGGCGCGAAACTGGTGATCGGCGACCCGGCCAAGGCGGACCAGCTGCGCCCCATGGTCGAGGGCCTCGGCGCGCAACTGATGACGCTGGCGGGCGACGGCACCGGCAGCTTCACCGAGGCCGCCAACGGCCAGCCGGAACAGTTCGACACGGTGGACCGCAGCGCCGACGACCTCGCCGCCTTCCTCTATACCTCCGGCACCACGGGCCGCAGCAAGGGCGCGATGCTGACGCAGGGCAACCTCTTGTCCAATGCCGAGGTGCTGGTGGACTACTGGCGCTTCACCTCGGACGACGTGCTGCTGCACGCGCTGCCGATCTTTCACACCCATGGCCTGTTCGTCGCCACCAACATCATGCTGCTGGCGGGCGGGTCGATGATCTTCCTGCCGAAGTTCGATCAGGACCAGATGATTGCGCGCCTGCCTCAGGCGACCTCGATGATGGGCGTGCCCACCTTCTACACGCGCCTCTTGGACGATCCGCGCTTCGACAAGGCTCTGACGCAGGACATGCGGCTGTTCATCTCCGGCTCCGCGCCGCTCTTGGCGGAAACGCATGTGCGGTTCGAGGAGCGCACCGGCCACCGCATCCTCGAACGTTACGGCATGACCGAAACCAACATGAACACCTCGAACCCCTATGACGGCGAACGCCGCGCGGGCACCGTGGGCTTCCCGCTGCCGGGGGTGGAGCTGAAGATCACAAACCCCGACACCGGCGCCGAGGTGCCGCAGGGCGAGGTGGGCCAGATCGAAGTGCGCGGCCCGAACGTGTTCAAAGGCTACTGGCAGATGCCGGAAAAGACCGCCGCCGAACTGCGCGAAGACGGGTTCTTCATCACCGGCGATCTGGGGACGCAGGACGCCGACGGCTACGTCACCATCGTCGGGCGCAACAAGGACCTCATCATCTCGGGCGGTTACAACATCTATCCCAAGGAAATCGAACTGGTGCTGGACGACCAGCCGGGCGTCTTGGAAAGCGCCGTGATCGGCGTGCCGCATCCGGATTTCGGCGAAACCGTCGTGGCCGTCATCGTGCCGGAAAAGGGCGCGCAGCCTGACGAGGACGCGCTGATGGCCGCCTGCACCGACAGCCTCGCAAGGTTCAAGCACCCGCGCCGCATCATCACTCTGCCGGAACTGCCCCGCAACACCATGGGCAAGGTGCAGAAGAACATCCTGCGCAGCGATTATGCGGGCCTCTTCTCTGCCTGACGGACAAGCCAGATTTCCGCAAAACAAATCGCGCCGGACCCTGGCAAAGGGTCCGGCCACCGCTGCTCAAACCTCCAGCGCCCCGGCAAAGCGCCCGGAGGCATCCAGACGGATCGCGCTGAGCGGCTGCCCGATGGTCCACCGCCCCAGCCCGAAGTCCTGCCGCAACATCCGCGCGGGGTAGCGTGTCGCCATGGCCAGCGCCCGGGCGCGGGCGACACCCGCATCCTGCATCACCCGCAAGGCCTGCGGCATGTCCAGATCCGCCCCGGCCAGCGTTCCGTCCTCCAGCGTCAGCCGCCCGTCGCGCCGCAGGACGCGCCTGCCGTTCAGCATGAACTCGGTGATTTCCGACCCGACCGTGGACATGGCGTCGGTGACGAGGAACAGCGCGCCCTGCTTCGGCGCGGCCAGGGCCAGCCGCATGGCTGCCGGATGGACATGGATGCCATCGGCGATCAGCCCCGCGCTCACCTGTGGCGCATCCAGTACGGCCCCGACCATGCCCGGCGCACGATTGCCCAATCCGCTCATGGCGTTGAACAGATGCGTGGCACAGCGCACCCCCGCCGCAAAGTAGCGCATCGCAGTCTCATAGTCGCAATCGGTGTGGCCCAGCGACAGGATCACCCCCGCCGCCAGCAGCCGTTGCACCCGGTCCAGCGAAACGTTTTCCGGCGCAATGGTCACTTTCAGGTTGGGCAGCCGCCCTGCGGCGTCGATCAGTTGCGCCTCGTCCGCGTCGGTCATCTCGCGGATCAAGGCGGGATCATGCGCCCCCTTGCGCGCCAGCGACAGGTGCGGCCCTTCGAGGTGCAGGCCTATGACACCCGGCACCTGTCCGGCGATGGCCTCTGCCACGGCCTCTATCGCCGCCGCCACAT
Source organism: Sagittula sp. S175 (assembly GCF_049800975.1). Taxonomy (NCBI): domain Bacteria; kingdom Pseudomonadati; phylum Pseudomonadota; class Alphaproteobacteria; order Rhodobacterales; family Roseobacteraceae; genus Sagittula; species Sagittula sp. S175. The sequence continues at coordinate 112,891 of NZ_JBNAGB010000015.1, forward strand.
GCTCCGGCGTATCGGTGATCAACGTCGGCAACAGGGCCACGGTCCCGGTCGAGGCATGGGCGAGGGCCATCTGCCGCAACCCGTCGACGGAGGTCTCTTCGTTGAACATCACCCCGCCGCCGCCATTGACCTGCAAATCCACGAAACCGGGCATGAGCGTGCCGTCCAGCCGCTCTGCCCCCGGTGCTTCGGCCAGCGGCACGATGCCTGTCAGGACACCGTGTGTCACCTGCAGGGCGTGGCCCTGGTACAGGCGCTCGCCGTCGAAAATCTCGTCTGCCGTGATATGGCGCATCATCGGGTCTCCGTCACCTTGCGCAGGTGGGGCGGGTGGTCGGGGTCCAGCCCGCGCGCCGTCGCGACAGTCTCTATCATGGCGTAAAACGACACGATCAGCGCGATCGGATCGGTCAGCGGATGGGCGGTGCGCTCGGCAGGCAGCGCACAGGCACGCTGCGCCGTTGTGGAGGTGGTGAAGACCTGCGCGCCCTTCTCCGCCAGCCCTTCGGCCACCTGTACCAGCCCCGAATGCGCCGGATCCCGGACGGCAAGGGCGATCACGGGAAAGCCCCGCCCGACGATGGACACAGGCCCGTGCAGGACCTCGGCGCTGGAGTAGCTTTCGCCATGGACCTGGCAGGTTTCCTTGACCTTCAATGCGGCCTCGTTCGACATGGCGTAGCATGGCCCGCGCCCGAGGCAGTAAAGCGACCCGGCCTCGGTCAGGGCCTCGCCCAACCGGGACCAATCCGCCTGAACCGCGCGCTCCAGCACGTCCGGCAGGTTCCGCAGCGCCGCCAGAAGCACCCTGTCCTGCACGACTTCCGCCACCAGCCACAGCCCTGCCACCGCAGAGTTCACAAAGGTCTTCGTCGCCGCCACCGACTGCTCGGGTCCGGCGTGCAATGGCACGATGAAATCCGCCGCCTCTGCCAGTTTCGAGTCCAGTTGGTTCGTCAGCCCCACCGTCAACGCGCCCTGCTGGCGCATCATACCGACCGTCTGAACGATGTCCGGGCTGGCCCCGGATTGCGAGATCGCAAGGCAGGCCGAGCCGCGCACCCGCAGATTTGCACCGTAGATCGAGGCAACCGACGGCCCGATCGACGCGACCGGCACGCCCGCCATGATCTCGGTCGCGTATTTCACGTAGGTGGCGGCGTGGTCCGAAGACCCGCGTGCCACGGTCATAACCACCGGGGGATCGCGCCAGCGCAGCGCCTCTGCCGCGTCGCGGATTGCGTCCTGACCGCTGTCCAGCAGACGGGCCACCGCCTCCGGGATCTCGCGGATTTCGCGCCACATGAGGCTGCGTTCCGTCACGACCCGGCCCTCTGTCGTGCCAGCAAAAGCGCGCCGTCCAGCGCCGTACCGACGGGTTCCACCAGTCCGCGCGTCAGATCCGGCGGCAGGTAAGCGGCATAACGAGGACCAAGGCCCCCGGTCAGGCACAATGGGTCGCCGTCCCGGTGCCCGACGGCAACCAGCGCGCGGGTGATCCAGTCCGCGCCCGTCCGTATCAGCGCGACCGCCGCCGCATCATCGGCCAGCGCCGCCGCGACCACACGCGGCGCAAGCGCGGCATACTCCGCAGGCCCTGCCCTACCGGCAAACGCGACGATGCCCAAAGCGCCGCCCATGTCGTCCAGCAGCGCGGCCAGAAGGTCAGACTGTTCCGCCATACCGTCCCGCGCGGCCAGAGCACGGCGCAGCGCCGCCTGCCCCAGCCACGCGCCCGAGGCCTCGTCGGACAATTGCCAGCCCCAGCCGCCGACGCCATGCATCACGTCCCCGCGCTGAGCCGCCACGAAACTGCCCGTTCCAATCGCCGCCAGCGCCCCGTCGCGACCGCCAAGCGCGCCAGCCACCATGGTCTCGCGGTCTTCGGTCACGCTCAGGTTGGACAGCGGCAAGGCCTGTGCGACTGCGGTCCCGACCTCGGCGGAAATCACCCCCGCCAGCCCGGCGTGGGCAGGCGCGCCGGCAACCTGCGCCAAGGTCAATCCGGCGGAAACCAGAGCCTGTTCCAGCGCCATCCGCACATTCGCGACGCAGGCCCGAAGGTCAGAGGTCGCATTCGCCGGCCCTGCCTCGGCCCGTGCGATCACGCCGCCACCAGCGCGCGCGATGGCGACGCGGCATCCGGTGCCACCACCGTCTATGCCAATAAGAAAATCCGATCCCGTAGCGTTCATGGCCCAGCGGTAACACGCGGCGCATGGCGGGCAAAGTCACTGATTTTCAGGCGACCTTTCGGTCCCGCAGGTCTGTCTCAACACAATCTGCCGCGCGTCCATGGCTCGGCCCCGGGAACATCCACGAAGACACGGTACACAGAACTGGTTGCCGTGATGAACATCCGCCGCCCGTCCGGGCCGCCGAAACACAGGTTCGACACCAGCTCCGGCACAAGGATCTTGCCCAGCAGCGTCCCGTCCGGGGCAAAGCAATGCACCCCGTCCGCCGCCGAGGACCACAGGTTGCCCTGCACATCGCAGCGCATCCCGTCGGGCAGCCCGGCGTCGAGGGTGGCAAAGACGCCCTTGTCCGTCAGGGTGCCCCCCTCCACCGCGAATTGCCGGATGACAGGGGCCACGCTGTCATCATGGCTCGACCCGCTTTCGGCGATATACAGCAGTGACTCGTCGGGCGAGAAGCACAGCCCGTTCGGCTGGGCGAAGTCGTCGACGACCACCGACAGTACGCCCTCGGGTGACAGGCGGTAGACGTTGCGGCTGGGCTGTTCCGGATCGGACCGATAGCCTTCGAAGTCCGAGATGATGCCATAGGTCGGATCGGTGAACCACACCGCGCCATCGCTGCTGACCACCACGTCGTTAGGGGAATTCAGCCGCTTGCCGTTGAAATCCGACGCCAACACCGTCAGCGTGCCGTCATGCTCGGTCCGCACCACGTCGCGCGCGCCATGGCGGCAGCCCACCAGCCGACCCTGACGGTCGCGCGTGTTGCCATTGTTGAACCCCGACTCGGCCCGATAGAGCGTCACGCCGGTCGTCTCGGACCACATCATGATCCGCCGCGACGGGATGTCCGAGAACAGCAGCGCGTCGCGGTCCCCGAACCAGACCGGCCCTTCGGTCCAGGTGAAGCCTTCGGCGATGCGGTCCAGCCGCGACATGGGGTGCGTCAGCGCACGGAACCGGTCGTCATGCACTTGAAGGTGCGAGGGAAGGGTAATCATGGGCGCGACCTCCGGGTGCTGGCGGCGATGACGATGGCGATGATAAGGACGCCGGTGAGGACATTCTTTACCCCTGCCCCGGCGCCGTAGCTGTTCAGCATGGAGACCACGAGGAACATGAAGAGCGACGCCCCCACGACCCCCGGCACGTTGGAATTGCCCCCGGCGATGGAGCTGCCTCCGATCACGACGACGGCGATGGACATGAGCAGGTATTCGGCCCCCATGTTCAGCGCCGCCCCGCCGGAGAAGCTGGCCAGCAGGTAGCCCGCCAGCGCGGCGAACACCGCGACGGCGAGGTAGGTCGCGGCGCGCACCGCCTGCACGGGGATGCCCGCCAGCCGCGCGGCGCGCAGGTTCTGCCCCGAGGCCAGCAGCCAGCGGCCCCATGTGGCGCGCTCCAGCAGGACCCATGTCAGCAGGGCCAACGCCAGTGCGATCCAGGCCACGTTCGGCACGCCGATGAAGCGCCCGGTCGAGAAATCCGCCAGCCCCTCGGGCGGCTTGATGCGCAGGCCCCGGTTCGACCAGATCGCCAGCGATTGGTAGATCAGGGACGCCGCCAAGGTCGCGATGATCGGCGGCAAGCGCAGCAGCCAGATCAGCGCGAAATTCGCCGCACCCACGCCCAGACCCACGCCCAAGGCCACGACCAGCCCCAGCCACGCGGTTCCCGGGTCCGACCCCATCGCCTTCAGCGCCAAGGTCCCCGCCAAGGTCATGCAGGCCGGGATCGACAGGTCCACGTTCCCCGGACCCAAGGTAATCACCAGCATCTGCCCCATGCCGACGATGGCGGCGAAGGCTCCGAACGACAGCGCAGCATAGGCCAGCGCGCCCGCCCCCTGCATGCCGGTCAGCAACAGCGTCGCGCCAAACGCCAGCCCGGCGGCGACCCAGGCCCAAAGCCACGGTTTGACGGTCATGCCACACCTCCCTTGCGCGAGAACAACAACCGCGCCGTCAGCACGAGGATCAGGATCGCGCCCTGCGCACCGATCTGCCAGTCAGGCGACAGCTTGAGGAACGACAGGAAGGAGGCCGCCAGCGTCAGCGTCAGCGCACCGATCACCGCCCCCACGGGCGAGACCTTGCCACCGATGAACTCGCCACCGCCGAGGATCACGCCCGCGATGGACAGCAGCGTATAGCGCAAGGCGATATTCGCATCGGCCGAGGTGGTCAGCCCCACCAGAGCCATCCCCGCGAGGACTCCGAACAGCCCCGCCAGCGCGTAGGCGGTGGCCTTCAACGCCGTGACGTTCCACCCCGCCCGCGCGATCGACCGCGCATTGCCGCCAAGGCCGCGCAGCACCGTCCCCAGCCGCGAACGGATCACCAGCACATGTGTCAGCGCCGCGATGAGGATCGCCGCGACCACCGCCATGGGCATCAGCGGCGGCTTCACCGTCATGATGGTCCGGATCCAGCCGGGCGACGCGCCCCCCGGCGTCGGCAGCAGGAACAGCGCCAGACCACCCCAGACAAAGGACATGCCCAGCGTCACCACGATGGCGGGCAGTTCCAGCACGTGGATCACCGCCCCCATCAGGGCATACCCGCCGATCAAGGCCAGCAGGATCAGCACCCCCAGCAGGGGCGTGTCATTCAGGTACGTCGCCGTGACGCAGGCCACGAGGCTGACGAAGGCACCAAGCGACAAATCAATGTCGTTCACCATGATGACCATCATCTGCGCCAGCGTCGCCAGCGCGATGGGCACCGCGAGGTTGAACAGCAGGTTCAGCCCGAAATAGCTCATCGCGCGGGGCTGCATGTAGAACGTCGCGGCCAGCAGAACGGCCAAGGACACCACGGGCAGCAGGATACGGTAGCGGCTCAGCATCATCCGGCCTCCTGCATTTCAAAGGAGGCTTCGAGGATGCGTTCCTCGCAGATGTCCTCCCCGGTCAGTTCGGCGCTGATCTGCCCGTTGCGGAAGACGAAGACCCGGTCGCACTGGCAGACCTCCTCGGTCTCGGTCGAGTACCACAGGAAGGTCCGGCCCTTCGCCGCCTCGCTGCGGATCATGGCGTAGACGTCCTGCTTTGTCCCCACGTCCACCCCGCGCATCGGGTCGTCCATGACGACCACCGGCGCGTCGGACGCCAGCGCGCGGGCGAACAGCACCTTTTGCTGGTTGCCGCCCGAGAGCGACAGGATGGGGTTCGTCACGTCGTCCGTGCGGATGCCGATCCGCATTTTCCAGTCCTCGGCCAGCGCGCGTTCCGCCGCGCGGTCCACCAGACCGCCCCGCGCATCGCGCCCCAAGACCGACACGGACATGTTCCTGAGAATGGACCACAGCGGCAGCACCCCGTCGCGCGGCCTGTCGCCCGCGACAAAGACCGCCCTTTGCGGCCCGCCGCGCCAGTCGGACGTCTGCGCGAGGTACAGCCGCGCCAGTGCCGCCGCCTGCCCGTGACCGGCCAGCCCCGACAGGCCCACGACCTCGCCGCGCCGGGCCTCCAGCCCCTCGGCCTTCAGGATCACCTCGCCCAGTTCCGAGCGCGCGACCTGCTGCCCGGTCGCCTCGGCGGCGACGTGGCCCATGGCGTCCACCAGCCCCTGCCGCGTGAACCCCTCGGTCGGGCGATCCGCCACGACCTTGCCGTCCTTCAGAACCACGATCCGCGAACAGACGTCAAAGACCTCTCCCAGCATATGCGAGATGAAGACCACCGCGCCGCCCTTGGCGCAAAACGCCCGGACGTGAGCCAGCAACTGCCGCGCGATCCCCTCGTCCAGAGACGACGTCGGTTCATCGAGGATCACCAGCCGCGCCTCCCCTCCGCGCGGGGCAAAGCCAATCGCGATTTCCACCATCTGCCGTTCGGCAATGGTCAGCGTGTCCACCTCGGCATCGGCATCGATGCCATGGCCCGGAAAGACCGCATCGAGGCTGGCCGCGATCTCGGCTCGCGCGGGGCGGCGCCAGCCGATGCCCTTCAGACCGGGATGCGCCATGGCGAGGTTCTCGGCCACGGTCAGGTTCGGGCACAGCGACAGTTCCTGAAAGACCGACCGCACGCCCCCTGCCCCGCCGGGAAAGCGCACCGTGCCGGAGGTCGGGCCGAACGTCCCGTTCACCAGGTTCACCAGCGTGGATTTCCCCGCCCCGTTGTGCCCCACGAGGCCAAGGCATTCGCCCGGCGCAACGGACAGCGACACGCCGTCCAGCGCCTTCACCGGGCCAAAGTGCTTGGCCGCCGCGTCCAGCGCGACGACCGGCACTGCGTTCGTCTGTGTCATGATCGTTCCGTCTGTTCAAAGCTGCGCGCGCCCCGCCAAAGGATGAGGAGCTACAGGGCGCGCGCCTCCGGTCTTACTTCGCTGCGGCGATGACGCCCTGGGCGTCCTCCAGCGAGTAGGACACGTTCGCCACCGACCCTTCGGGGGTGGTTTCCAGCGCCTGATCCAGGTCGGCCTGCGTGATCTTGAGGAAGGGCACGGTCAGGTCCTTCGGCACATCCTCGCCCGCGAGGATCTGCTGCGAGACCCAGAACGCCAGCGAGGCCACGCCCGGCGCGATGGACAGCGACAGGGTTTCGTAGCCATTGGCGTCACGCTGCTCGGCCCACCACTTCAGTTCGTCCTGCCGGTTGCCCAGCACGATCAGCGGCGTCGGACGGCCAGCCGCCTCGAAGGCCTGCGCCGCGCCGTAGCCGTCGCCGCCTTGCGTCACGACGCCAACGACTTCGGGCAGCGAGGGCAGCACGCCCGCAACGGCCTTTTGCGCCACGTCCTGCGCCCAGTCGCCATGCACGGACCCGACGATCTCGAACTGCTTGTGCTCTTCGACGCCCGCGTGGATGCCCTTCGAAATCTCGTCATCGACGAAGACCCCTGCAAGGCCGCGGATCTCCAGCAGCTTGCCGCCCTCCGGCAGGCGGCTGGCGAGGTAATCCACCTCTTCCTTGCCCATGGCGGCGAAATCCACCGCGATGCGCCAGGCGCAGGGTTCGGTCACGATGCCGTCGAAGGAGACCACCGTCACGCCCGCGTCGCAGGCCTCTTTAACAGCACCGTTCAGGGCGGTCGGAGAGGCGGCGTTCAGCACGATGGCGTCATAGCCTTGCAGGATCATGTTCTGGATCTGCGCGGCCTGCTCGGTCGCCTGGTTCTCGGACGTGGTAAACGCATCGGCTGCCGCCACGACCCCGTCGGCCACGGCCTGCGCGCCGGTCTCCTCGTAGGTCTGCAACATGGCCTGACGCCACGAGTTGCCCGCGTAGTTGTTGGACAGCGCGATGCGCTTGTCGGCGGTTGCGGCGAGGTGGCTTTCGGCGTGCACGGACCCCGCCATCAGGGCCAGCGTCGCCGCGCCCATCAGAAACGTCTTCATGATTTTCCTCCCAAGCGCGCGGTGCGCGCGATTCTACTGGCCTGCGCGCGGTGCGCGCGTTCTCCCTTGGCTGCGCGGTGCGCGCAGTCTCCTCCTTGATCCCCGCCGACCTTCGGCCTGTTCGGGAATGGGGTGGATGGTGGCCGCGCCTTTGCATCCTGTAAAGGATACCGCCCGCAGACCTGTTGCGGGTTCCCGCAACGACCTTGCGGGGAATGGTGTTTTCTTTTGCCCTCAGGCGGCGCACACTTGCGGGACCGCGCAAAAGATGCGTGGCAAGGGGAGGACATATGCCGGACACGCACCATCCGCAGCGCGCGGACTCCGTCCTGCTGACCATCGCGGAGCGGCTGACCGGGATGACGGACATCACCGCCGCGCTGGAGGCCGTGGCCGACGATATCGCGCGGCTGATCCCCTTTACCCATTGCGACATCTGCATGCTGGACCGCCCCGGCTGGGTGGTCAGCCACGAGGTCGGCATCCGCACGCGGTGGTCGCGGGCGTCCTCGCGCATCGACAACGCGCCGATCCGCGACCTGCTGCTGGGCCGCTGCGAGGACATGCTGACCGACGACGCGACGCAGGACCCGCGCTACACCTTCGACGGGGCGACCTGCGAGCCGATCCTGAACCACCGCCTGCGCAGCCGCGTCAACGTCCTGCTCAAGGTCAAGGGCAAGACCGTGGGCACGCTGAACCTGTCGCACTCGGACCTTGGGCTGTACGACGCCGACACCGTGACGCTGGCCCGCCGGATCGCCGCCGTGCTCGCGCCGTGGTTCCACATCCTGCACCGCGCCGACCGCACAAGGCGCGCCTCGGGCAGCAGCGACGAGGGCCTGCGCCGCGGCGCTTTGGAGCTGACACAGGCCATGGAGCAGGAACGCCAGCGCATCGGCATGGGGCTGCACGACCAGACGCTGGCCGACCTCTCGCGCCTCCTGCGCGAAGTCACCGGCGACACCCCCCTCCCCCGCGAGCAACTGGCCGACCGCCTGCGCGAGACCATCGACGACTTGCGCCGCATCATCGACACCGCCGTGCCGACGCTGTTGGAGTTGTTCGGCTTTGCCCATGCGGTGCGCGTGCACCTGGAACGCTCTGCCGATGCGGGCACCACGCTGGACGTCACCGACCTGACCGAAGGCGGGCCGGACCGCCTTGACCCGACCGTGCGCACCGCGCTGTTCCACATCACGCAAGAGGCGATCAACAACGCCACCCGCCACGCTGGGGCCGGCGCGATTTCCGTGGTGGTCGACCGCCCCTCGCCCAACGCGCTGACCGTCACGATCCGCGACGACGGCTGCGGCATCCCCGCGACGCCCGCGCGCCAATCCGGCCTGATGCACATGCGCACGCGGGCAAGGCTGATCTCTGCCGACCTCGACATCCGCGCCGACCACGGCACCGTGGTGCGTGTCACCCTGAGGGCGTCGGCATGAGGAATCTGGCATGAGGGTCCTGCTTGTCGAGGACGACCAGTTCCACGCCTCCTACATGGAGGACGTGCTGGCCGAAACGCTCCCCGAGGTCACGGAAATCTTTCACGCGGTGAACGGCGAGGAGGCCGAGGCCGAGGCCCGCGCCCTGTCCATCGACGCCGTGGTGATGGACCTGCGCATGTCCACCCGCAACGGCATCGAGGCGGCGCGCACGCTGTGGCACGAACGCCCCGAGACCCGCATCCTCTTCTGGTCGAACTATGCCGACGAGGCCTACCTGCGCGGGATCAGCGCCATCGTGCCGGAGGACAGCGCCTATGGCTACCTGCTCAAGACCGCGCCGCGCGACCGCCTGAAACTGGCCCTGCGCGCCGTGCTGGTCGAGGGCCAGATCATGGTGGACCGCGAGATCCACCGCCTGCAACGCCGCGCGACCTCGCCGCGGAACACTTTGGATGACAGCGAATTCGCCGTGCTTCTGGACCTCGCCATCGGGCTTCAGGACCGGCTGATCGCGGAACGGCGCGGCATGTCTTTGCGCACGGTGCAGAACCGGCTGCTGTCGCTTTATGAGAAACTCGGCGTCGATGACGAGGCCGACCCCGACACGCCCCTGAACAAACGCGTCCGCGCCCTGAACCGGGCGCTCGTCACGCGGACCCTCAACATCGAAACCCTCGAAACCGCGCAGCGCGATTTCGACCGCTGGCAGGCCTCCCGAACCTGAGACCTCCAGCTTCTTTGGTTTTCCAAATACCTCGGGGGAGCGCCGCAAGGCGCGGGGGCAGAGCCCCCCTGACAAACCTGTGTCCTGCCGCAGGCAGGACGCCTTTTGATGACCACACCCCACCCTACGGACATTGCGACACCCGTGCAGTCGCGCTACATGGCCCCCGCACAACACCGCGCGCCATCGCCGAAGGGAGCCGACCATGCAGACGCCCTATTACCTGATCGACAAGTCCCGCCTTCTTCCCAACATGGAGAAGATCGCCCACCTGCGCGAACAGTCCGGCGCCAAGGCCCTGCTGGCGTTGAAGTGCTTCGCCACCTGGTCGGTCTTCGACTTCATGTCCGAATACATGGACGGCACGACCTCCTCCTCGCTCTTCGAGGTGAAACTGGGGCGCGAGAAGTTCCCGGGCGAGACCCACGCCTATTCCGTCGCCTGGGCGCCGCATGAGATCGACGAGGTGCTGGCCTCTTCGGACAAGGTGATCTTCAACACCGCGCAGCAGCTGACCCGGTTCGAGGACGTGTCGCGCGGGCATGTCCGCGGGCTGCGGGTGAACCCAGGTGTGTCCACCTCCGGTTTCGATCTGGCGGACCCGGCGCGACCGTTCAGCCGCCTCGGCGAACACACTCCCGAGGCCATCGAGCCGGTCGCCGACCTCATCACCGGCTTCATGTTCCACAACAACTGCGAGAACGCCGATTTCGAGCGTTTCGACGCCATGCTCGGCATGATCGAGCAGCGCTTTGGTCACCTGATCCGCCGCATGGACTGGATCAGCCTCGGCGGCGGCATCCACTTCACCGGCGAGGGCTACCCGCTGGACAAGCTGGCCGAGCGGCTAAAACGCTTCTCGGGGCAGAACGAGGTGCAGGTCTACCTGGAACCCGGGGAGGCGGCGATCACGAAATCCACCACGCTGGAGGTCACTGTGCTGGACACTCTGTTCAACGGCAAAAACCTTGCCATCGTCGACAGCTCGATCGAGGCGCATATGCTCGACCTGCTGATCTACCGCGAGCGCGCCAAGATGATCGAAGAGGGCGATCAGGAGTGGATGATCTGCGGGAAATCCTGCCTTGCAGGGGATATTTTCGGCGAGTTCCGCTTCCCCAATGCCTTGAAACCGGGCGACCGGCTGTCAATTCAGGACGCAGCGGGCTATACCATGGTCAAGAAGAACTGGTTCAACGGCGTGCAGATGCCTTCCATCGCGGTGCGCGAGCTGGACGGAACCGAACGACTGGTGCGCAGCTTCGGCTACGACGATTTCGCGACTGCGCTGTCCTGAGCGTCGTCAAACCGTAACGCACAAACCCTAGACACCCATCAACGGACGGAGGAATACCCGAGTTGAAGAAGAACGTTCTCATCATCGGCGCAGGCGGCGTCGCTCAGGTCGTGGCGCATAAGTGCGCGCAGAACAACGATGTGCTTGGCGAGATCCATATCGCCAGCCGGACGGTGTCGAAATGTGACGCCATCCTTGAGTCGGTCCGCGAGAAGGGCGCGATGAAATCCGAGGGCGTTCTGAAGGCCCATGCGGTGGACGCCACCGACAGCGCCGCCGTGGCGGCCCTGATCCGCGACACCGCGTGCCAGATCGTCATCAACGTGGGCACGGCTTTCGTGAACATGCACGTGCTCGATGCCTGCATCGAGACCGGGGCGGCCTATATCGACACGGCGATCCACGAGGAACCCGACAAGATCTGCGAGACGCCGCCGTGGTATGCCAACTACGAGTGGAAGCGCCGCGAGACCTGCGCCGAGAAGGGCGTGACCGCGATCCTTGGTGCCGGTTTCGATCCGGGCGTGGTGAATGCCTTTGCCCGTTTTGCCATCGACCAGATGGACGAGGTCAAGTCGATCGACATCGTGGACATCAACGCCGGATCGCACGGCAAGTATTTCGCCACGAACTTCGACCCGGAGATCAATTTCCGCGAGTTCACCGGGGTGGTCTACTACTGGGAAGACCAGCAGTGGAAGGAGACGACCATGTTCGCCTCGGGCCGCACCTGGGACCTGCCGGTGGTCGGCCCGTCGAAGGCCTACCAGTCGGGCCATGACGAGGTGCATTCGCTGGCGACGAATTACCCGCAGGCGGACGTGCGTTTCTGGATGGGCTTCGGCGATCACTACATCAACGTCTTTACCGTGCTGAAGAACATCGGCCTGCTGTCCGAGCAGCCGGTGACGCTGGCGGACGGTGGCGAAGTCGTGCCGCTGAAGGTGGTGAAGGCCTGCCTGCCCGACCCGGCCTCGCTGGCGCCGGACTACACCGGCAAGACCTGCATCGGGGACCTGGTGAAAGGTGTGAAGGACGGCAAGGAGATGGAGCTGTTCGTCTACAACGTCGCCGATCACAAGGAGGCGTTTGAAGAGGTGGGTTCGCAGGGGATTTCCTACACGGCTGGCGTGCCCCCGGTGGCGGCGGCCATGCTGGTGGCGACGGGCGAATGGGATGCGAAGACCATGAAGAACGTCGAGGAACTGGCCCCTGCCCCGTTCTTTACCCTGCTCGACCGCATGGGCCTGCCGACGCGCGTGCAGGTGGGCGGCCTTGGCGGCGAGGACATGGCCTGGACCGACTACAAGGGCTGAGATAGAGCCTGGCAACTATCGAGGCGGGACCGCGTGTCCCGCCTTTTTCATGTCCGATCAAGGGACTTTGGCGGGCAGACCGGTCCCGCGTCCCGGCGCGCGGGGCATGGAAATAATGACTTTCAGAATCCGGCGGCCTCCCCATATGCTTGAGGGAATGACCATCGTTTTCCGTGATCGCTGCCGCTTGGCGTGTATTTTTGACGTTGCGCAAGGGGTCGCCTAGGATACTTTCACTTTGGATTTAATCAGGTTCGCACCATGGCTTTGAAACAAGATCTCCGCATGGGGAAGTTGACGACCGTGCTGGGCAAGGATGTCCTTGTCCTGCAGCGGTTCGAAGGCACCGACCGGATGAGCGGGTTGTTCGATTACCGGGTCGCCTGCCTGACCGAGACGGAGAACGTCAATTTCGACGATCTCTTAGGCACCCATGCCACCGTGACCCTGAAGGGCCACGACGGCACCGACCGGCATTTCGACGGCATCGTCACCGAGAGCCGCTGGCTGGGGTCGGGCGACAACGGGATGAAGTACGAGATCCGGTTGCAGCCGTGGTTTTGGCTAGCGACATTGAAGCGTAACCAACGGATTTTCCACGAAAAAACCGTGATCGAAATCCTTCAGGAACTGCTGGGCGCCTATGGCAACGCCGGAAACCTGGTGGTGAACACCACGGCGACCTACCCGACGCTGGAATACACGGTGCAGTACCGTGAAAGCGATTTCAACTTCGCTTGCCGGTTGATGGAGCGGCATGGCATCAGCTACCATTTCAAGCCCTCGGAAGGGGCGCATGACATGGTATTGACGGACAGCATCGAGAGCCACGACATGCTTGGGGCCTTCCCGGTGAAGCCCTACGTGGGCCATCATCAGGAAGACGTCGAGCACCTCTGGCAGTGGCATCCCGCGCGGCGGATGACGACCGGTGCGATGCGGATGACGGATTACAACTTCAAGACGCCCACCGTGGTGATGGAGAAGGACCAGACCGGCAGCGCGGCCTATGAGAACGGGCAGATCGAGAGCTTTGACTGGCCGGGCGATTACCTCGATCCCGGTCGCGGCGGCGAGATGGTTCAACTGGGCCTGAAGCGCGATCAGGCGCGGGATGCGCGGTTCGAGGCGGTCGGGGACATCTCGAACCTTGTCGCGGGCCAGCGCATCACCATCAGCGGGGACAGCGACGAGGTGCCGGGCAAGGGCGACGAGTTCCTCTGCATCGTCTCTTCGCACAGCTACACCTCTGACAACTATGGTTCCGGCGGGACCGCGGGCGATGGGTTCGCCTATACGGGGCGCTATGTCTTCATCCCGGCCAGCGCGCCCATGGTGCCCGAGAAGAAGACCAGCCATTCCGACGTGCGCGGGCCGATGACGGCCGCCGTGGTGGGCGCCGAGGGCGAGGAGATCGACTGCGACGAACATGGTCGTATCCTCGTGAAGTTCCACTGGGACCTGAACAGCGCCCATTCCATGCGGTGCCGGGTAGCACAGAACTGGTCGGGCGGCGGCTGGGGCGGGATGATCATCCCGCGCATCGGCATGGAGGTTCTGGTCGAATTCCTCGAAGGCGACCCGGACAAGCCGCTGGTGACGGGCTGCGTCTACAACGGCAAGAACATGGCCGCCTACCCCCTGCCCGCCAACAAGACCAAGGCGGTGTTCCGCACCGACAGCCACAAGGCCAGCGGTTTCAACGAGCTGGTGTTCGAGGATGAGCCGGGTCAGGAAAACATCGCCTTCAAGGCGCAGCAGGACATGTCGCGGCTGGTGTTGCAGGATTCGATCAGCCGGGTGAAGCGGCACGAGATCGACAGCGTCGGTGTGAACAAGACCGTCGAGGTGGGCAACAACTTCAAGATGGACGTGGGCGGGTCGGTGAACATGACCGCCGGCGGCACGGGGCCTGCGGCCAAGGACCTGCTGTCGGGTCTGTCCGGTCTGATGGGCGAATCGAAATCGCTGCTGAAGAAGGGCGCGACGCTGGGCGGCGGGTCCTCGGGCGGGGATCTTGGCAAGTTCGCGGGGACCATCGGGTCGAAGGATCTGGGGTTCATCTCGGGCGATGGGGTCTCGGGACGGAGGGGGATGCATGGTGCGGACGAGACCGGGTCGGATGCCAACCACAAGCTGCGCGAGGATGGCACCAAGGTGGGCGCCAGCGCCGCGAGCCTGTTCAAGAGCCCGGGGGTGATGAACCTCTATGCCTCGAACTTCCGGTCGGACACGACGGGGGTCGCGGCGGTCGAGAACGTCGGCCTGACCAAGACGCTGCACATCGGCGGGTCGCTGATGGAGAAGGTCGGCAAGGCGATCAAGAGCGTGGTGGGCAAGACCTACGAGTTGACAGTCGGCACCTCGATCCTGACGCAGACCAAGAAGCACACCATGGTGGCGACGCAGAAGGTGACGATTGCCTCGCCCGGCGCCTCGATCGAAATGGACAGCGCGGGGATCACCATCAAGGCCTTCAAGGTGAAGGTGCTCAGCCCCTCGGTGGACTTCAACCCGGGCGCGCCAAGCCAAGCGGCGGTGTTGCAGGCGGTGCAGGCCTTTGGCGAAGATTGCCAAGGCACGGCGGGGTAAGCATTCATGAACGACGTCGTCATCCACATGACCGATCCTGCCGAAACGCTCGAAGACGCGTTGATCGCCGCGCTGAGCAAGGCCTGCAAGTCCGACCAGAAAGCCTACCTGCTGATCGACGCCAGCAAGTCCCCCATGATCCAGTTCATCATCGAGGCGAAGACCGACAACGCGCTTTGCCTGTTCGACGGACAGGCGTTCGAGGATCTGTCGGCCTTCGCGCCCTGGCTCGTCCCTCTGGAAGGTGACGGGCTGGACGTGTTCGACTGGTACATGGACGAAGGTTGGGGCAAGGACTGGGGCATGTTCCTGGTGGCCGGACCTGATGCACGCAAGGTCAAGACCATTCTCAAACGGTCTCTGAGGGTCAAGACCGAGGACAACCGCGAGCTGTTCTTCAAGTTCTACCGCCCAAGCGTGTTCAACACCTATCTGCCCGCGATGGAGCCGGCGCAGGCCTGTTACGTGATGCGCGACATCGCGCAGGTCTGGGCCGAAGACGAGGCCAATCCCGCGCTGGTGCATCGGTATGCCGTGCGCGAAGACACATTGCGCCGGGCCGACCTGACACTGACGATTGCCGAGGACGCCTGAGGCGTTCCCGCCCTGACACCGTGATGGAAAAGGAGTGACGATATGGGACAACCGATCTGCTGCCTGGGTGACCTGCACGTCTGCAACATCACCATTCCGCCCACCCCGGCGAGCCCGGCGGTAAAGCATCTTGGCGGGCCTGTGGTGCAACCGGGTCAGGCCATCGTGCGGGTCATGGGACGCCCCGTCGCCGTGGTGACCGGCATGACGATCTGCATGAACCTGATCACGCCTCCGGGCGCACCGCCGGTGCCAACTCCGGACCCGATGGTAAAAGGGTCGATGATGGTGAAGATCTGTGGCCTGCCGGTCATGCGTATCTCCGACAAATGCTCCCACGGCGGAACCATGTCCACAGGCAACCCCCTGGTAAAGATCGCCATGTGAACGCGATGGGACGCCCTGCCCGTCTCTCTGGTTGACAGCTGTCAACTCTGACGGTCTACCTGTTTGCGCCGATCCGGAAACTCCTCCGGGTCGGCGTTTCCATGAATTGAGGTCCTTCCCATGCTTTTCCGCCCGCTCGCATTTCTCGCCGCCCTTTCCCTCACCACCGTCCCCGCCGGTGCGCAGGACGTCGGCAACGGACAGAAATTCGGCGCATGGACCGTTGGGTGCGAAGCACTCGGGATGAACCGCACGGCCTGCGTCCTGAACCAGACCCTGAGCCGCGACTCCGATCAGGCGTTCATCGCGCAGATGATGGCCTTCTGGTCTGCGGACGGTGAAAAGATGTACCTCGCCGCACGGGTTCCCATGGGCGCCTACCTGCCCTCGGGCTTCGCGATCCGCGCCGAGGAAAAGGAAGAGGCCGTTCCCTTCGTCTGGCAAGCCTGCCAGGGCCAGGTCTGCGAAGCGATGCGCGAAGTGGACAGCGAGATGCTGGATGACCTCGGGCTCGACAACGAAGCGGTTCTGGGCAGTTTCCGCCCGCGTCTGGGCATGGAACCGATCGTCTTCCGCTTTTCCATGGCCGGCATCCGCGAAGGTCTGACCGCGCTGCATCCGGCGGAGTGATCCCGCCACAGGGCGCGCGTCGGCACAGAGCCATGCGCGCCACCATTGGAAAGGCGGGGCAGGGGCCTTGTGCGGGCGCGATTGAAGTTGACAGCTGTCAACTTTCACGCCGCTTTTCTCCCCGACCCGTTCAACAGGGCCATCACCATCGGCCCGGTCGAAAACGCCCCCTCAGCGGCTTTGCCACTCAGACTGCGCAGATATCCACCCGGGGATTGAATATGCTCGGCACGTTGCAGGATGCAGGCCAGAACGACCGCAGCGTTGCAGGCTCCCATATGGCGCAGGGCTTCTTCCCAGGCACTCGGACTGATCCCAAGCATACCGCGCAGGAAATCTGCCGTCCGGATCAGGTCATGCCAATCGGTGATGGTGTCTCGGCTGTAGTCCAGCACATCAGGACAAGCCTTCAAGACCAGCGCCAAGGGTAGGGGAGGCGGCGCGTCGGCTTCGCTTTCCCTGCCATTTTCTTGGCAAGGTTCATATACAAGTGAGTCTGAGTTTGAATTCTGTTGGTGCCGCTCAATAACGGCGTCGTTGCCGCTCATATCTTTTGTTTCATTAGGAGATGCGCGTGTGTTGTCCACAACCACCACGGCATTCCGAAGGGCCTGCAGGACCTCCTCAGCATCAGCAGCCATAGCCCTGAGATCCTCTGTCCCAAGCTTGCGCCGCAGAGCGCGCTGGATCAGCCTCAAGGCGTCGTCCCAGGCGTCCCAAGTCCCCGACAGCCCGGCCTCACGACCGTACACCAGCAGCTTCACGGCATCCCGCACCATCAATACCACGCGCTCGCGCTGCGCCTTCAGCGCCTCCGCGGCTGCACGCGCCTCCGCGGCGGCTTCGACGATCTCCGGTGCGCGCACCAGAAGAGGGCGGAGGTCGAAACCGAAGGCCAAGACCACGCCTCCCGCGCCGTCCCGACGGGCGTAGCGCTTGCCATTGGGGCTGTCATGGCGCGCGATGAGGCCAGAGCCAACCAACGCCGCCAGATGCCGCCGGAGCGTGCTTTCGGCCATGCCATGCGCCCGCTCCGCCAGCGCCCGGTTCGAAGGGTAGACCAGCAGCTCCGCGCCATCCTCCAATGCCTCTGCAGGCAGAAAGCTGAGCAACGCATTCAGCACTGTCAGATCCCGGTCGGTCACCCCAAAGGCCCCACGCGCCACGCAGAGCGCACGAAACAATTCCCATTTGGCAAAGCGCTGCCACGCGGCGGGCGCCTGCGCCACCGCTTGCGATGCCAGCAGACCAGCCGTCACCGCTTGCCGCCCAAAGGGCGTCACTGTCAGTCGTTCCATTTTCTGTCACGGGACAAAAGAATTTCAGCCCACCGAATCGGCAGTTGTTGACAGCTGTCAACTCACCCGGCTATCCTGAGAGTGCTAGATCAAAGGGAGCCTTCCGGGACTGTGTCTTGGGGGGCTTTCTTTTTACCTTCTGCCTTGTCGTGCCTCCTGTCTTACTGCTCTACACTCAAAGACCCCGCCCAAAAGGGCAGGGGCCTCGCTCACTCCTCGCGTCCTTCGGCGGCCCTGCCAGCCTTCCAGTCGCGAAAAATCTCGTCGAGGTTTTCCTCCAGCCAGACGTCGAACCCTTCCGCGTTCTTCACCTGCACCTCGATCTTTACCGTATCCTTGCCACGGGTCAGTTTGCCCAACAGCTTGCCCGGCGCGGCCTCGTAGAACTTCTGCAAGGGCTTCGTGGCCTTTGGCGCAGCGATAACCTGCGGCGTATGGTGTTTTTCCATCCAGGCCATCAGCCCGTCGAAACGCTCATCCGACCCCGGCCCCGCCATCGACTCCACCATGCGCACGCCGGTCAGCACATCCCAACCCGTCGCCTGCCACAGTTTCGCAAAGGCCAGCCAGCGGTCGCGCCCGATCCCCGGAGCAGCGCCAATGCCCTCGATCACCTCGACCGGCACAATCTCGGCCACCGCCAACATCCGCGAAATCAGCGTCTTGTCCGTGGACAAGGCATCGCCGATCACCTTGCGGTCATAGCCCGCCTCCGCCATCTGCCGGGCAAAATTCACCCGCTCGATAAACGACAGATCGCGCCGGGCAGAGTTCTCCTGCCCCTGCGCCATGATCGCCTCGGCATCGTCGAGGTTGCGGATCAACGCCTTCACCGGCTGCCCGAGGTCCCGCAAAGCTGCAACGCGACGCCGCCCGTAGACGATCTGATACGCGCCGTCCTCGTCAGGGTCAGGCCGCACCAACACCGGAACCTGCTGACCATAAGTCCGCAGGCTCTCCATCAGAACGCGATGCGCCTCGGCATCCTGCTCAAGCCGGTCGAACAACCCGCCCGCCTTGATGGCCGCAGGGTCCAACTCCACCACCGACCGCGCCTTCAACTCGGCGATCTGCTGGCTGACGGCACCGATGGCGCCCTTGGTATAACGCGGCTCGGCGCGCGGCTTGTCCTCGGACGGGCCCTTGGCCGCCTCTTCCATCAAGCCTTTCAACAGGTTCTTGCGTGCCATTCAGCCCTCCCTCGCCGTCCGGCTGTCACTCCGGCTGTCACTCTGGCCCATCACCGCCCCCAGGCGGCCTGGATCAGCCCCTCGATTTCCTCGTTCACGCTGTTCAGGCTCTCCATCGCGCGGTCATAGGTCGCCCGCGTGAACTGGTTGCGCTCCACCTCGTACAGCGTCTGTTTCGTCAGCCCGGCATCGGAAATCGCCGTCGACTTCAGCACTGGGTGGTTCAGCACATGCTCGCCGAACATGGCGCGCATGAAGCTCACCATCTGGTTCTGCGGCCCATCGCCCGGCTCGTAACGCGTCACCACGTAGCGCAGCCAGTCGTAGGACATGTCGCCCCCCGCCTCGGACACCACGCCCAGCAGGTTCGAGGTCATCAGCAGGAACTGGCACATGGACATGACGTCCAGCATCTGCGGATGCACCGTGACCAACACCGCCGTCGCCGCCGACAAGGCGGACATGGTCAGGAAGCCCAACTGCGGCGGGCAGTCAAAGACCACCACGTCGTAATCGTCCCTCACCTCCGCCAGCTTGCTGCCCACGCGGGTAAAGAACATCTCGCCCGAACCGCCCACCAGCGCGCGCGGCGTCTCGTGCTCGAACTCCATCAGGTCGAGGTTCCCCGGCACGATGTCGAGGTTCGGGAAATAGGTCTTCTGGATCACGTCCTTTAGCGCCACCGGGTCCTCGTAACGGATCGCGTCGTACAGCGTGCCGCCGTCCAGCAGGTCGAACTCCGGTTGATAGCCGTGCAAGGCCGACAAGGACGCCTGCGGGTCGAGGTCGATCACCAGCGTGCGATAGCCGTCCAGCGCCAGCTTCTGCGCCAGATGCGCGGCGGTCGTGGTCTTGCCCGACCCGCCCTTGAAGTTGATGACCGAGATCACCTGCAGATGATCCTCGCCCCGCCGCCCCGGCAGGTAGGTGCCTTGCGCCTTGGCGCCCTTCTCCAGCAGGTGCCTCAGGTCGAGGATATCCTGCGGCGTATACAAGCGCCGACCCCCGGCTCCGGTCTCGGGCTGCGGTCCCTTGCCATCAAGGCTCAGCTTGCGCAGGTAGGCGTCCTTGACGCCCAACAGCTTGGCCACCTCACCGCTGGTGAACTTGCGCAGCGATTTCCGCGCGTGCGGCGGGAACAGCTGTTCCCGATGCGCCTGAAGCCGTTCCGACAACTTCTGCGCGTGTTCGCCGACCAGAAGGTCGATCCGTTGTTTGACGTGTGACACCGCCGTCTGCCCCTTCATCCCCGCCGCGTTCAGGGTATGATCTCACCGGAACTAGGCCCAAGGGCCGATCCAATGGCTTCTTCCGGCGTCTGTGACGCGCCAGTTCCGAAGCGTTAGTTACGCCACGCGGCGTATTTTTCACTCAATTTCGTAATTAAATGCCCTCACCCTCAGATTCGCACAAGTCCTTTTTCCACATTTGGGCCAACCCCTGTGGACAAACCCCACATATGGCGAGCGCGGCACAGCCCTGGGCAGCAAACCGGCCATGAACTCCATGCCGCATTCCCGAAAACTGCGCCACGTAAACCCGTAGTGTACACGACGCGACACTGCGTTGCGCTGGACGTGACCGATCCGCAACATCCTTTCCACAACTTGAAGAACACCACCACGAGGGTCGTATACCTTTTGACAGGATAAGCCTCTCCGAAGCATACCACCTAAAGAAGACATTCACGACGATTAGGGTGGCGATCATTCATATCAGGCGCACCTGCAGACATGTTTCCGTTTCCCTGCATCGCGGCACCCCGCCCGCGGCGCAGGTCTTTGCGTTTGGCGCAGCCAGTGCGCCCCATGTCCCCGCAGATCGACGTCTCGCCCTCTGTTTCGCTGCCAAAGGGCTTGGCCAGCCCCATGACATTTTCGCGCCCCGTACAGGCGCCGAGGAAGGTAACACCCATGTTTGATCTCGCCACCACGCTCCGCCAGGTCGGTATCCGCCAACGCTCGCTGAAGCGCCACTGCCGCCTGGGCCGCGCAACAGAGCTGATCTTTGTGCTGGCCACCGGCGCGACGCTGGTGATCGGCGGACAGGCGAACGCGCAGGCGTCCGATTTGCGCTGGGACGGCGGCGCGCTGGGGACGTCCGACCCGGCCGCCGGCGGCAGCGGTGACTGGGGACCGGGGGAATACAACTGGCCCGCAGTCACGCCGCAGCCCTGGGAAAACATCACGCTGGGATTCCCCAACGATGTCTTCGTTGACGGCGACGATGTGACGTTCGGCGGCGCAGCCGGGACGGTGAATGTCCTCAACGTCGGCGCAGCCGAAGACGCCGGGCCGACCGGGTTCACAGACAACCAATTGGTGTTGGGGCAGGTCGATGCAAATTCGGTCCTGTTCCAGACAACTGGCTACGTGTTGAACGGAGCCGCATTTGCGGTTGCCAATGGCATTACGGCCGGTTCCGGCGTGACCGCGACGATCAACGCCCCGATTGCCGGTAATGTGACCGTCGGGTCCATGACGCGCACCACAGTCACCGCGCCCACGTCTGACAACCTTGGAACGATCATCCTGAACGGCGGCGTGTCGGGCAACGTGGCGAAGGTGAACGGGGGGACGCTTCAGGTCGGCGGCGGCACCATCACCGGGTCCTTGACGCACAATGCGGGCACGTCCCTGTTGAACGGCGGTTCCATTACGGGGAACGTCACGACGATTGCCGGACGGACCGAACTGAACGGCACGGCCGTCGGAACTTCGATCATTTCGCTGGGCGGCACGACGGCCATCGGCAGCACCATCAACACCATCACCGGACCGAGCCTCAGCCTGGGCGGGGGCACCCTGGAAATTTCCAGTGGCGGCCATTGGCAGACCAACCCCTACAACATCGCCGGCAGCGTTGCCCTTGACGTCAAGAGCGGCGGCCAGATCACCGTCTCGGGCGGCACTGCACTGCTCAGCATGGGCTCTTCGACACAGTTCGCCAGCGCGGGCAACATCACCGGGAACCTGTTGCTGGACACCGGCGCGGGCAACGGCGTGTTCACCGGCGGCCAGGTGACCGGAAACGTGACGGTTGGCACCAGCGGCAATGTCGGCTTCGGGAATGGGACCGCCCAGACCGTGACGATCACCGGCACGCTGCAGAACAACAACTATTTCGGCCTCAGCAGCAACGCGACGCTGAATGCCGGCACGATCAACAACGGCGATGGCGCAGGCACGACCGGCCTCATGTCGCTTGTCGCGACAATAAACGGCAACGTCAACAACAAGGCCGGGTCGACGATCCAGGTGTCTTCGGCGAACGCCGGGTCCATCACCGGTGACGTGGTCCTGGATGCGACGTCCACGGTGGAGATGGCGGGCGATCTCTCGATCACCGGCAACGTGACCCAGAACGGCACGATCGTGAACACCACATCGGGCACGGTGACGCTGACCCACACCGGCGGCACCTTCACCCACAGCGGTCTGCTGGATGGCGGGTCCAGCGGCGGGACGCTGCACATGGCGGTGACGAACTACACGCTGTCGGGCGGCACCATCTCGGGCACCGTGACCGGCCTTGCGTCGACGCTGATGACAGTGGCGGGCGGCACCACGGAAATCGTGAACGCGAACATCGCACAGGATATCCTGGTCGAGGCCACCGGCGTGCTGGACGTGACGGCGACATCGACCGTCGGCATCGCCAGCAACAACGTCTATGACGTGGAAAACAACGGCACCGTGCAGGTGGCCGATGGGGTGATCCTGAACGCCTCGTCTTTCGAGAACAACGACACGTTGACCCTGACGGGCACCGGCGCACTGGCGTTGACGGTGGACGGGACCAATGCGGGCTTTGCCGACCGCAATGCCTTCGAGAACTCGGGCACCGTGGCCTTTGGCGCGGGCGCGGCGCTGAGCGCGCGTGACCGGGTCGAGAACTACACCGGGTCTTCGATGACCTTTGCCGGGGATGCCACCATCACGGTGGACACCGACGATGACGGCGCGGCCAATGCCGAGACCTTCATCAACGACGGCACGCTCAACCTGTCGGGCGGCTCGGGCGGCACCGTGACGGTGACCAGCCCGCACGACGCCACCATGACGAACACCGCCAACGGCGCGCTGACCGTGGCCACCGATTGGGAACTGGACGTGTCGGGCATGAATTCCGGCAGCACCGAGGACCTGATGAACTCCGGATCGCTGACCATGTCCGGCGGCACGATCACCGGCAATGTGCTGAACTCCGGCACGCTGGCGTTCAACAGCGGTACGCTCGACGGCACTCTGTACAACACCAGCAGCGCGGGGCTGACGCTGGGCAACGGGATCGTGACCGGGTTGCTGGGGCTGCAGGCCGGGACGTCGACCGTCAATGTGACCGGCGACTTCCGGGTCCAGAATTTTGTCGACATGGACGCCGGCACCCTTACCATACTGGACGGTGCAACGTTGGTGACCGACAGTGGCGTCCTTGTGGATGGCGGGACGCTGGTGATCGACGGCACTCTGGACGGCAGAGCGACCGTGCGCGGCGGCACGGTGACGCTGACCGGTGATATTATCAGCACGGTCAGCGGAACCGGCCACCTGACGAACGAGACCGGTTACTCTTCGACGATCAACGTGATCGAGAACAGCCAGGTCGCGGGCGTCGTGACCATCAACGGCGGCGTGCTGGATATTGCCTCGGGCAAGACCCTCACCGTCAACAACACGATGAACATCGGCGCGGGCGGTAGCCTCGACCTGAACGGCGGCACCATCGCCGGGTCGGTGAACTCTGCGGGCACCAGCGATATCGCGGGTACGATCACCGGCACCTACCGCCAGCAGGCCGGCACCACGAACATCTCGGGCACCAGCACCATCGACACGGTGCAGCTGGACGCGGGCACCATGACCGTGGCCAGCGGCCAGACGCTGAACGCGACGAACGGGATCACCGTGGGCGACGGGGTGACCACCTCGACCGCGACGCTGACGATCAACGGCTCGACCACCGGCAACATCAGCATGAACCAGGACGGCGTGCTGAACGCCAATGGCGGCACGGCCATCGCGGACACCGCCACGGTCACGGTCAACAACGGTCAGTTCAACCTGGGCGCCAACGAGACCGTCGGCGCGCTGAACAAGGGCGGCGCGGCGGGCTCCGTTTCGCTGGGCGCCAACCGGCTGACCATCGCGGGCACGGCCACCAGCACCATCAACGGCGCTGTGACCGGCAGTGGCGGTCTGACCTTTGCGGGCGGCACGAACAACGTGACGGCGGCGCTGGCCTACACCGGGCAGACGCAGGTCACCGGCGGATCCGTGAACCTGAGCGGCACTGGCGCGCTGACGGGATCGACCGACATCCAGATCAGCAACGGCGCCACGCTGCAAACGGATGGCGGTGCGCTGAACTCTGCGCAGATGACCCTGACGGGTACGAACAGCGCCTTCCACATTACCGGGAACGAGACCCTGTCGAACCTGTCCGCGGCCTCGGGCACGCTGGTCAACCTCGACGGCGGCACCCTGCTGCTGCTGAACAACACCGGCACCGTGGCGGCCAATATCTCGGGCACCGGGGGCCTGTCCGTCAACAACGGCAATTTCGTGCTGAGCGGGACCAACACCTATACCGGCGCGACGAGCATCTCGAACAACGGGCGCGTGCAGGTCACCGGCGGCAATGCCATCGCCGACACGGCGCAGGTGGCGATCCAGTCCACCGGCGGCACGCTGGAACTGTTGCAGGATGAGACCATCGGCTATCTCGCGGGTCTGACCCCGACGTCGGGCACGCCGTCGGTCGAACTGAACACCGGCACGACCCTGACCATCGGCGGCACCGGCACCACCCATGGCATCGTGTTCAGTGGCGTGATTTCCGGCGACGGCAATGTCGCGGTGGGCGGCAACGCGGCCAGCCTGACGCTGGCGGGGGCCAACACCTACACCGGCACCACGACCCTGTCCGAGGGCAAGCTGACCGTCAGCGGGTCGCTCGCGTCGAGCGGGATTTCCGTGACGGGCGGCACCTACACGCAGACGGCCGGCGCGCAGAACGGCGTGACGAATTCCGGCGGGACGGTGAACATCAACGGCGGCTCGGTCACCGGCCTGACCAACGATTCGGGCACGGCCACCGTCGCGGGCGGCCAGGTGACCGGGGCTGCGGCGATCAACGGCGGCAGCGTCGTGCTGAACGGCGTCGACGGCTCGGCGCAGGACATGGCCGGGGTCACGGTGGCCTCGGGGGCCGCGTTCACGGCCAACTCTGGCGAAGCGGGCGCGGTCAGCACTGAGGGCACCCTCACGCTGGCAGGCACGGCCACGCTGGCCTCCGTCACGCAGGGCGCGGGCTCCATGACGGTAACCGGCGGCACGGTGAGCGGGACGACCACGATCAACGGCGGCACCTATTCGGTGGCGAACGGCGCCACCACCACGGCCACCGGGCTGGTGGTCATGAACTCCGGCGCGACCTCGGCGGCGATCAACGGCACGCTGACCGGATCGATCAGCAGCGCGGTGGATATCGACGTGGCCGCGACGGGTGCGGTCAGTGGCACGCTGACCAACGCGGGCACCGGGTCGAGCAACGCAGGCACGGTGGGCACGCTTGCGAATACGGCCGGGACCTTTGCCAACACCGGCACCGTCACCGGCGGGGCCACTGTCAGCGGCGGTGTGGTGACGAGCTCGGGAACGCTGTCCGGCACCTCCACCATCACGGGCGGCGAGCTGAACGTGACCGCCGGCACGGCCGGCACCCTTGGCAACCACGCCGGCGGCACGCTGGACATCGACGGCGGCAGCATCGGCGCCGTGATCAACGCGGGCACGCTGGAGCTGGGCGGCGGTACGCTGGCCTCGGTCACGCAGTCCGGCGGCACGATGGCGGTCGACGGAACCTCCACCGTCACCGGGGCGGTAAGCCTGACCAGCGGCAGCCTGACGGTCAACACGGGCCAGACCCTGACCGCGGGCAGCGTCACCAACGGCGGCACCACGACGGTGAACGGCACGCTGGCGTCTGCGGTGACGAACACCGGCACGCTGGATGTGAACGGCAGCGTGACGGGGCTGGTGACCAACACCGGCGCGGCGAACATCTCGGGCGGTACGGTGGGCGCGTTCACCCAGAACGCGGGTGCGGGCAGCGCGGTGACAGTGGATGCTGGCACCACCGGCACCGTGACGAATGCCTTTACCATGGACGGCGGCACCCTGACGCTGGGCGCGAATGCGACGCTGCAGGCCGCGACGTTCAACCTTAACAGCTTCTCCGGCCTGAGCCTTGGCGACAATTCCAGCTTTGTCGGCACCGGGAACACCTTCAACCTCGGGTTCTCGCTGAACGCGCCGTCGGGCTTCTCGATCACCGACACCGGGGCGATCAACATCAACAACGGCGGCGCGCTGACCTTCGGCGCGGGCGGCGGCTCCCTGACGGCGGACAGCAATGGCGCTGGCGACGAGGGCATCAACATCAACGATGGCGGCACGCTGACCGTGTCGGGCGGTCCGGTGACGCTGAACACCGGCGGGGCCGGTCAGGTCACCGTGGCTGCGAACACGGCAAACGGCGGCGGCACGCTGAACGTGACCAACGCCACGCTGACAGTGAACCAGAACACCACCGGCACTTCGACGCTGGGAACCATCGTCAACTCCGGCACGGTGAACCTGTCGGGCGCAACCGTGCAGGCGAACCTGACGCAGGAGGCGGGCAGCACGCTGAACGTCACCACGTCCTCGACCATCACGGGCACGACGACGATCAACGGCGGCACGCTGAACGTGGCCGGCGGGCAGACCCTGACCGCGAATGTGGCCTTCGGCGGCACTGGCGGCTCGATCTCCGGCGACATCATCGGCGGTCTTGTCGTGAACAACGGCCAGACGCTGACGGTCACGGGTGACCTGAGCTTCACCACGCTGCTGGTCAATGACGGTGGCACGTTCACCACCCTGGGCGCGGGCGGGGTGAACGTCCTCGGCACCGGCAACACGCAGACCTATGCAGGCGTCGGCAACTTCTTTGGCGGAGACGTCATCGCCGACAACAACGACCTGATCGTGACCAGCACCGGGGCGCTGAACTTCGATTCGACGCTGGGCAACATCGTCTTCGATGCGGATGCGGATGACATGATCACCGCACCGGCGACGACCAACGGCACGATCACCAGCGCGGGCGCGATCGACGTGTTCGGCGGCAATACCGTCAGCTTCGGCACGGGCGACGCGGGCGGCGACGACAACTTCACCCAGACCGGCAGCGCGACGCTGAACGTCCAGGCGGGCACGACGCTGAACCAGATCGCCACGCTGGACAACCAGTCGAACAGCCTGAACGCCATCCAGGTGGCGGCAACCGCCGCTCTGGACTTCGACGAGCTGACCTCGAACGCCGGTACGATCACCTCCGCGGGCACGCTGGGCGTGGCCGGTGACGGCAATGTCACCATCAGCGGCACCGGTGCCATCGACGTGAACACGGGCGGCTCCATCAAGGGCAACCTGACGCACGACTCGTCGGCGACGTCCTCCGAGCTGGCCGGTAACATCGGCGGCGACCTCGACATCAACGCCGGCACGGTCACCGTGAACGGCGCGGTCACCGTGAGCGGCGCGGCCGAGACGCAGGTGGACGGCGGCGCGACGCTGGCCATCAACGGCGGTGGCGTGCTCACCAGCAACGTCACGGCGGGCAACGCTGCAACAGGCGGCACGGTCGTTGTCGGCGGCGCTTCGGCGGGGACGCTGACAGGCACCCTGACCGTGCAGAACAACGCGACCTTCGACGTGAACGCCAACGGCTCGGTCGGCGGGATGATCACCTACAGCGGCACCGGCAACTCCGAGCTGGGCGGCAACATCACCGCAGGCGGGCTGACCATCCTCGGCACCGGCACGGTGCTGGTGACCGACAGCCTGACGAACTCCGGCCTGACCAACATCGGCAACGGCGGCACCCTGACTGTGCAGGCAGGAGCGATCTACAGCTCCGCCAACCCGGTGAACGTGGGCGACGTCGGGGCAGGTGTCCTGAACGTCATCAACACCGGCGGTGTGAACACCGATGTCTTTGTCTACAATGACGGCGTGGTGAACATCGCGGGCGCGCTTGGCGGTGCGGTCGAAGTGGGCGGCACCCTGACCCTGGACAGCAGCGTGACCGCTGCAACCGCATCGCAGTTGACCGGTGACGTCACCGGCTCGGTCGTGGTGCAGGCCGGGACGCTGAACATCGTGGGCGCGAGCGCCATCACCAACTTGCTGGACGTCGAAGGCAGCGGCGTTGTGAACGTGAACGCAGACACATCCGCGAACGGTGGAACCCAGCTGGACGGCCCGACCGCGCAGTTGACCATTGCGGATGGCGTGACCCTCACGACCACCGGCGTGACCGTCGGGGCCGCCACGGCGGGCGGTACGCTGGACGTGAACGGCTCGATTGCCGGAAGCGGCATCACCGTCACCGACGGTACGCTGCTGCTGGGCGACGGTTCCGGCACGACGAGCGTGGGTGGCACCGTGCAGTTCGTCGCGGGCACCTTCACGATGACGGGGCCGGTGGATATCGCCGGTTCGCTGGACATCAACGGCGGCGCGGTCTCTGTCGTCTCCGGCACGATCACCGCAGACGATATCGACATCTCGGCGGCAGCCGGGACCATCGCGGTCGGCGGTGACCTGGTCGCGGATACCACCACCCTGACCAACGCGGCGGTGCTGAACGTGGCTGCGGGCGGCACACTGCAAGCCGCGACCACGCTGACCAACAGCGGCACGGTCACCTTCTCGGACGGTGGTGCCCTGAATGCCACGACGATTGCGAACAGCCTCGACATCATCGTGACCACGGGCACAGTGACCTCGAACGGTGCCGCGCTGAACAACAACGCGGGCGCATCGCTGGCCATCAACGGCGGCGCGCTGACCGGGCTTGGCGCGATCGACAACACCTCGGCAGAGGCGGATGCGATCACCCTGGCGGCGGGCACGAACCTCGGGTTCACCACGCTGACGTCGAGCGCGGGAATGATCTCGGTCGGCTCGGGGGCGTCGCTGACCGGCACCTCCGTGGCGCTGACCGGAGCGGCGGATCTGGACCTGAACGGCGGCACGATCACGGGCACGCTGGACAACCAGTCGACCGTCCAGATCTCGCTGGAGGGCAACGTCAACGGCGCCTTCACCCAGCAGGGGGCAGGGGTCGAGACTCTGGTGGACGGCACCGGCGTGATCTTTGGCGACACGGCGACGATTTCGACCGGTTTGCTGAACGCGGATGCCAACGTGGATGTGACCAACGCCCTGACGCTGGCGGCGGGCACCTCGCTTGACGT
>NZ_JBNAGB010000016.1:0-112268 GCF_049800975.1 Sagittula sp. S175
CGGTCGCCTGAGCGCAAGCTCAGGCGAAAGCCCTCCCCGTTGCCCAGCGCCCACGCCCCGGATAGTGTCCGCGGCGACAAGAAAGGACCGCCCCATGATGGACACCGAGAAAACCCGCGCCAGCGCGTGGTTCCGCGACCTCCGCGACCAGATCGTCGCCGCCTTCGAGGCGCTGGAGGACAGCCACGACACCGGCCCCTTCATCGACATGGCCCCCGGGCGCTTCGAGGTGACCGAGACGACGCGCCAGTCCGACGACGGGTCGGATGCGGGCGGCGGCCTGATGAGCGTGATGCGCGGCGGGCGCGTGTACGAGAAGGTCGGCGTCAACGTCTCCACCGTCTACGGCACGCTTGGGAAGGCGGCGCAGCAGGCCATGGCGGCGCGCGGCGTACCGGGGATCGAGGCCGATCCGCGTTTCTGGGCCTCGGGCATCTCCCTCGTCGCCCACATGCAAAACCCGCATTGCCCCGCCGTCCACATGAACACCCGGATGTTCTGGACCCCCGGCGCCTGGTGGTTCGGCGGCGGCTCGGACCTCAACCCCTGCATCGAATACGACGAGGACACAGCGCATTTCCACGCCACCCAGAAGTCGCATCTCGACCCCCACGGCGAGACACTCTACCCCGAGCTCAAGGCCTGGGCCGACGAGTATTTCTACATCCCGCATCGCAAGCGCGCGCGTGGGGTCGGCGGCATTTTCATGGACGACCGCAACACCGGCGACTGGGAGGCAGACTTTGCCCTGACGCAGGACATTGGCCGCGCCTTCCTGCCCGCCTACTTGCCGCTGGTCGAAAAACGCCGCGTGCAAAACTGCACCGATGCGGACAAGGACACGCAGTTGATCCACCGTGGCCTCTATGCCGAATACAACCTCGTCTACGACCGCGGGACCAAGTTCGGGCTGGCCACCGGGCATGATGCCAACGCCGTCCTCATGTCCTTGCCCCCCTTGGCAAAATGGGTTTGAAACATTCGTGATCGCCCAAAGGGGGAGGGACTTGCGAAGCGTTCTCTCTCCTACTAAATCACCGCGCATGGCCGATCTGCTTACGGCCATGGCCGGTGATTCTGGCGCCTCCGAGCGGCTGCCCCGTTCGCGCCCCGTGGCCCCGGCCCCATCTTCTTGGGGCTTACAGTGACCTTCTACGACATCGACGTTTCCGCTCCGGTTTCTGCCAATGCGGACATCCTCATCGACGCGCCTGCCCATGCTGTCTGGGCGCGGCTTTCCCACGTCTCCGGCTGGCCCGAATGGAACACGGGCGTCCAGTGGATCAGCGCGCAGGTGCCGCTGACCACCGGCACCGGGTTCGAGATGCGCTCTGCCGGGCAGACCGTGCGCGGCCGCATCCAGGCCGTCCGCCCCGAGGACATGCTGTGCTGGTCCAGCTCGGCTCTGTTCGTGTCGGCCCGGCATCTGGTGACGCTAGAAGACCTCGGCACGCAGACCCGCGTGCATGTGTCCGCCGCCTATCGCGGTGCCTGGCCCGTGGCCATGCCGAAACGCGCGCGCCGGCATCTGAAAGCGATGATCCAGACCGGCCTCGAAGACCTGCGCAACGCCGTCGAACGCCGCCCGGTCAAGCGCAAGGCCGCCTGAAAATAACACCCTGAACGACAAATCCCGAACGACAAAGGCCGGGCGGATCACACCGCCCGCCATTCTCCCGGCGCAAGCCCTTCGACCGACCAATCCCCCACCGACCAGCGGACCAGCCGCAGGCAGGGCAGGCCCACATGCGCCGTCATGCGCCGCACCTGCCGGTTCCTGCCCTCGCGGATCGTCAGCCGCAGCCACGAATCCGGCACCGTCTTGCGATACCTGACCGGCGGGTCGCGCACCCACAGCTCCGGCGGCGCGATCTGTTCGCAGCCCGCAGGCAGAGTCTTGCCGTCCTTCAGCACCACGCCCGCACGCAATTCGGCCAGCTGCGCCTCCGATGGCACGCCCTCCACCTGCACCAGATAGGTCTTGGGCTGCTTGTACTTGGGCGAGGCAATCCGGGCCTGCAATTTGCCGTTGTCCGTCAGCACCAGCAGCCCTTCGGAATCCCGGTCCAGCCGCCCCGCCGGGTAAACCCCCGGCACATTCACGAATTCCGACAGCGTCTGACGCGCGGTCCCCTCCGTCCCCTTGTCGGTGAATTGCGACAGCACGTTGAAGGGCTTGTTGAGCAGGATCACCTTGGTCACGACCGTTTCTCCCCAAAGAACGCCTGCAACAATTCTGCCGCCGCCGCCGCGCCGATGCCGTCATAGACCTCTGGCACATGGTGGCACTGAGGGTGCGCATAGACCCGAGGCCCGCGCTCCACCCCGCCCGATTTTGGATCGGAGGCCCCGTAATAGACCCGCGCCACCCGCGCAAAGGAGATCGCCGTGGCGCACATCGGGCAAGGCTCCAGCGTCACATACAGATCATGTCCCGGCAGACGGTCCTTGCCCGCCGCCGCGCAGGCCGCGCGCAGGGCCAGCACCTCGGCATGGGCGGTAGGGTCGTGCAGTTCGCGCGTCCGGTTGCCCGCCCGCGCCACCACGACGCCCTCGGGCGACACGACCACCGCGCCGACCGGCACCTCGCCGCGCGCCGCCGCTGCCCGCGCCTCGACCAGCGCCTCATCCATGTAAGACCGAAACTGCATGTGCCCCCATAACCGTTGCGAAAGCCACGGGAAAGCCGCTTCCCCGCAGGACCCACCCGCGTTAATGGAGGGCATGAGCACAGAAACCCCTCCCGGCGACCGAATCGCCAAGGTCATCGCCCGCGCCGGCCGCGCCAGCCGCCGCGAAGCTGAACGCATGATCGAGGAGGGCCGCGTCACCGTGAACGGCGAGGTCGTCACCTCGCCCGCGCTGAACGTCACCGACCGTGACCGCATCGTCGTGGACAACGAACCCCTTGAGGCCGCCGAAGAGGCGCGCATGTGGCTCTATTACAAGCCCAACGGCCTCGTCACGACGAACAAGGACGAAAAGGGCCGGGCCACGATCTTCGACGAACTGCCCGAGGACATGCCGCGCGTCATGTCTGTCGGACGTCTCGACCTGAACTCCGAAGGGCTGCTGCTGCTGACCAATGACGGCGCGCTGAAGCGCAAGCTGGAACTGCCGTCGACCGGCTGGCTGCGCCGCTACCGCGTGCGGGTGAACGGGCGGCCCACCGACCCGCAACTGCAACCGCTGCGCGATGGGATCACCATCGACGGCGAGAATTTCCAGCCGATGATCGTCTCGCTCGACCGCCAGCAGGGCGCGAACGCATGGCTGACCGTTGGCCTGCGCGAGGGCAAGAACCGCGAGATCCGCCGCGCCATGGCCGATATCGGCCTGACCGTGAACCGTCTCATCCGCATTTCCTACGGCCCGTTCCAGCTGGGACAGATGAAGGAAGGCGAGGTCATCGAGGTCCGCCGCAAGGTGCTCCGCGACCAACTGGGCATGGCCGACGCGCCCGAGGACACGGGCGGCGAGGCAAAGCCCAAGCCCCGCGTCCAGCGCAACCGCAAGCCCGGCCCCGCCTCGGGCGTGCCCGGCACCGCGCGTCGCGACGGCAAGCCCGCTGCCAAGCCGTTCGGCAAGTCCGGGGACAAACCATCCGCCAAACCGGGACGACCCGGCAAACCCGTAGCAAAGCCGTCAGGCAAGTCTTCTGGCAAATCGTCTGACAAGCCATCGGGCCGGTCGTTCGGCAAATCCTCGGGCAACCCCGACTCGCGCACGGACAGGGAATCGCCTCGCGCCTTCGGTGCGCGTCCGGCCGGCAAGACCGGTGGGAAAGCGGGTGGGAAGCCCGGCCAGCGGTCAGCCAAAGCCCCCGGACCCCGCTCCGACGGCCCGTCGAGGCCGAAAAACGGCCCGAAACGCCCGCCGCGCTAACGCGATATTAAGGATATCAAGGTTTTTCCCGCTACCCGCCCCGTTTTTGCCCGGATTGGCAAACAGGTTGGGAGCATGATGACAACATCCCTCGCCCTCCTCATCCTGTTCGGATCGGCCCTTCTGGTGCTCGGAAACCTGCGCGTCGTCGTGCAGGACACCTACGCGATGATCACGACCTGCGCCACGCGGGCACGCGCCAGCGGGCAGATGATCCCGCGGCTGGCCTTCCTGCTGCTGTGGCTGCTGATCTTCTCCCTGAGCTTTGCGTGATGACCCGCGCCCTGCATCATAATCGCTCCAGCGAGGTGCCGCCCTGCCATGCGGACACCGATTCCGGCCTGAACATCCTGTTCCTGGCCGCCTTTCCGCTGTTCGCGTGGTTGTTTCAGGGGTCTTTTACCGGCATTGCCACCGCGATGGTGGAACTCTGGCTGCTGTCCGTGGCCCTGCGCCTGATCTCGACGGGCCAGCGCCTGCACCGGCAGTACGACGCCAATCCCACCGCCCGCGCGCCACGTGTCCCACGCAAGCTGCTTGGCTCGGTGCTAATGGGCATCATGGTCATGTTGCTCGCCGGGCACCACTTTCACGCCTTGATGGTGCCGCTGGTGCTGGGCACCGTGGCCGCACTCCTCAGCCTTGCCGCCTTCGGCATCGATCCTTTGCGTCACAAGCCTGCTCCGATGGCGCAGGGCAACGACGACCGCGAAACTGTGCTTTTGACGCTGGAACGGACCGACCATGCGCTCGCGCAGATCGCTGACCGTGTCGCCATGCTGGAAGACGCCGAAATAACCCGCCGAACCGAGGCCGCGCGCACCCTCGTGATGCGCCTCATGCGGAGCTTCTCGCGCGACCCGCAGTCGCTGCAACGGCTCGACCGCCCGGTGGCAAAGTTCATCGGCCTGCTCGACGCAGAGGCCAACCGCCTCTGCACCGGTGCCCCGGGCGAAAGCTCGATCTTCGCGCGCCGCCGTTACATCGCCAAACTCGACGTCATGACCGAAAGCTTCGAAACCTCCGCGCGCAAAACCCGCGTGCGCGGTGACAAGGACGCCTTCGAACTGGAGGCAGACCTGCTTCTCGACCGGATGCCGCAGAACAACGTCGCCTGACATCAGGCACAGCGTCACCTCCGCCCAATCGGCGAAGTGACGCGCCTCCGGCTCAGTTCCCCCTAGCAAGCGCAGCATTTTGCTCCTAAGTTTCCTGCGTATGCACAGTGCCGGGGGGCCATCCATGTCCGGAAACGCCTTGCAAAAGGTCAGTTACATCCTGTTGATCGTCCTGCTTTTCGGAGTGGCAACCGGCTGGCTGGGGGGCGTCTGATGGCCAAGCGTTTCGGTGGAAAATACAGCCCCGGCGGCAGCAGCACGCAGGACCAGCCCCGCGACGAACGGCCCGCCTACAAGGGGGCCAAGGTCGCGCCCGCTGGCGCGCGCTCCAACGTGATGTTCATTCCGGGCATCATCCTCGCCTTCTTTGCCATCCAAAGCGCGCCGATGCAGATGGCCGCTGGCCTTCTGGGCGCCGGTGCGCTGGTGCTGGGCGCCTGGCTCCTGCGTGACGGGCTGAAGGCGCAGGCCGCCTATGACGAACGCAAGGTCGCCCGGCGCCCCGCCATCCCCCGCAAACTGCTGGCCGCCGTGCTGACCGGCATCGGTGCAGGCCTCGCCGTCTGGCGGGCGCATGGCGGGTTGGTCGCGCCCGTGCTCTTTGGTCTGGCTGCCACAGCACTGCACATCGGCGCCTTTGGCGTTGATCCGATGACCGACAAGGGCATGGAGGGCATCGACACCTTCCAGCAGGACCGCGTTGCCCGCGTGGTGGACGAGGCCGAAAGCCACCTCGCCGCCATGACCGACGCCGTCAAACGCGCCGACGACGCCTCGGTCGAGGCTCGCGTCGACCGGTTCGCCACCAAGGTGCGCGAGATGATCCGCACGGTCGAGGAAGACCCGCGCGACCTGACGGCGGCCAAGAAATTCCTCGGCGTCTACCTCATGGGGGCCAAGGACGCCGCCATCAAATTCGCCGACATCTATGCCCGCAACCAGGACCGCGCCGCAAAAAGCGACTTCATGATGCTGCTCACGGACCTCGAGGAAAGCTTCGACCAGAAGCACCGCGCCCTGCTGCTGGATGACAACGCCGATCTGAACATCGAAATTGACGTGCTGCGCGACAGGCTGCGGCGCGAGGGTGTGCATCTCGAACGCGAGATGAGTTAAGTTAAAGAAAACGGGGGATCCCACCAATGTCCGAGAATGTGCGCCAGGAAGCGGAAAAGACGCTCCAGATGGTTGATGAAGTGAACTCCGTTGTTCTGCCGGAACCGGCCGACGCCAACGCCATCGTGCCGCTGAAGGAAGCGCCGGCCGAGACCTCCGAGGAAATCCGCTCGCGGATGGAAGAGATCGACATGGGCGATACGCAGTCCATCGTCTCCTTCGGCTCCGCCGCGCAGGCCGAGCTTCAGACCATCTCGCAGCAGATGCTGACTGACGTGCGCAACAAGGACGTTGGCCCGGCGGGCGACAGCCTGCGCAACATCGTCACCACGATCCGCGGGTTTTCCGTGTCCGAACTGGATGTGCGCCGCGAGCGCAGCTGGTGGGAGAAACTGATCGGCCGCGCCGCGCCCTTTGCGAAATTCACCGCGCGCTACGAGACCGTTCAGGCGCAGATCGACAAGGTCACCGATGACCTGCTCAAGCACGAGCACATCCTGCTGAAGGACATCAAGTCGCTCGACCTGCTTTATGAAAAGACCCTGCAATTCTACGACGAGCTGGCGCTCTACATCGCCGCGGGCGAGGAAAAGCTCGAAGAGCTGGACACCGTGACCATCCCCGCCAAGGAGGCCGAGGTGCAGGCCGCGCCCGAGGGTGAACAGGTCATGACCGCCCAGGAACTGCGCGACCTGCGCGGCGCGCGGGACGATCTGGAACGCCGCGTGCACGACCTGAAACTGACCCGCCAGGTGACCATGCAGTCCCTGCCGTCGATCCGACTCGTGCAGGAAAACGACAAGTCGCTGGTGACAAAGATCAACTCGACCCTCGTCAACACCGTGCCGCTCTGGGAAACCCAGCTGGCGCAGGCGGTCACCATCCAACGGTCCAAGCAGGCCGCCGCCGCCGTGCGCGACGCCAACGACCTGACCAACGAGCTGCTCACCGCCAATGCGTCGAACCTGCGCGACAGCAACAAGATGATCCGCGAGGAAATGGAACGCGGCGTCTTTGACATCGAGGCGGTCAAGCAGGCCAATGCCGACCTGATCGGCACCATCGAGGACAGCCTCCGCATCGCCGACGAGGGCAAGGCCCGTCGCGCCAAGGCCGAGGAAGAGCTCAAGAAAATGGAGCACGAGCTGCGCGACACCCTCGCCGCCGCAAAGGCGCGCAAGACCGGCACCGGCGACGTCGCCGCGACTTCGGTGCCGTCCTGAGCATGCGTCTGCTGGTCCGTACCACGGCCCTGATCGGTCTCGTTGCCCTCGCGGGCTGCGAGACCTCCACCATGGCCCCGCGCCAGACCAGCGTGACTCCGCAGGAACGACCCGCCAGGGTGGCGACGCCCGCCGCCCCGGCGCCCATCGCCCAGCCCGCCGCCCCCTCGGCGGAGAGCCGGGCGATGCAAACCTACTACGCCCGCGTGCAGGCCGACCTTCTGGCGCAGGGCCTTTTGCGCACCGACGGTGGCGGGCCGGACACGCCCTTTACCGACACCATGCTGGTGCGCAACTTCATGTCCATCGCCCTGCAGGAGGAATACGCCCGGGGGCAGGGTCTGCGTCCTTCCGGCGGCGCACCCTCGGCGGTGAAGAAATGGACCCAGTCTGTCCGCATCACCACCGAATTCACGCCCAACGTGCCGCTCGACCAGCGCGACTGGGACCGTGCCGAGGTAGCGAAATACGCCAACCGCATCCGTGGCATCACCGGCCACGACATTCAGGTCACCGATCAGGCCGCCAATTTCCACGTGATCTTTGCCGCGCAGGACGACCAATCCCTCGTGGCAGACCGCATCCGCCAGATCGTGCCGGACGTGAACCCGCAGGCGCTTCGCCTGTTCCGCGACATCCCGCGCGGCATCCATTGCCTCGTCGTCGCCTTCGCCACCGAGAACGGCGGCTACGACTACGGCAATGCCATCGCAGTCATCCGCTCCGAACACCCCGAGCTGATGCGCCGCTCCTGCATCCACGAGGAAGTGGCGCAGGGCTTCGGCCTGACCAACGACGACCCGCGTGCGCGGCCCACGATCTTCAACGACGACGACGAATTTGCCCTGCTGACACGGCACGACGAGCTGCTGTTGCAGATCCTCTACGACCCCCGTCTGCGTCCCGGCATGAGCGCCGAGGCCGCCCTTCCCATCGTCCGGAGCCGCGCCGCCGCGCTGACCGGCTACGACACACCGAGTTGACCCGCATGTTCGATCAGCAGCGTTTCCCCTACGGCCCCCGCCCCGCCACGACCCATGTGGTGCTGATCCTGTTCAGTTGCTGCACCACCGTTGCGGCGCTCGTCGCCTTCATCGGCACCTACCGCGCCGATCTCGGCTTTGACGACACCTCCGCGGGGCTGGCGTTTCTGGGCATCAGCCTGGTGTCAGCCTTCTACTGCGTCGTGTTCAAACGCGCCGCCGACGCGGTGCGCAAGGGGGACACCTACGTTGAACTCGGCCCCCAGCGCCTGACCCTGCGCAAGCTTTTCGAAACCAACCTCATCACCTACGACGGGATCAACCGGCTCGACCTGCGCCAGATCGGCCGCTCGCGCGAGCTGGAGATCCACCATGACGGCACGCCCGTCACGATCCAGGAAAACGCCATCGCCATACCCGGCGTTTTCGACATGATCGTCAAGGAATTGCAGCGCCGCGCCCCCCGCGCCCCGCTCGAGACGTAAAGGAGATTTTCACATGGCCATTTTCGACTTCCTCAAGGGCCAGTTCATCGACGTCATTCACTGGACCGATGACACCCGCGACACCCTCGTCTGGCGGTTCGAGCGCGAGGGCCACGAGATCAAGTACGGCGCCAAGCTGACCGTCCGCGAGGGCCAGGCCGCCGTCTTCATCCACGAAGGCCAGATGGCCGACGTCTTCACCCCCGGCCTGTACATGTTGGAAACCAACAACATGCCGATCATGACGTCGCTGCAACACTGGGACCACGGCTTTCAGTCGCCATTCAAAAGCGAAATCTACTTCGTCAACACCAACCGCTTCACCAACCTGAAATGGGGCACGAAAAACCCCATCATGCTGCGTGACCCGGAATTTGGCCCCACCCGCATCCGCGCCTTCGGCACCTATTCGATCAAGGTGGCCGATCCGGGCGTCTTCATGACCGAGATCGTCGGCACCGACGGCGAGTTCACCACCGACGAGGTCGCCTTCCAGATCCGCAACATCATCGTGCAGGAGTTCTCCAAGGCCATCGCCAAGTCCGGCATCCCGGTGCTCGACATGGCCGCCAACACCGGCGAGGTGGGCGAGCTGATCGCCAAGGCCATCGAACCCACCATCTCCGCCTATGGCCTCTCGCTGCCCGAGATGTACATCGAAAACATCTCCCTCCCGCCCGAGGTCGAAAAGGCCCTCGACGCCCGCACCTCGCGCGGGCTGGCCGGGAACCTCGACGACCACATGAAATGGAAGGCCGCCGAGGCCATGGGCAAGGGCGGTGCCATGGATCAATCCATGGGCATGGGCTTTGGCGCGGGCATGGGCATGAACATGGCCCAGCAGATGACCCAGCCCTCCGGCCCGTGGGGCGCGCAACAGCAACCGCAGGCCGCCCCCCAGATGGCGCCCCCCCCGCCGCCTCCGCCGCCCGTCGAACACGTCTGGCATGTGGCCAAGAACGGCCAGACCAGCGGCCCCTTCTCCAAGGCCGACCTCGGAAAAATGGTCTCAACCGGTGAATTCGACCGCGAGACCCACGTCTGGACCCAAGGCCAGGACGGCTGGAAGAAAGCCTCCGACATCGCGGAACTGGCGCAGCTCTTCACCGTGATGCCGCCGCCCCCGCCGCCGATGTAATCCATCGAAAACCTCACACAGCCCCGGCCCACCGCCGGGGCTTCGCCCATCCGTCCCCTGCTTCTTTGGTTTTCCAAATACCCTCGGGGGAATCGCTCGGCAGGAGCGATGGGGGCAGCGCCCCCTGCTCCGCCCCCCGAAGCCCTATTCCAGCGCGCTCATCAACGCCGGTCCATAGCAGGCATAGCCCGGAAACCGCATCCCATCCGCCCGCTCCGCCGGAAAGGCGCGGTACGGGTCCACTTGGCTCTCCACGATCAGCGCACCGTCGACGCACAGATCCTGCGCCGCGTTCCCGATGTTGAAGCCAAAACCCCCCGGCCCGCAACTCGTCCCGAACCCGTCCATGTTCCAGGCCTGCGGCATGTCCACCCCCATGCCTTCCACCAGGAAC
Organism: Sagittula sp. S175; assembly: GCF_049800975.1. NCBI lineage: Bacteria > Pseudomonadati > Pseudomonadota > Alphaproteobacteria > Rhodobacterales > Roseobacteraceae > Sagittula > Sagittula sp. S175. The sequence goes on from NZ_JBNAGB010000016.1 coordinate 10,343, forward strand.
TGCGCGCTGGCGGGATCAAAATGCAGCTTCCACCAGGTTTCCTCGTTCAGCCGCGTCAGCCCCCACGTGCCGACCACCGCGCCGTCCCGGCTGCCCTCGATGAAGAAACAGGTCACGTCCCCCGCCGTCACCAACGGCCCCGTGACCGTCCGCGCATCATAGGACATCCCGCCACGCATGACGTAGCCGCCCTCGCCCTCCCAGGCAAAGCGCCAGGCGACCTCTTCGGCCATCGCAGGCCCGCCACACAGCCCGGCGCACAAAAGCACCAGCACGATCCGACACATGTCTCACTCCCGACCGATCCGAGAGCAGCCTACCCTGTCACATCCGCGCGACAACCCCGCCCTGTGTCCCGACGGTCCCGTCAGAAGGTAAATTTCCCGCTACCATCGACGGGTCAGAGCAACTGACACGTTTATTCAGTAGGCTGTCTTCAGGCCCCGGCGACTTTCGCCCGGCCCCGTTCGAAAGGTACTCTCCATGGCCCGTCAATCCGGCTATTCCGCCCTCCAGATCTCGCTCCACTGGATCGTCGCGATCCTCATCTTCGCCGCCTGGTTCCTCGGAGAAGGCATGGGCAAGCTGCTGCACCAGAAAATGGACGGCACGTTCACCGGAAGCACGCCATTGCACGTCATCCTCGGTATCGCGGTGCTGGTCTTCGTCGTCATTCGCATCGCCACCCGGGTCAAGCAGGGCGCGCCCGACGCGGTGCCCAGCGGTCAGCCGCTGCTCGACAAGGCGGCGGGCTGGATGCACGGCCTGCTCTACCTCCTGATGGTGCTTGTCCCCGTCGGCGGCATCCTGACCTGGGGCGCAGGCTTTGCCTCTCTGGGTGACGTACATGCCGTGGCCGGCAATGCGCTGTTCTTCCTCGCGCTCGCCCATGCAGCCGTGGGCATCTTTCACGGCGTGGTCAAGAAGGACGGCGTGATGATGCGCATGATGAAGCCCGCCGCCTGACCGCGCGCATTAACCTTTCCGACGCAACGTCACGGGCACCGACGTCCAAATGGTTAACAACCGGCCGGAATCCCCCCGGAAACCGGCCGGTTCATCCCTTACGGATCGGAAAGGTTCGACAAGATCGGGTAAATCCGGGACCGCAGCCTTGCGCGATCCCGGCGCATCGTCCCCACAGCTTGCGTCCCGCGCAAAACTTGCAGCCCCGCACGCCGTGTTAACGCCCCTCAATCCCTAACCCGCGTTTACCCTTTTTCCCGGCTGCGTCCGCGCATAATATGGCCGCAAACCGCATTTCAGGATCGCCTTTCATGACCGACACGCCGCCCGCCGCCCCGATCCCGGACACGACCCCCGACGCGACCCCGGACAAGGCGAACGAGGAACACCGCTTTCCCTGTGACCAATGCGGCGCTGACTACCGCTTCGATCCTGAAAAGATGATGCTTATCTGTGACTTCTGCGGATCGACCCGCGAAGTCATCGAACAGACCGGCCCCTGGGACGGCGGCATCAGGGAACTGGACTTCGAGAAGGCGATCAAGAACCTCCTCCCCTTGCAGGAGATGGAGGAAACCCGCGTCACCACCTGCCCGAACTGCGCCGCGCAGATCGAATTCGACCCCGACGTCCACGCCACGGAATGCCCGTTCTGCGCCACGCCCGTCGTCACCGACACCGGCACCCACAGGCATATCAAGCCCCGGGGATTGCTGCCTTTTTCCCTCGACGAATCCGCCGCGCGCGAGGCGATGAACGGCTGGCTGGGCAAGCTTTGGTTTGCGCCAAACGGCCTTCAGGACTATGCCCGCAAGGGCCGCAAGATGCAGGGCATCTATGTCCCCTACTGGACTTTCGACGCCAACACGACCTCTGATTACAGCGGCGCGCGCGGCACCGTTTACTACGAAACCCAGACAGTGCATCGCGACGGCAAGACCCAGCAGGTTCAAGTGCAAAAGGTCCGCTGGACCCCGACCTCGGGCCGCGTCTCGCGCTTTTTCGACGACGTTCTGGTACTGGCCTCCAAGGCGCTGCCAAAGCGCTTCACAGACGCGCTGGAGCCGTGGGACCTCACGGCCATGGAGCCCTACCGCCCTGAATTCCTTGCTGGTTTCCGGGCTGAAGGTTACCAGGTCGACCTCGACGAGGGCTTTGTCGAAGCGCGGCAAAAGATGGATCGCCAGATCGAACGCGACGTGAAATTCGACATCGGCGGCGACCGCCAGCGCATCAACCGCATTGACACGGACGTGCGCGACATCACCTTCAAGCATGTCCTCCTGCCCGTCTGGCTGGCCGCCTACAAGTACCGCGGCAAGAGCTACCGCTTCGTGGTAAACGGCCGCACAGGCCGGGTGCAGGGCGAACGCCCGTGGTCGGCATGGAAGATCGCCTTCGCCGTGATCCTCGGCCTGATCGTGGCGGCAGGCGTCGGCTATTTCGTCGCCCAGAACCAGTGAATCGACTCAGGGGGCGAACGGTGCCTTTACCATTGCGTCATTCTCTGGATGTAAACCTTTACGCAACTCAGGTTTACATCCATCGCCCTTCTTGACGCGCGCCAAGTTTTCTCCCTTCCCCGGAGCCTTGAAAAGCTGGTAGATAGCGCAAACATCCTCAACCAAGGACGGCCAAGATGATCCTCTGCTGCGGCGAATCCCTGATCGACATGCTCCCCCGCGAGACCACGGCAGGCGAGCCCGCCTTTTCGCCCTACGCGGGCGGCGCGGTGATGAACACAGCCATCGCTCTGGGCCGTCTCGGCGCGCCTGCGGGTTACTTCGGCGGCGTCTCGGACGACCTCTTTGGCAAGATCCTGACCGACACGCTCAGCGCCTCGCGTGTCGACACCAGCCTCTGCGCCTTCTCTTCGCGCCCAACCACGCTGGCCTTCGTGACGTTGAAGGACGGCCACGCCACATACGCCTTCTACGACGAGAACACTGCCGGGCGGATGCTGTCCGAGGACGACATCCCCGCCCTCGACGCAGGGACCAAGGCGCTGTTTTTCGGCGGTATTTCCCTCGTCAGCGAGCCTGCTGCGGATACCTATGCCGCCTTCTGCGACCGTGCCGGTGACCGCGTGGTGATGATCGACCCGAACATCCGCCCCGGCTTCATCACCGACGAACCCCGCTACCGCGCCCGCCTGAGCGCGATGCTGAAACGCGCCGACATCGTCAAGATCTCGGACGAGGACATGGCCTGGCTCGGCACCTCGCCCGAAGCCCTGCTGAAGGACGGGACCGCGCTGGTGCTGGTCACGCGCGGGGCGGACGGCGTCGACATGCACTCGCGCGAAGGCATGAAGACCGTCCCGGCGCAAAAGGTCACCGTGGTCGACACGGTCGGTGCGGGCGACACGTTCAACGCGGGTTTCCTCGCCGGCCTCGACCGTAACGACATGCTTTCACGGGAAAAACTTGCTGCAGCATGGCTGGACGACCTTGTCCTCGCCGCCGAACTGGGCGTCCAGGCGGCGGCCATCACCGTCTCCCGCGCAGGGGCGAACCCGCCGTGGGAGGACGAACTGTGAGGGCCCTCGTCCAGCGCGTCACCCGCGCCCAGGTCGACATCAACAACACCACCTTGGGCGAGATCGGCCAAGGCGTCCTGATCCTGATCTGCGCCATGCAGGGTGACACCGAGGCACAGGCCGACAAGCTCGCCGCCAAGATCGCCAAACTCCGGATATTCAAGGACGAAGACGGCAAGATGAACCGCTCGCTTCAGGATATCGAAGGCGCCGCGCTGATCGTCAGCCAGTTCACCCTCTCCGCCGACACCTCGCGCGGCAACCGCCCCGGATTCTCCACCGCCGCGCCCCCTGCCGAGGGCGAGCGCCTGTACGAATACTTCACCGCGCGGCTCCAGGCGCAGGGCATCGCTGTCGCCACGGGCCGCTTCGGCGCCGACATGGCGGTCAGCCTCACGAATGACGGCCCTGTCACGATCTGGATGGACACCGAGGCATAGGGGGCTCTGCCCCCGCTCCTGCGGAGCTCCCCCGAGGGTATTTGAAAAACCAAAGAAGAGCAAAGGCGCGCTTCATCTTCTTTGGTTTCCGAAATACCTCCGCCGGAGGCAAACCCGAGGAGACCGCCGAAGGCGGGCGAACGAGACACAAAGCGCGCGCGCAGCGCGCTCCGTCAGATCACCGCTCGCGGAACGCTTCACGCGATTTGTATAGGGGTTTCAATAGGTACTGGAGCACCGTCTTTTCCCCGGTGTGCAGCTCGGCCTGCGCCTGCATCCCCGGACGGACCTCCATCGCCACCTGCCGATCCGTCAGGGACGACGTGTCAACGCGCACCATCACCTTGTAGTGTGGCGGCTGTTCGGGGCGGCGCTCGTCCTTGAAGGTGTCGGCGGAGATCACGTCCACCCGCCCCTTCAGCGTGCCGTAGATCGTGTAGTCGTAGGCCGACAGTTTGATCGTCGCCTCCTGACCCGGGCGGATGTTGGCGATGTTCTCGGGCTTCACCTTGGCCTCGACGAACAGTTCCTCGTCCACCGGGATGATCTGGAGGATCTCCTCGCCGGGACGCACCACGCCACCGATGGTGGTCACCGACAGCTTGTTCACCACGCCATGCATGGGCGACACGAGCACCGTCCGGTTCAGCTGGTCCATGGACGCCTTCAGGTTCTGCTTCAGCGTCGCCAGCTCTTTCAGCGTCTCGGAATATTCCTCCGCACGCACCAGTTCCGTTTGCGTAACGATTTCGTCGTAACTTTTGCGGGCGTCCGCATGAGCCTTGCGGGCGCGAGTCACTTCGATCAGCGCCACGACCTTCTTGTCCAGCAGGTTCTCCAGCAGCGACAATTCCTCGGAGGCCTGGTCCAGCACCTTCTGCGCCCCGGCGCGCCGCGCGAAATAGTCCGACTGCCGCGCCGCCAGCAGCGCCTGTTCCGACGCCACGATGGTCGGCGACCGCTCTGCCAAAGAGGCGGGAACCTCGACGATCGAAGCCCCCGCCAGTTCGGCCTCGAGCCGCAGGCGGCGGATCTCGAGGGCGGTGATCTGGTCGTTCAGGTCGTCCACGGAGGACCGGAACTGCACCCCTTGCAGCCGCGCCAGCACGTCGCCGCGCAGCACTTCGTCGCCCTCTTTCACCAGCAATTCCGAGAGGATACCGCCTTCGAGGTTCTGGATGATCTGCGGGCGCGAGCTGGAAATGATTTCGCCATCCGCCTTCACGATCTCGTCGAGCCAGGCCATCGAGGCCCAGATGATGAAGGCCCAGACCGAGATGGCACAAAGCCAGATGGTCAGCGACGGGCCGCGCAGCTTTGCGTTCAGCTGCGCGTTGAGGTTCGTGGTCGTGGTCGCCATTTACGCAGCCCCCTTCCGCAGATGCGCCAGCACCTGGTCGCGCGGTCCGTCCACGGCCATGCGGCCATGCGACAGGATCATCGTGCGGGTCGCCAGTTGCAGGATCGGCACGCGGTGCGTCGCGATGACCGCCGTGCGCCCGTCCAGCCAGCTTTCCAGCCGCGCAATCAGCGCCTTTTCCAGCGTCTGGTCCAGCGCCGCCGTGGGTTCGTCCAGCAGGCAGATCTGCGGGTCCTGCAACCACAGCCGCGCCCAGCCGATCGACTGTCGCTGTCCGACAGACAGACCTTCGCCGCCGTCATGGATGTCCAGATCCAGCCCCTTGGCATGGGCGCGCACATAGGGACCCAACCCCGCAAAGTCGAGCGCGTCCATCAGGCGCTGGTCGTCGCGTTCCAGCAGAGACAGGTTCAGGTTGTCGCGCAGCGTCCCGTGGAACAGCCGCACATCCTGACCGAGGTAGCCGATGCCGCGCCGCAGGTCCTTGGGTTCGATCTGGGACATCTCCGTTCCGTCGATCAACACCTTGCCCGTGGCGGGCGCATAAAGCCCGGTCAGCATCTTGAGCAGCGTCGACTTGCCCGACCCGTTCGAGCCAAGCACCGCCAGCACCTGCCCCGGCATGATCTTCAGGCCCTTGAGGTCCAGCACCGCCGCGCCCTCGGGGTCGTACTTGTAGGTCACGCCGTCCAGCTCGTAGGTGCCTTCGAACCGTTCCCGGCGCAGGTAGGTGCGCGTTCCGGACCGGTCCTGAGCCGCATGGGCGATGGAATCCAGCCCGTCCAGCGCCGCCTTGACGTTGCCCCAGCGGGCGAGGATGCCAGACAGCTGCGTCAACGGTGCCAGCGTGCGCGAACACAGGATGCCCACGGCGATGATCGAGCCGACAGTGAATTCGCCTGCAAAAACAAGGTAGGTGCCGGTGATGACCGCCGTTACGTAGGTCGCCTGCTGGATGCCCTGCGCCCAGAAGCCCAGCGTCGCCGCCAGCTTGCGCTGGTCCGACGACTTCAGCGCCTGCACGGCGGTCAGTTCCTCCCAAAGGCGCACGAAACGGTCCTCGGCGCGCTGCGTCTTGATGGTGTCCAGCTCGACCACGGCCTCTTGCAGCAGGCGCGACATCTTGGTCGATGCGCCCTGCATTTCCTGCGTCAGGCGGATCATCTTCTTTTGCAGCAGCATCCCCGGCACGACCATCAGCACGCCGCCGATGACCAGCACCCAGACCACCGATCCGGCGATGGACCAGACCATCAGCAGGAAGATGAAAACAAAGGGAATGTCCGCCAGCGCCCCCGCCGTCGAGGCGGTAAAGAACTCGCGCACCGACCCGAATTCGCGCATGGCGCTGAACAGCTGCGCGGGCGACCGCCCCGGCAGGTCCGAGCGCATGCCCAGCAGGCGCTTCATCAGCATGTTCTGCACGCCCAGCTCGATCTGGCGGCCTGCGCCATCCAGCAGTTGCGAACGCGCGACCTTCAGGAACCCTTCCAGCAACAGGGCAAGACCCGCCCCTGCCGCCAGCACCCAAAGCGTTGCCTCGGATTGATGCGGGATCACGCGGTCATAGACCTGCAAGCTGAACAGCGCCACGGACACCGCCAGAAGGTTCGCCATGAACGACCCCACGGCGACCTCGCCAAAGGCCTTGGTGAACTGGCCGAACTGGCCCCAGAACCAATGCCGCTCGCGCTCGACCTTGGCGTGTTTCTCGGAAAGTAGCGCGACAGGCGCTTCGGCCCGGATCAACTGCCCCGAGAAGAAGCGCCCGAACTCGGCAATCCCCACCTCGGACTGGCGCGAGACGGTGGTGTCGTCGTAGATCGTCAGCCCACCCGCGTCCTGAGACAGCACCAGCACGGCCTGCCCGTTGGTCATCACCGCGATGGCAGGCCAAAGGCCGGGCACCAGCGTATCGGGCTCGTCGGTCAGGGCGAGCAGCCCCGCCGCCTCGACCCCCATGCGCAGGGCGAAGGCGTCGAAACTGTCGTCGCAGCCCGCGTGTTGCGACAGCGCTTCGAGGATGTCGGTGGCCTTGGCCTCGACCCCCAGACGCCCCGCAAGCACACGGATCAGGTCCGCGCGCGCCCGTGCCTTGGCCGAGAACCGCGACCCCGAAGCCGTGCCGGATTTGCGCAAACTGTCGCGGGCGCGGCCCGCCATATGCAGAACCTGGCTCAAATCGAGGCTCCCTCCGCAAGCGCACCGCGCAGGCGCGCCAGTTCAAGCTCGGCGCGGGCGGCCTTGTATTTCAGCTCGATCTCGGTTTCCAACGCGCGGGCGTAGGTCTCGTAGGTCCCGACCACGTCCATGACCTGCCGCTGACCGCCTTCGAACTGGCGCTGGAACAGCTCCAGGTTCTGCTTGGCCGACAGGGTCAGACCTTCGGCCTCGGCGGCCTGGCGGGTGTAGGCCTCCAGCTTGGACTGCTGGCTGGCGATATGGCGTGCCGCGATCTCGCGGGATTCGATGACGCGGCGATCGGCGGTTTCCTTGGTGGCCTCGATGGCCTGGAATTCCGCCAGCGTGCCAAGTCCAAAGAGACTGTCCGTGGTGACCTCCAGCCCGCCGTTCAGGCCATTGTCGCCGATGGTGCCCGTGGCCGACAGGCCCGGCAGGTGGCTTGCCCGGGCGATGCGCGCCTCAGCCATGGCCTGCTCGCGCTCGGCCCGTGCACGCAGTACGCCCAGCGCCTCTCCGGCATCGGAATTGCGCAGCGCGCCCAACCCGCGCAGGTCGTTCAGCTGACGCGAGGACATGGCGTTGAGTTCCGCCATGGCGGAGGCCGTTGCCTCCTGCGCCTCAGCGCTGCGGGCGCGGATCGAGGCCAGTTTTTGCTGCAGGATGTTGAGGTCTGACATGTCGGACACGCCGCCGTCCACGCGCTGCTGCATGACCCACTCGAAACGGGCCATATCCTCGTAGGCGCGGTTCAAGTGGTTCGACAGGTCGCGGTTCTCCTCGGCCATCACGTAAAGCGACAGAGCCTCGTAGACGCGCTTGTTGCCATCCTCGACCAGCGTGACGGCGGCCGCCTCGACGTTGGCCTTGGCCAAGTCGCGCTCGGCCTGCTTGCGGCCATTGTCGAACAACACTTGGTTGATGACCAGCTGCGCCACGAAATCGCCCAGCGATGTCAGCGAAATGTTCGGCCCGATGCGCGGCATCCAGTTCTTCTGCGCCGCCTCGGCACGCAGTTGCGCCACGCGCAGCTCCGCCTCGGCCACGCGGGCATCAGACGCGATCACCGCGTCGGCCACCTGCGCGTAGGGCGTGCCCGACATGACCACCGTGGGCCGCGTCTGCAACGCGTTGATGATCTCGGACGCGTCGGTGGGTTTCACCACCGCCTTTTGGACCTGTCCTCCCCCGGTGGGCGCCGTCGCTTCGGACCCACGGAACCGGGATACGATCCCGTCGCCTGTATCACTCATACACCCCGGGAGCATCGCCAAAACAGCGATGAGTCCCAGGCTCCGCCTGCTCGTACTCATGGTCGTGCCCCCGTTATCGGCGCGAAAAGATTCTTGTGTGTCGGGATCCGGGGCCCGGTTTGTCCGGGCCTCCGGATGAAAAACGCCCGCCTCCCCCGCGAGGGAGGCGGATATCCTCAGATCACCCCGTTGATCTTGGTGATCTCGTCATCAATCAGAAGCGTCGCATCACCCAGGGTGAAGACGTTGTAATTGTGGCCGTTCTCGGAATGCGTGCCAGCCGCCTGCGCACCGACGATGTTGATGATATCGTCAGAGCCACCGTGGATCGCCACGGTGTCGGTGGTCTCGGACAGCGCCTTGATTTGGCTTTCCGTGATCGTCAGTTCGCTGTCCTCTGCGAACTGCAGGTCGATGGTGTCGACGTTGAAGGCCCGCAGCGCATTGGCGATGCTGTCCGACATCTGCACCGTATTGGTGTGGGTGTCGTCCGTCACCAGATACGCGCCCGAGGTGTTCCCCGCCGCGTCGGTCGAAGCCAGCACGAGATGCGTGCCGTCGGCCACCGGGTTCTGCAGGAACAGGTAGGCGTCATCGCCGCTTTCGACCACGTTGGACAGCGCGACCTCGGACACGGAGGCCGCACCGCTCGGGTTGATCACCTTGCCCAGGAACAGGGCGTCGTCGGTGTTGTCGGTCCAGATCTGTGCCACACCGCCGCCCGAGCGGCCATAGCCGTCCCAGGACAGCGTGTCCGGTGCCTCGGTGTCAATCGCCAGCGTCTCGGTGATCGTGTCGACGTTGCCTGCCGCGTCGGTCGCCGTGATGCTGATCTGATGGTTCGGCAGGGTCCCCGTCGGGACCGAGCTGGACGGAATGTTGAGCGACCACGCACCCGAGGCCGAAACAACCGCCGTATGCACCACGCCACCCATCGTGACCGTCACGGTCGAGCCCGGCTCGACGTCACCCGTCAGGGTGATGCCTGCTGCCGCTTCGGCGTAGTTGATGACGTTGTCACCGGCGACGGGACGGTTCAGGTCCAGTTCATTCACCAGCGTGTCGATGCCGATGGTCACCGAGGTCTGCGCCGTGTTGCCCGCCACGTCGGTGGTGTCCACCGTCGCCACGCGCGACGTCTCGCCCGTCGGAATGGCCGAGGCCGGGAGGGACACGGACCAGTTGCCCTGGCTGTCCACCGTCGCGGTCTGCTGCACGCCGTTGAAGGTCACCTTCACTGTCGCGCCCGGCTCGGTCGTGCCCGTCAGGCTGAAGCCATCCATGCGCTCGACCGCGTTGATGACATTGTCGCCCTCGACCGGGTTGGTCGAAGTGGCAAAGTTCAGCACCTCGGTGTCGAAATGCAGGCTGTCCGTCCGCAGCAGCTGGTTGCCCGCGCTGTCGGTGATCTGCGCCGTGATCGTGGCGTCATAGGTGCCCTGTGTGATCTCGTGCGCGGCAAAGGGTGCCGTCCACTTGCCGTTGGCACCGGTCAGGACGGTATGGGACACACCGCCCATGGTCACCACGACCCACTGGCCCGGCGTCGAGGTGCCGGTGATGATGACACCATCCGACGCTTCGACGAAGTTCACCACATCGTCGCCCTCGACCGGGGTCGAGTCGATGGTCAGGAGACCCGCGTCGGTGTCAACGGTCACGGTGCGGTTCAGCGTTTCCACGTTGCCCGCAAGGTCCGTGGCGGTGATGGTCATCGCCGCCGTGGTCTCTCCGGTCGGGATCTGCGCGGCGGTGAAATTCGCCGTCCAGTTGCCGTTTGCGTCGACCGAGGCATTCACCGTGTGGCCGTTCATCGTCAGCACAACCGAGCTGCCCGGCTCGGTTGTACCCGTCATGGTCAGGCCCGCCGTCCGCTCTGCCGCGTTGATGACGCCATCGGCACCACCGGGTGTCGAGGTGGTGGCAAAGTTGCGCACCAGCGTGTCCACCGCGACGGTCCCCGAAGCGGTCTCGACGTTGCCCGCCGCGTCGGTCGCCCGCGCGGTGACGGTCAGCGTGCGCTCTCCGGTCGGGATCTCGGCGGCGGAGTAGAACACCGTCCAGCTGCCGTCGCTGGCGACGACCGCCGGGTGGGTGATATTGCCCATGGTGACCGTCACGATCGCGCCCGGCTCGGCAGTGCCGCGCAGGGTCACGCCATCGGAATGCTCAACCTTGTTGATGATGCCGTCGGTCTCGACGCCCGCCGTGTTGACCGAAACGCTGGTCACGGTGTCGATGTCGATGGAGCCATTGACCGTCGCCACGTTGCCATAAAGGTCGGTGGATTTCGCAGCCACAGCCAGAGTGGTGTCGCCGGTCGGGATCTCCGACGCAGGCAGGGTCACGCTCCAGGTCGTGCCGGTGACGGTGGCGGTGTAGTCGCTGCCGTTCACGGTAACTACGACGGTGCTGCCCGCCTCGGTCGTGCCGGTCAGGACCACGCCATCGGCGCGCTCAACCGCGTTCACGGTGCCGTCGCCTTCGACGCCTGCCGTGTTCATCGTGACCGAGGTCGTCGTGTCCACCGGCATCGCGAAGGTCGAGGTGGTGGAGTTGCCCGCAAGGTCGGTCGCCTTGAACGTCCCGGACAGCGTCGACACACCCGTGGGAACCAGCGCCGTCGGGATGGACATGGTCCACTCGCCGTTGCCGTTCGCCGTGGTCTGCAGCGTCGTGCCCTGGATGGTCAGCGTAATCGCGGCCCCCGGTTCGGAGGTGCCGTTGACCATGACGCCCGACAGGCGCTCGGCGGCGTTGATGGTGCCATCCGCGTCCGCCACGAAGTACAGGATGGACACGTTAGTATCCACCGTGACGGTGCCCGAGGCGCTGGAGGTGTTGCCCGCCCCATCGGTCGAGGTCACGGTCAGCGTCCCGGTGTAGCCCAGTTCGGAATGGCCCGGCCCGCCGTCGATCAGCGAGGGAGAGACATTCATCGTCCAGGCACCATTGGTGCCCACGGTGGCGGTGCCCAGCGTGTTGTTGCCAGAGGTCACGACGACCGTCGCGCCCGGCTCGCCGGTGCCGGTCACGGTGACCTGGCCCGCGAATTCCGCCGCGTTGATGACGCCGTCGCTCGCGATGGTCGCGGTGTTGATGGTGACGGCAGCCTCGGTGTCCACGTCAAAGGTATGCGACATGGAGGACACGTTGCCTGCGGTGTCGGTCGACACGATCTCTGCCGTGGCGGTGTAGGTGCCTGCGGCAAGGTCGGTCGCCGAGAAGGTCACGCTCCAGTCGCCATTGGCATCGGCGGTGGCCGTCTGCGCGACGCCCGCGATGGTGACGACGATGCTGGACCCCGCCTGCGAGGTGCCGGTAAAGGTCACGCCCGCCGCATGCTCTGCACCCGAGATCAGGTCGTCCCCGGTCAGCGGCGCGTTGTCCAGCGCGATCGTGTTGACCGTGTCGATCTGCACGCTGTCCGTCACGGTCGTCGCATTGCCGAAGGAATCCGTGGCTGTCAGGGTGATGTCAGTAATGTATTCGCCCTCGGGGAAGACCGAGTCGTCGAAGGTGAAGGACCACGAGCCGTCGCCGCCGATCACCATGGACTGGCTGTTGCCGTCGATGGTGATGGTCACGGTCGCGCCCGCCTCGCCGGTGCCGCCGATGGTCACACCATTGGCGTGCTCGACCGCATTGACGATCTCCGCGACCGAAACGGTGCCCTCGGTGATGTCCAGCGCCGGGGGCGTCGTGTCGATGGTGAAGCTCGGGCCGTCCAGATCGGTCACGGTGCCGTTCGGATCGGTCACGGTGACGTCGACATCGACGTAGGTGCCGTCATCCGGGAAATCGTCGCCCTCGAAGATCACTTCCCAGACGCGGTCCTCGCCTGCGGTGCCGGTGACGGTCTCGTCACCGATGACCACCTCGACCGTCGAACCGGGGTTCGCGGTGCCGGTCACAGTCAGAACCGGAGCATCGTTGCCACTGATATCATAGGACGCGTCGGCGCTGTCCACGGTCGGAGCGACCCAGGTGTCTGTCGGCGTCGTGGTTTCCGTGGGCGTCGGTGTATCGCCACCGCCACCACCACCGCCGCCACCACCGCCGCCACCACCAAACAGCAGCGGCAGACCCAGCAGCGCGCCAAGGCCACCGGCCCCCGCGCCTCCCAGACCCAGAAGCGGCAGGGCGGCCAACATGCCCACATCTTCTTCTTCGCCGTCGTAGGCACCCGCCACCTGCGGCATGACCTCCGGATCGTCGATAAAGATCAGCTGGTCGGAGGGGCTCCACTTGCCCCAGCTTTCGGTCGGGCCGTATTGCGCGAACAGCGCGCCACCATCCGCCTCGACAAAGCTGACCTCGTTCAGGTCGCCATTCGCAGACAGGAACAGACGGCTGTTCGCCGCGCCCGCCATCTCGCCGCTGAAGTAGTTTTCCAGCACGATCACGCGCCCATCAGCGAGCGTGATAAGCAGATCGTTCGCTGCGCGGTCATAGCCACGCAGGTCCATCTGGCTGATATTCAGGGAAATATCGTTGCCGACACCCGCGTCGAGAAGGAAACCTTGGCCTTCGCCGCCCACGGAGCCACGCTCCACCGTACCCGCACTGGTACGGATCACGAAATCAATCGCGTTCATGATCACACCGCTCTACCTCTGTGCCCGCCTTGTTTTTTATGCGGCGGGCTTCTTGCTCTAAGGCATGCTTAACGCATTCCCGCCACATTCGCTAGGCGGAAATTGACGTTAACGGCAAATGACGGGGTTTTCGGGGTCGTCAGCACCAAATCAGCTATAGATTGTGGCAGAAATGTGGCAGGGATACTAACTATTCAGACGTATAGCCTGCCCTGTGGCCGCAGACTCCTGGGCGGCGAGACCCATCTGAACCGCTTTCATGCCATCTGACAGCGTCACTTCGCAGCCCTGAAGGCCCCTGACAGCGCTCAGAAAGCGTTGATGCTGGTAAAAGGTCGATCCGTTGTGGTCGCCCGCGTCCAGCAGGTCCGGGTCGACAGGGATCTCCAGCACGCGCGGGCCGCGAGGATTGCGGGGGCTGACCACAACCTGGGGGACAGGCGGCGCGCCCAGATCAGAGGGCCAGAACCGCCCCGGACCGGGGACGAGCGCCTCGATTTTCCCCGCTGGACCAACGGCGGACAGCTCCTCCTGGTACTCCGCGCCCTCCGCGTACATGCACAGTTCGAGCATGGCACGGGCACCATTGGCGAAATCCACGATGACATAACCGCTGTCCCAGATATCCGGCGTTTCGCCGTCGTAGCGCTCGTCGAGATGGTTCACCACCTGCCCCGCGCTGGCCATCACCCGCACCGGCTCGGACTTCAGCGCCAGCCGCATGAGATCGAAGAAATGGCAGCACTTCTCGACCAGTGTCCCGCCGGTGTTGCGGTTGAACCGGTTCCAATGCCCGACCTTGGGCAGGAAGGGAAAGCGATGCTCGCGGATGGTCAGCATCTTCACGCCACCGGTCACCTCCTGCAGCTGCTCCAGAAAGACCGCGATCGGCGGCATGTAGCGGTATTCCATCGCGACCCAGATCGGCGCCGGGTAGGATTCGGCGATCCGCGCCACGCGCGCCGCATCGGCGGGGTCGGTGAACAGCGGCTTTTCCATCAGGATCGGCATCGGCCGCCGCGCCGCCACCTGCTCCAACTGACCGATGTGCAGATGGTTCGGACTGGCCACCAGCAGCGCGTCGATATCCTCACGCGCCAGAAGCGCATCGATGGAATCGACCATCGCGGCCCCTGGCACCATCAGCCGCGCCGCCTTTGCCATCATCCCGGAGGGCTCAAAGATCGCACCCACCTCGGCCCCGTCCAGAAGCGCGATGTTGCGCAGGTGCTCCTGCCCCATCATGCCACATCCGATCACGCCGTAGCGGATCACCTTCGTTCCGTGGTCCTTCATTTCAATCGCGCCACATAGGTTGCCACATTGGTATCGATCCACCCCCGCGAGACCTCGGCCCGCCGGCCGTCATGGTCAAAACTGATGCGCGTCGCCAGCAAGGTCGACGCCCCGGCGGTCAGCCCGTACTCCGGCGGCGCCCAATCCGGCACCGGGGCAACCCCCATCCTGTCCTCGACCCGGTGGATCACCAGCCCCAGCTTGTCGCGGTAATAAAGATACAGGGACTCCGACAGATCCTCGCGCGCCATGCGCGGCGCATAGGAGGCGTCCAGCCAGATCTCCTCGATGATCGCAGGCACCTTGTTCAGCCGCCGCAGACGGCGAATGCGATGCGCCTTGTCGCTGGTCCCGAATGCGGGCAGGTCGGCGGGCTTGTCCACCGTGGTCACGTCCAGCACCTGCGCCGTGGGCAGGCCACCGCCCTCCAGCAGTTCGACCCGGAAGAAGGCATAGACCGCCTGCACATCCGCCTTGGCCCGGATGTAATTGCCCGACCCCTGCACCCGCTCCAGCAGTCCCTTTTCGACCAGCTGATCCAACGCCTTGCGCAGGGTGCCCACGGAAATCCCCAGCCGTTCGGCATAGTCGCGTTCCGGCGGCAAGCGCTCGCCATCCGCCAACCGCCCCGCGTTGATGTCGCGGATCAGCATCTCGCTGATTTGCAGGTACAGCGGCAGGGCGTGGCGGTCGGTCATCTTTCAATTCCGAAATTGATACACCATTGATCTACTCCGTTTCCGCTGCTACGCAATATGGAAAATGCACCCGGAGGGCATCTTATGACCGTGGTTCCCATCACCTCCCCCGACCTCGACGCGGCCGAGGTGTCGTGGTTCGCGGCGCTCTGCTCGGATGACTACGAATACCTCGGAGTCCCTGAGGGCCGGTTAAGATCATCCTGGTCGCATTGTTCCTCGCTGGTGCAGGAGGCCGAGAGGCAGGGGTTCCGCAACATCCTCTGCCCGTCCTCCTACCAGGTTGGGCAGGACACGCTGTCCTTCGTCGCGGGCTGCGCGCCGATCACCGAGCGTATCAACATGCTGGCCGCCGTGCGCTGCGGCGAGATGCAGCCGATCATGCTGGCCCGCACCATCGCCACGCTCGACCACATGCTGCAAGGCAGGCTGACGGTGAACATCATCTCCTCCGACTTCCCGGGCGAGAAGGCCGACTCGGCCTACCGCTACCAGCGCTCGCGCGAGGTGGTGGAAATCCTCAAACAGGCCTGGACGCAGGACGAAATCAATCACGACGGCCAAGTCTACCAGTTCCACGGCCTCACCACCGACCCCGCGAAGCCCTACCAGCAAGGCGGACCGCTCCTGTACTTCGGCGGCTACTCCCCCGACGCGCTGGAGCTCTGCGGCCAGCACTGCGACGTCTACCTGATGTGGCCGGAGCCCAAGGACCAGATCGCGGAACGCATGAAGGCTGTGCACGCCGTCGCCGACCGTTACGGCCGCACGCTGGATTACGGTTTGCGCGTGCATGTCATCGTGCGCGACACCGAAGCCGAGGCGCGCGAATGGGCCGAGCACATCACCTCGAAACTCGACGACGAGATGGGAAAGCTGATCCGGGAACGGGCACTCGATTCCGGCTCGCTCGGTGTGTCGCATCAGGCGCGGGCGCGGGAACTGGCGGACCAGTACGGGTATGTCGAGCCCCACCTCTGGACCGGCATCGGTCGTGCCCGTTCCGGCTGTGGGGCGGCCATCGTCGGGTCGACGGATCAGGTGCTCTCGGAACTCGAGGCCTACAGGAAGATGGGGATCCGCGCCTTCATCCTGTCCGGCTATCCGCACCACGACGAGTGCCGCCATTTCGGTGCCCGTGTCCTGCCACAGCTGAAGACCTGTTCGTTGCCCCATGCCTATGGCAGGGTGCCCGCAACCGCCCCGCACACTCCGCTAGCCGAAGGACCCCGCCGCTGATGGCCAATGATCTGGAACGAATTTCCCTCACCGATGACGTCACCCTCTCGCGCCTTGTTTATGGCATGTGGCGGCTGGGGGACGATGCGGACACCTCGCCCGAACATGTCCGCGCCAAGATCGACGCTTGTCTGGATCAAGGCATCACCACCATGGACCAGGCCGACATCTACGGCGGCTACATGGCCGAAGAGATCCTCGGCAACGCCCTGACCCCGGCCCTGCGCAAACAGATCGAGATCGTCACCAAGTGCGACATCGTTGCGCCCGTGGGACGCCATGCGGCGGCGCGGGTGAAATATTACGACACCACCCGCAAGCACATCCGACAGTCCGTCGATGCCTCGCTGAAACTGATGAAGACCGATTACATCGACCTGCTGTTGATCCATCGCCCCGATCCGTTGATGGATCATGTCGAGACCGGAGAGGCGCTGGACGAGCTGGTGAACTCCGGGAAGGTGCGCGCCGTTGGCGTGTCGAATTTCCGCCCATGGGATTGGGAGCTGTTGCAATCCGCGATGGAGACGCCGCTTGCCACCAACCAGATCGAAATCTCGCTCACCCATCACGAACCGCTGACAAACGGCGACCTCGCCTTTCATCAGCGGCACAACCACGCTGTCATGGCATGGTCGCCGCTCGGTGGCGGCAGCCTGTTCGCCGAAGCCTCCAGCCCGCTGCGCGCAAGACTGAACCAGATCGCCACCGAGAACGACACCGATGCCGCCGCAGTAGCGGTCGCCTGGCTGCTGCGCCACCCCGCGACGATCCTGCCGGTGCTGGGCACCAATACCCTGTCGCGGATCGCCACGATTTCAGACGCCGCGCGTGTCAGTCTGGACCGTCAGACGTGGTATGAGCTTTATACCCTCGCCCTCGGGCACGAGGTGCCCTAAGTCACGGCCATGACCAACGCCGCGCCACATGTCTTTGACCCTGCCGATGCCGATCCCCGCGCCTTTCGCGATGCGCTGGGGCGCTTTGCCACGGGCGTCTGCATCGTCACCTGCGCCACACCCGACGGGCCGCTGGGGATCACCGCAAACAGCTTTGCCTCGGTGTCCCTGGATCCGCCGCTGGTTCTGTGGTCACCGGCAAAGCATTCCTATCGCTACCCTTTCTTCCTGAAGGCCGAGCGGTTTGCGATCCACGTCATGGGCCATGAACAGGAAAAGCTCTGTCAGGGATTTGCCAAAGCCGGCACAGCTTTCGACGGGCTTGAACTGGCCTACGACGACCACGGCACCCCGTTGATCGAGGGCTGCCTTTCGCGTTTCGAATGCACACAGGAGGCGGCACATGATGCGGGGGACCATACGATCATCGTGGGCCATGTCCATCGCGTCACAACCCGGACGGGTGCGCCGCTGCTGTTCCACTCCGGCTTTTATGGGCGCCTGGCGGATCCGGACTGACGCAAGGTCAGATCACGCACAGAATCAGTAGGATTTTTTGCGCTCCCGATTTCGGGAACGACGCCCAAAACGCAGGCGGAAAATCGCGCATTCTGTGGATAACCGCGAAAACAGGGTAAGAAATCTAGGACTTGCCATCCCCGCACGACCGGATCACATTTTAGTCAGATACATTTCGTTTTCTCGATCAAAGGTCTGCCATGCCTGCGATGCATATTATCACGAAGCCGCTCGTGCGGGCGGCAACTGCCGCGTGTGCTGCGCTGCTGTTTTTCGGAACGTCGGCGCAGGCCGACACCATGACGGCGGAGGATTTCCTGCCGGTCGAAGCGGCGCAGGCCCGTCTCGGCCAGTTGCTGTTCTACGACAAGATCATGTCGGGCAACCTGAACATCAGCTGTGCCACTTGCCACCACCATGACCTGAACAGCGCCGACGGCGTCAGCCTCGGTCTTGGCGAGGGCGGTTACGGCCTTGGCCCTGATCGTCTGTCCGGCCTTGTCGGCAACACGCGCGTGGCCGAGCGTATCCCGCGCAACGCACCTGCGTTGTGGAACATCGGCCACAAGGACCGTCGCGTCCTGTTCCATGATGGCCGGGTCGAGCGGGACGCCTCCCAGCCGTCGGGCTTCAAGACCCCGGCCAAGGGCCAGACCCCGCTCGGGCTGAACTCCATCGTTGCGGCGCAGGCGCTGTTCCCACCGACCTCCGCTGCCGAGATGAAGGGCCAGCCCGGCGACAATGATGTGGCCGACGCCTTTGCGCGCAGCTTCACCGAAGGGTGGGAAACCATCGCCGCCCGTGTCCGCTCAAAACCGGCTTACGAGACCGCCTTCCGCATCGCCTATCCGCATGTGAAGTCGCCCGAGGACATCACCATCGTCGAGATCGTGAATGCCATAGCGGCGTTCGAAATGTCGGAGTGGCAGAGCTTCGACAGCCCCTACGACGCCTATGTCAACGCGGGCAAACCCTTGGACCCGCTTGCAGAAAAAGGCCGTCAGCTGTTCTTCGGCGAGGCGGGCTGTTCGTCCTGCCACTCCGGTCCGCTGTTTACCGACCAGAACTTCTACGCCGCCGGGGTGCCGCAGTTCGGGCCGGGACGAAAATTCGACGGCAACGACCTGCCGCGCGACATGGGTCGCATGGAAACCACGCGCGACCCCGCCGATGCCTACAAGTTCCGCGTGCCGTCGCTGCGCAATGTCGCCCTGACCGGCCCCTACGGCCACAACGGCGCCTATACTGATCTGCGCGACATGATCCGCCACATGTGTGACCCGGTGACGACCCGCGCCAACTGGACGCCCGGAATGGCGCGGCTGCCGCAGGTGCCCTGGCTGGACAAGGACGATTTCACCATCGTCTCGCTGGCCGACGAGCAGGAGCGCCAGATTTCCAAGCTGGACATCACGCCGGTCGAGATGGTCGAGGCAGATATCGACGCGCTAGAGGCCTTCCTCAACGCGCTCACCGGCGAGACGGCCATGCAGCGCCCGCTGGGCCGCCCGGACCGCGTGCCGTCCGGCCTGCCCGTGGATTGATCCCGCCGATTTGAAACGCGAAAGGCGCCCGTCAGACTGACGCGGCGCCTTTTTCATGGCCATTTGGCAAGCATCAGGCCGTGTGCTTCATGAGGTGTTTCACCGCAGGCTGCTTGCGCGGCTTCTTGTGCAGCAGCATCAACAGCTCCGCCAGTTCCGGCTCAACCACACGCTTCGCAGCGGCCTTGGGCGTGAACCACTTGCGCTTGCGCTGTTTGCGCTCTTTCCAGTCACGCAGCAGTTTGCTCACCACCATCGGGTAGACCCGCACGACACAGGGCACGACGCGCCCATCCTTCATGATCTTGGGGTAACGATAGGTGCCCAGCGCCTCGGAGCTGATAAATCCCTTGGCCCCGGCCTCTTCCAGCGCCTCGATCTCGGCGGCGGCCCAGGGCTTGTGGCCGTCCATCTCCCAGCCCTTGGGCATGACCCAGCGGCCGGTGTCCCGCGAGGTCACCATCAGGACCTTCACCTGGCCCTTGTCGTCCCAGCGCAGCGGCAGGGCGGCAATCTGTTCACCTATCTCGGGCAATCGTCCTCCTGTCGACCGCTCGCGGACCTTTTCGAGGTGCGCGTCGCCTCCCCGCGAAGATGCACCCAAGATCCTAAGACATTGAAAAGAACTAAGGCCGCGTCAGTGACTGACGCGGCCTTGAATTCTGGCGGACCGAGGAGGATTCGAACCCCCGACCCCTTGATTCGTAGTCAAGTACTCTATCCAGCTGAGCTATCGGTCCGTGAGGGCGGGATGTACATATGCCGCCCGGGATGCGCAAGAGCGAATTTTGAATTTTTCACGACATATCGCCCATGGGCAGTCGAATACTGAAACAAGTCCCTGTTTCATCTGAATTTTTCAACGTCAGCGTGCCGCCGTGACCGCGGATCAGCTCTGACACGATGGCCAAACCCAGCCCCGAGCCGCCTTTGCGCACACCGCCCTGAAATGGCTGGAACAGGTGTTCGCGTGCCTTCGGCGGCAAACCGGGCCCGGTGTCGGTCACCTCGATGATCCAGGCGTCATCCTCGGCCCGTGCGGCGACCGAGATCTCACCGCCCTCCCCCGTGGCCGTGATGGCCTGACGCGCGTTGCGCACCAAGTTCGACAGCGCGCGGTAGATCTGTTCCGGATCGCCCCGAATCATCAGGCTGGCTGGGATGTCCTCGGACAGCGAGACGTCGTCTTCGCCGATGGCCAGCCGCTCGGCCTCCAGCACCTCGTTGGCGAGATTCGACAGGTTGAAATGCGTCAGTGCCGGCGCGGGCTCTTCGGCCCGACCAAAGGCAAGCGTGTTTTCGCACAGGCTCACCGCCCGCGTGATGGAGTTCACCAGCTTGGGCGCCATGCGTTTCACCGCAGGGTCCTCGGACATCTCGATACGGTCCGTGAACAACTGCGCCGAGGTCAGGATGTTGCGCAGGTCATGCGAAACCCGCGCCACGGCCCCACCCAGCTGCGCCAGCCGCTCTTTCTGCCGCAGCGATTGCGTCAGCTGCGTCTCGAGCGCCTGCAGGGCCACCTCCGCCTCGCGCAGTTCACGCACCGTCGCCTGCGGGGTGATGATGCGACGCGCATCCTCGGGGGCCTCGGCGTAACGCATCATGTGACCGATGACGCCTTTCATCGGCTTCACGATCAGCGAGCGCACGGCAAGGAACAGCAGCCCCGCCGTGATGATCGAAATGACCGCAGACAGAAGCAGCACCCGCAGCCCGTAATCGAGCATGGCCACCCGCAGATCGCCGGTTTCCATGGTGACTTCGATCAGTTGCCCTGCATCCAACGATGGCGCGCCAATCACCCGTATGATGGTCGGGTCCGTTTGCAACAGGCGAAACATGGCGTCGCGCATCAGGTCCCAGGCGCTCGCCATGCGCAGGTCGTACGAGGCCTCGATCTCTCCCGGGATTGGGGAGGACAGCACCAACTGCCGCATCGAATCGCGCCGCAGGACCACGTTGTAGACGCCTGCGTTGTCCAACAGCTCCTTTTCGAGGTCCTCGGTCAGCATGTCGTCAGCCAGCAAGGCCAAGGACGCGATCTGCGCCCGCTCCAGGCGCGCCAGAAGGTAGTCCTCGCGGAAGCGTGCCACCGAAGGGACAAATATCAGCACTTCGGCCAGCATCACGAAGATGACGGTCAGAACGAGGAAGCGGCCAGAGAGCGAGTTCAACATAAGGGTTTATGGCAGCCAGCGTTGCACCAGCCTGACAACTTTCTTCACGGTTTCGTTTTCGAACAATTTGGGAGAGAAATAGGCGCCCGCAACCCGTTTGTTAATCTCTCCAACAGTTGGATAGGGCGAAACCATGCCCGAAACCGCACTCATTTTCAGATTGTTCGCGATCACCAGCGACCAGAGGTTCACCAGTTCCCCTGCCTGCGGGCCCGCGATCGTCACGCCGACGGGTCGCCCCTTGACCACCATCGCCTTGATGAAGCCCTTTGCCTGACGCTCCGCCAGCAGCCGGTCGCTGTGGTCAAAGTCGAACCGCGCGACTTCCAGCCGATCACCATACTGCTCGCGCGCCTCGGCCTCGGTCAGGCCGACCTGAGCCAGTTCCGGCTGCGTGTAGGTGGCGCGCGGGATATGCGCGGTTTTCGCCTTGGCCGGCAGCCCCAGCACGGCCGAGCGCACCACGATCCCGGCGTGATAGCCCGCAAGATGGGTGAACTGCATCCCGCCCGCCACATCGCCGATGGCATAGACCCGGCGGTTCGTGGACTTGAGCGACTCGTCCACCTTGATCCCCGTGCGCGTGGTCTCGATGCCGGCGGCGTCCAGGTTCAACCGTT
Source organism: Sagittula sp. S175 (assembly GCF_049800975.1). Classification (NCBI taxonomy): domain Bacteria; kingdom Pseudomonadati; phylum Pseudomonadota; class Alphaproteobacteria; order Rhodobacterales; family Roseobacteraceae; genus Sagittula; species Sagittula sp. S175. The sequence goes on from NZ_JBNAGB010000016.1 coordinate 32,675, forward strand.
CAGTATTCGTCTTGCGCCCGACAGCCACCAACAAGTGCGATCCCTCGAAAACGCGCCCGTCTTCGACCTCGACCGCAATGCCCGGGCGGACCGCCGTGACCTTGGCCTCCTCGACGATTTCGACCCCCTCGGCGCGCAGCGCCTCCAGCACCAGCGCGCGGGCCTCCGGATCATCGCGTCCCAGCGCCTTTGCCCCTTCGATCACCGTCACGCGACAGCCAAGGCGCACATGCGCCTGCGCCATTTCCATACCGATAGGACCGCCTCCGATAATGAGAAGGTGGTCGGGACGTTCCTTCAGTTCCCAGAGGGACTCGTTGGTCAGAAACGGCACCTCTGCCAATCCCGGAATCGGCGGCACCAGCGGCGACGATCCCGTGGCCACCACGATCCGCCGTGCCGAGATGCGGTAGTCCCCCGCCTCCACCTCGGTTTCCGAAACGAAGCGCCCAAAGGCGCGGATCACACGGACACCGAAGCCTTCAAAGCGCTCCTGACTGTCCACCGGAGCAATCTGCGCGATCACCCCCGCCACATGATCCTTGGCAGCGGCATAGTCGACGACGGGATCGACAGGAGAAATGCCATAAGGGGCGGTGCGGCGCATGGTCTGCGCCCGGGCCGCAGCGGCGATCAAGGCCTTTGACGGAACGCAACCGTAGTTCAGGCAGTCGCCGCCCATCTTGTGTCCTTCAAGCAGAATCACGTCAGCGCCCATCTGGCTGGCGCCCGCAGCAACGGACAAACCACCGGAGCCCGCACCGATAATCAGGATGTCGCAACTCAGCTTTTCCATCAGTCCAATTCCTTCTTGCCACGCAGGGTCTTGATAACGATGGGAAGTGCCGACAAAGCCGCCAGACCGAGGATCGGACCGATCACCTGTGGCGCCCAGAGCAACGACAGGTCCGGACGCTCTCCCCGGTCGAAAACCTCGCCAAGACCCACACCGATAGAGGTGAACACCAAAGCGCCCGGAATGATTCCCAGACCCGTGGTCAGCAGGAAGTTCCGCAGCTTCACCCCAACCAGCGCGGGCAACAGGTTCGCGACAAAGAACGGAACTGCGGGCACCAGCCGCATCATGAAGAGGACAGAGATCTCATGCTCTGCCAGCCCCTTCTTGATCCGCCCCAGCGTGCCCTCCGACGCGTGCATCCGCGCCGCCAGGGTTCGCCCCAGCCCCGCGCGCGCCGCGAGAAAGATCGCCGTCGCCCCGATGGTGGCGGCGATCACGTTCAGCGCCGTGCCGGTCCACAGCCCGAACAGGAACCCTCCCGTCACCGAAGCCACTGCCGCGCCGGGCAGCGAAAAGGCCACGATCGCGACGTAGATCACGACGAATCCCAGCGCCATCAGCAGATAATGCGCGTCCCGCAGCGCCAGCAGCTCTTCGCGGTTTTCGGCAAGCGTGTCAAAGGTGATATAGTCGCGCAAAGTCAGCGCCCCGACCACCGCCACGATAGCGATCAGTATCAACGGCAAATGCCGCGCCAAACCGTTGGTCTTGCCTTCGGATTTCGAAGCTTCCGTCATTCTGCGCTCCCGCTTGCCCAGCCCATCGCGGGCAGCCTGAACCGCAACATGCGCCAAAGAGGGCCTTCAAGACACCCGCTTCACGCCGGGTTGAAGCGTGACTTGCGGTTTCGTGAGGATTCGCCCGTAACGCCGTGCGGTCTGAAACATTAACCTTCTTCGGGACGGGCGGACTGAAACAATCAACCCCGCGGCCTCAAGCCGCCAAAAAAGACAGGTTCAACCCCTTGAATTGCAAAGCTGCATGTATCATCCAGTCCTCAAGCCTGCCGCAGAAAGAGATTTTGATTTCCCTGCCAACAGGCATTTGACAACATCCCCACGCCCCCCTATAGGCAGGGCTTCGAATGTCCCTGGTGGCGACTCGCGTCGCGGCCAATGAACCCGGAGTAGCCGCGATGAAACGCACTTACCAACCGTCGAACCTCGTCCGCAAGCGCCGCCACGGCTTCCGTGCACGCATGGCAACCAAGGCCGGCCGCAAGATCCTGAATGCGCGCCGTGCACGCGGCCGCAAGGTTCTGAGCGCCTGATCCAAGACACTGCCGTCATGGCTGACACACAGGCCGTCCCGGACCGTTCCGAGACGGCCTTGTTGTCGTTTCGGGTCCTTTCCAAGCGCGCAGATTTCCTCCGCGCCGCCCGCGCCCGCCGCGTCCCCTGCGAAGGCTTCCTTCTGCAGGCTCGGCTGCGTGACGAGGGCGAAGCCGAAGGGATGCGGGTCGGCTTTACGTGCTCCAAGAAGGTCGGGAACTCCGTGGCGCGCAACCGTGCCAAGCGCCGATTGCGTGAAATTGCCCGGCTGGTTCTGCCCGCCATGGGGCAACCGGACCACGATTACGTGCTGATCGGCCGCGCCGAGAAGACCGCGACCCGAGACTTTGCCCTGATGCAGGACGACCTTCGCCGCGCCCTGCGCAAGCTGCATGGCCAGTCCGACCCGAAGAAGGCCGCGACATGAGCCCGCTGGCCTTCGTCGCGTCCCTGCCGGTGCGCGCGTACCGTCTGGTCCTGTCCCCCTGGGTCGGCCATGGTTGCCGCTACCACCCCACCTGCTCGGCCTACGCCATGGAAGCGCTTGAAAAACACGGCGCCTTCAAGGGCTGCTGGCTGGCCGCCCGCCGCATCGCCCGCTGCCACCCTTGGGGTGGATCGGGTATCGACAACGTACCGGACTGATCCCCGGAGGACCCCCATGCTGGACGACGCCGACGAGATTCACCCGCTGTTCTACGGCGCCCCGAAAAGCACCGAGTTCAAGAAGCTGCGCAAGCGGCTGGTGCAGAACGTGCGCGAAGCGGTCGAACAATATGGCATGATCGAAGCCGGCGACACGCCGCAGAAATGGCTGGTCTGCCTGTCCGGTGGCAAGGACTCGTACACCCTGCTCGCGATCCTGCACGAACTGAAATGGCGCGGTCTGTTGCCGGTCGAGTTGCTCGCCTGCAACCTCGATCAGGGCCAGCCCGGCTTTCCCGCGACCGTCCTACCGGAGTTCCTCGAGAAGATGCAGGTTTCGTATCGGATCGAGTATCAGGACACCTATTCCATCGTGATGGACAAGGTTCCGCAGGGGCGCACCTATTGCGCGCTGTGTTCGCGTCTGCGTCGCGGCAACCTGTATCGAATCGCGCGCGAGGAAGGGTGTAACGCGGTTGTCCTCGGCCATCACCGGGACGACATTCTAGAGACATTTTTCATGAACCTCTTCCATGGCGGACGGCTGGCGACCATGCCTCCGAAGCTGGTGAACGAGGACGGTGATCTATTTGTTTTCAGACCCTTGGCCCATGTGGCCGAGGAAGATTGCGAAAAGTTCGCCCGCGCCATGAACTACCCGATCATTCCCTGTGACCTCTGCGGCAGCCAGGACGGCCTGCAGCGACAGCAGGTGAAACAGATCCTCGACGGATGGGAGAAAAACAGCCCCGGCCGCCGCCAGGTCATGTTCCGGTCGCTGATGAATATCCGCCCGTCCCATATGCTCGATCCAAAGCTTTTCGACTTCGCCGGACTGACCCGGACGTTTGACGAACGCAATTCGAACAAAAACTGACCGCGGCGTTAACACCCGAGTTACCCGCGTCTTCTAGGGTCCTTGTCCAGTAACGGAAGGACGGGCTCATGAAGATGTCCATCGGCACGGGATTCGCGAGGGTCCGCTCATTTCTCCGGCGGGGGCTGCAGGGTCCCCAGTCGCTGGCTTTCCTGCCGGCAATCGTGCTGGCGGCTTTCTGGATCGGCGGCGAGCCCTTTCTGATCTTCACGGCACTCGGCGCACCCTTCCTGTATCTGTTGGCCAGCGGGCCGAGCGGCAGAGCGGCAGAGGAAGAGCCCGCAAAACAGGCGTCAGACGTGGTCGACATGGCGGCCGCCCGTTCTCTCGCCCAGAACGCGCTGGACCGCGCGAAAGCCGCGAACCTCGCGACGGCCTGCATGCTCGTCGAACTCGACGGCCTCGATGACAGCGCGCAAATGGCAGGCGACGGGACCGTCGATACCCTGCGTGAACTTGCGCTCTCCCGGCTGCGCAACACGTTGCGGCGCGACGACATAGCGCTGCGCATGGGGGACCGCCGGTTCCTTTTGCTCTTGGGCCCGTCCCTGCGGCTGGACCTCGAGGCCTTGTTGCAACTGGCCTCCCGCCTTCAGAACGCAGTCGAAGAACCGGCTGCCGTGGAAAACTCCATGCGGTATATGTCCGCCTCCATAGGGTTCTGTGCGGGCGTGCGCCTGCCGGCCACGGCTACGGGCGCCCAGATGCTCGAAGCGGCGCAGGTCGCCTTGTCAGAGGCCGTGGCAAATGGCCCCTCCGCCATCCGCGCCTGGTCAGAGCACATGCGCATGGCGCACAGCGAGCAAAAGACACTCCGCAGCGAGGTAGACCGCGCCTTGGCCAGCGGCCAGATCCAGCCTTGGTTCCAGCCCCAGGTCTGCACCTCGACGGGCCGCATCAGTGGCGTAGAGGCACTGGCGCGATGGATCCACCCCACTCGTGGGATCGTTCCCCCGGGGCAGTTTCTTCGCGTTCTCGAGGATTCGGGCCGCATGGAACGTCTCAGCGAAGTCATCCTGCAGCATTCCCTGACGGCCTTGCGCAGCTGGGATTCCGCAGGTCTGGACATTCCACGTGTCAGCGTAAACTTCTCAGATCCCGAACTGCGAGATCCGCGTCTGGTCGAACGCATCCAGTGGGAACTGGACCGCTTTGGCCTGACACCGCAGCGTCTGGGCATCGAAGTGTTGGAAACCGTGATCGCCGGATCACCCGAGGGCGTGGTCGCCCGGAACATCGTCGAACTGGGTAAACTCGGGTGCCATATCGATCTTGACGACTTCGGCACCGGTCATGCGTCCATCACCTCCCTGCGCCGGTTCAAGGTACATCGTCTGAAGATCGACCGCAGCTTTGTCACGCGCATCGACCGCGATGAGGAACAACACCGCATGCTGGCAGCCGTCCTTGGCATGGCCGACCGTCTCGGGCTGGAAACGCTTGCCGAGGGCGTCGAAAGCGTTGGCGAGCACGCGCTGCTTGCCCAACTTGGCTGCGATCATGTGCAGGGCTTCGGCATCGCCCGTCCGATGCCCGCCGACCAACTGGTCGACTGGGCCAATCAGCACGCCAATCGCATTGCCGAAGCGCAAAAGCTCGGCCGCGGCTCCGCCTGAGCTCCTCCGGCGCCAAGGCGGTTCCCTTGCACGACGTTCGCCCGTGGAATGGCGGCGCGCAAGGACACAGGGAATCGCGCGCTTTCTGTCCCGAGCATCACAACGGGGACCGCCCCGCCTGGAAAACCCGTTCAATCTGCCGCTCGCAGCCGACCAGACACCTAAAATCCGCCGTCTGCCCCGTCGCGTCCCAAGGATGTGACGGAAATGCGCTTGACCTTTCAGGCCGGGGACGTTTGAACCCACCGGGACTTTCAAACGGAAAGGCAGGCTTCCCAAATGGATGAACAGAACAAGAACCTATTCCTGGCGACGGCGCTCAGCTTTGTCGTCATTCTCGTATGGTTCATCCTCTTTCCACCGCCAGAACCGGTCGAGGATCCCAATGCACCCGCTGAGGTCACTCAGACGGTCCCGGCTACGGATGGCGTCGCGACAACGCCTTCGGTTGCTCCGGGTGGCACACCCGCTCCGGAAGCCGCTCCGGACCCCCTCGCCGATGCTCCGCGTCTGCCGCTGGAAACACCGCGCCTCGAAGGGTCGATCTCTCTGGCTGGTGGCCGCATCGACGACCTGCGCCTGAAAGACTACACTGTATCGCTGGACAGCGACGAGATCGTGCAGATGCTCGACCCCGTTGGCAATGACACGGCCTATTACGTGCTGTACGGTTGGGCACCCGGCAATGGCGTGGCCGCCAGCGAAGCTCCCGGACCGAACAGCGCATGGACCGTCGAATCAGGCGAGAAACTGACTGTCGACTCGCCGGTCACACTGCGCTGGGACAGCCCTGCGGGGCTGATCTATCGCCGCACGATGGCAATCGACGCGAACTACATGTTCACCGTCACCCAGACGGTCGAGAACACAGGCTCCGCCGAGATCAGCCTCGCTCCCTACGGTGTCATAGCCCGCCACGGTGAGCCCGACAGCAAGAAGTTCTTCGTCCTGCACGAAGGTGCGATGCAGATGTCCGACGGCATCCTCGAGCAGATCACCTACGGCGACATGCCCGACATGGACGTAGACCCCGGCGAAGGCATCCGCGCTTCCGTGCAGCGCGTGTCCGAGACGGGTTGGGTCGGTTTCACAGACCATTACTGGATGGCCATGATGATCCCGGGCAACGACCAGCCTTTCAAGTCGGTGGTCAAGTACGACCAAGCCTCGGACATCTATCAGGCAGAGGCCGTGATGGCGACGGTGACTGTCGCCCCCGGCCAGACGCAATCTGTGTCCACGCAACTCTTCGCCGGTGCCAAGGAATGGGAAACCATCAAAGAGTATGAGGCACAGGGCGTCGACCGTTTCATCGACTCCATCGACTGGGGCTGGTTCTTCTTCCTGACCAAGCCGATATTCGCCGTTCTGCACTGGCTGCATGCCCAGATCGGCAACATGGGCCTCGCCATCATCGCGCTGACCGTCCTGCTGAAGGCCCTCCTCTTCCCGCTGGCGTACAAGTCCTACGCCTCCATGGCGAAGATGAAGGAACTTCAGCCGGAAATGGAAAAGCTGAAGGAGCGCGCCGGTGACGACCGCGAGAAGCTCCAGAAGGAGATGATGGCGCTCTACAAGGAGAAGAAGGTCAACCCGGCCGCGGGCTGCCTGCCGATCCTGCTGCAGATCCCGATCTTCTTCAGCCTTTACAAGGTGATCTTCGTCACGCTGGAACTGCGGCATGCCGATTTCTTTGGTCCTTTCCGCGACCTCAGCGCGCCGGACCCCACCTCGATCTTCAACTTCTACGGCCTGCTGCCCTGGGCCGCGCCGGAGGCGGGTTCGATCCTCGCGCTGGTCTTCATCGGCATTCTGCCGCTGCTGCTGGGTATCTCCATGTGGCTGCAACAGAAACTGAACCCGGCGCCCGCTGACCCCGCGCAGCAGATGATCTTTGCCTGGATGCCGTGGATCTTCATGTTCATGCTGGGCGGTTTCGCGTCGGGCCTGGTGGTCTATTGGATCACCAACAACGTGATCACCTTCACGCAGCAGTACCTCATCATGCGCAGCCATGGGTACAAGCCGGACATCCTTGGCAACATCAAGGGCAAGAAGGCCGAGGCGGCCAAGAAGTAACGCCCCTCACCGACGAAACGGAAACCGCGGTCGTGATGGTCTCACGGCCGCGGTTGCTTTATAGACCATGCGAATCCGCAGGAGACGCCCGATGCAACTGCCCTTCCCCCTCGCCGAAGACCCCGATGATGCCGCCCGCGAAGCGGCTCGCAAGCTGTTCGTCGGCGACGGCGTGGATTTCGTCAAAGGTGTCGTCGCCATGGATGGCCTGCCGCCCGACGACCGGGGCGAGGTCTGCTTTGCAGGCCGCTCCAACGTGGGCAAATCCAGCCTCATCAACGCATTGACCGGGCGCAAGAACTTGGCCCGTGCGTCGAACACGCCGGGCCGGACGCAGGAGATCAACTACTTCACCCTCGGGGCCGAAAAGTACCTCGTCGACCTGCCGGGCTATGGCTTTGCCAATGCGCCCGTGGCCGTGGTCGAGAAATGGCAGCGCCTGCTGAAGCAGTACCTCTCGGGCCGCGCGACCTTGCAGCGCGCCTTCGTGCTCATCGACTTCCGCCATGGCATCAAGAAGGTGGACGACGAGATCCTGACCCTGCTGGACAAGTCCGCCGTGCCGTTTCAGGTCGTGCTGACCAAACAGGACAAGGTCAAGAAGGCCGAGCAGGACAAGGTTCTGGCGCAGGTCCGCGAGGCGTTGAACAAGCACCCCGCCGCCTATCCAGAGCTGGTCATCACCTCGTCGGAGAAGGGCGACGGCATCGCCACGCTCAGGTCGATCATCGCCAAACTCTGAGACCACTGGAACTCTCGCGGCCTTCGGGGCATGGTAAATGCCAGCCCGTTAAGGATACCCAGATGAGACCGCGCAACATGAACAAAGACTGGAAAGCCACCGCACGCACGCTGTCAGAGGCCCTGCCCTTCATGCAGCGTTACTCGGGTGCCATCGTCGTGGTGAAATTCGGCGGCAACGCCATGGGCGATTCCGACGCCATGGCAGAGTTTGCCCGCGACATCGTGCTGATGCGGCAGGTGGGCATCAACCCTGTCGTGGTGCACGGCGGCGGACCGATGATCAACGAGATGCTCAAGAAGCTCGACATCAAGTCCGAGTTCGTGCGCGGCAAGCGCGTCACGGATCAGGCCACCGTCGAGGTGGTCGAGATGGTCCTGACCGGCCTCGTGAACAAGCGCATCGTACAGGCGATCATGGACGAAGGCGGCCGCGCCGTGGGGCTGTCCGGCAAGGACGACGACCTCATGGTCTGCGAGGCGGACGACCCGGAACTGGGCTTCGTCGGCCGCCCGATCGAGATGAACGTGCAGGTGCTGCGCGACCTCTTTGCCGCCGGGATCATCCCTGTCGTGGCCCCCGTGGCGACCGGCATGGACCCGCTGGAAACCTTCAACGTCAACGGCGACACTGCCGCCGGGGCCATCGCGGGCGCGCTGAAGGCCGACCGCCTGCTGCTGCTGACCGACGTGGCCGGGGTCAAGAACGCCGAGGGCGAGGTCGTGACCGAGATGGTCCCCGACGACATCATCCGCATGACCGAGGAAGGCGTCATCGCGGGCGGCATGATCCCCAAGACCGAAACCGCGCTGAAGGCGCTGGAGCAAGGCGTGCGCGCCGTGGTCATCGTCGATGGCCGCGTGTCCAATGCCTGCCTGCTGGAACTGTTCACCGAACACGGCTCCGGCTCGATGATCCGACAGCCGGACCTGCCCTCGCTGACGCAGCGCCATCCGTGACGCTCGCGGCCTTGCAGGCTGCCGCGCAGGCCCATGGCCTGACGATTCGCGGTGGCCTGCACCCAGACGCCGATCCCACCCTGCCGCAAGGCGCCCGGACCCTCGTGATGATCGGCCCGGACGAGCCGCGCTTCTGGCCGATCTTCACCGCCGCGCCGGAATATAGCGACGGGCTGCCCGACCCGATGGACCGCTGGTCGAAACGCATCCTGCCCGCGCTGGCGGCACCTTACCACGGCACCGCGCTGTTCCCGTCGGACGGGCCACCCTATCCGCCCTTCATCCAGTGGGCGCAGGCCTCCGGCCACAGCTGGCCCTCCCCTGTGGGCCTGCTGGTGCATGACGACGCGGGGCTGTTCGTGTCCTATCGCGGCGTGATCGCCCTGCCCGATCACTATGACCTGACGGCGGGGCAACGCCCCTGTGACACCTGCGCAGCGCCCTGCCTGACCGCCTGCCCCGTCGACGCCTTCGCTTCTGGCAGCTACGACGTGCCGCGCTGTCAGGCGCATGTCCACGTCAGCGCCGCCTGCCAATCCGGGTGCCTCGTGCGCCGCGCCTGCCCCGTGGCGCGCGGGTTTGAGCGACTACCCGATCAGTCAGCTTTCCACATGTCTGCCTTCATGAGAAACTACAGACCATGAAACGCCTCATCCTCATGCGCCATGCCAAGTCCGACTGGGCCGCCGGCACCCCTGACGCCGAGCGCCCCCTCAACGGGCGTGGTAAGCGCTCCGCCAAGGTCACGGGCCTCTGGCTGAAGGACATGGGCTACCTCCCTGACGAGGTGCTCTGTTCCTCGGCCCTGCGCACCCGCGAAACGCTGGAGAAGCTGAAGATCGAGGCGCGCACCAGCTATCAAATGGCGCTGTACCTCGCCGAGGCGACAGAGATGCTCGCAGTCCTGCGGCAGGCCACGGGCGACACGGTTCTGATGCTGGGCCATAACCCCGGCATCGGCGATTTCGCCCATGCGCTTGTCGCCAAAGGCCCCGAGCACGCGCGTTGGAACGACTATCCCACCTGCGCGACCCTTGTGGCGGACTTCGAGATCGACGACTGGGAGGCGCTGACACCCGGCACGGGCCGCGTCACCGACTTCGTCGTCGGGCGCGACTTTACCGACTGAAGCGACCCGCCTTTAACGGGACGCACCGATACCCTGCCGCGCCTTCGGCGCTCTCGGGACATCGGCGCACAGTTTGATCAAGTTGAAAAGCGGGGCGCTAATCGTCAGCGAAACGGCGGGCTGTACAACAGCCCACCCTCCGTCCATTGCAGGTTCAACCCGCGCGACAGGCCGATCGGGGTCGTCTCGCCGATGTTCTTTGCGAACAATTCACCGTAGTTGCCCCCGGCCTTGATCGCCCGCACGGCCCAATCGGCGTCCAGCCCCAGCATCTCACCCATCAGTCCTTCGAGGCCCAGCAGGCGGTTCACCTCGGGCGTCGAGGTGCCCTGCGCCTTCAACTCGTCCACGTTGGCCGAGTTCACGCCCAGTTCCTCGGCAGCGATAAGCGCGTTCAGCACCCAGCGCACGAGGTCGGCCCAGTCGTCATCGCCATGACGCACAACCGGTCCCAGCGGCTCCTTGGAGATGATGTCCTCCAGCAGCACATGGTCCGCAGGCGCGGCAAAGGTTGCCCGGATCGCCGCCAGCTGCGACGCATCCGACGAATAGACCTCGCAGGCACCTTCCAGGTACAGGCTCTGGGCCTCGGCGGTGCCCGCAACCGGGATCGCCTCGTAGGTCATCTCGTAGCGCTTGAAATACTCCGCCACGTTCATTGCGCTGGTGGTGTCTTCCTGCACGCAGATCTTGCGGCCATCCAGCTCGCGGGCGGAGGACAGGCCAAGCGCCTTGGGCACCATGAAGCCCTGCCCGTCGTAGTAGTTGATGCCCGCGAAATCGACCTTGAGGTCCACGTCCGTCGTGAAGCTCCACGTCGTGTTGCGCGCCAGCAGATCCGCCTCGCCCGCGTTCAGCACGCGATAGCGCGTCGCGGCGGTGGTCTCGATGAAATTGACAGCGTTGGGATCGCCCAGCACCGCGGCGGCCACCGCGCGGCACAGGCCCACGTCAAAGCCCTGCCAGACCCCTGCCGCATCCTTGGAAGCAAAGCCGACAAGCCCCGTGTTGACGCCACAGTTCAGCGCGCCACGGGTCTTCACCTCGTCCAGCGTGCCACCGGTCGCGGTGGTTGCCGCCAGCATCACAGACGCGACGCAGAGAATCCTGTACATTCCGTCCTCACCTTAAGGTCTTTGCCTCGTTACCATCCGGCGACGATCTGCCACCGGGTACAGGATACACCGGGGGCGCACACCCTCGCCCCCTTCGAATTGCCCGCAGTTTGGGCGGAATACCGCCAAGAGGTCAAGGCAGGAAGCCCTGACCGGACCGCCTGTCACGCGCTCGCGAGCGCGTAAAAACGTGCAGCGTGCAGGAATTCACCGCGCTTTCGCTCGGCGATTGCAGTGGCTTCCTCGTCCGGCCCCCACTGTTCCTCCTGCCATTCCTCGTCGAGGCGCGACAAATGCCACGCGGCCTCGGCGTCCACCGCCCCGCGCGTCACGGCCAAGGCCAGCACCAGCGACCCGGACATGGCCACGAGATCGTGAAACGCCGCCAGCTGGAACGGCGATTGCGCATGCACCTCGCGCGCCAGCGCCGCCACGGCCAACGGGTCCTGTGGCTGGTGAATCACGCCCGCCTGCGTGGTCAACCGCGTGCCATAGGTCTCAAGCAGCCAGTCCAGCATCGGGTCCCAACGCTCGGACTGCCGGGTGACCAGTTCCTCGGGGTGGTCGGCGCGGTAGCACAGCAGGTCGCTGTCCCCATAGGCCGCCAGCATGTCGGCCACCTCGGCGTGTTGCGTCGCCACCTTGTCCAGCGCCGAATTTGACGTGCGGGTAAAGGGCATCTCGGCCGGGTTCACCTTTTCGCCCTGCGCCTGCCATTCGTAGGCAATCGCCTCGGCCAGCCCCTCGGTCGGCACCACCAGAGGCGTCTTGGCGGGGGTCTTTACCCCGCGCCCGTCCAGCTTGATCGCGAAACCGCCTTCGCACGGCTCCGCCAGCGCTTCTTTCCAGAAGCGTTTCATCGCCCATTCGCTCATCAATGCATCTCCAGCAGGTCGTATATGGCGGCTTCCAGCGCGTCCGTGTCGCTGACCACCCGCGTCGCCGCGCTCAGGGCGCTGGCGGGGTGGTAGCCCCAGGTAACGCCGATGCCACGGATACCCGCGGCCGCCGCCATGTCCATGTCGTAACTCGTATCGCCGATCATCACCGCCTGCTCAGCCTCCAGCCCCGTGTCGTCGAGGCAGGCGAACAGCATCGCAGGATGTGGCTTCGACGGGTGGTCATCGGCCACTTGTGTGGTGATGAACCGTTTTTGCAGGCCGTGCGCCTCGATCAACCGGGTCAGGCCGCGCCGCGACTTGCCCGTCGCCACACCCAGAAGCAGCGCGTCGACCTGCGCCAGCCGGTCCAGCAGCTCGGGGATGCCGGGGTACAGCGGCGAGGCCGTGGCCGTCACCTGCGCCGCATAGGCGACCTTGTAAGCCTCCACCATGCGGGTGCGCTGCACCGCGCCAAGGTCGGGCACCAGCCGTTCCATAGCCTGCGGCAGCGACAGTCCGACGATGCCCAGCACCGCCTCGCGGCAGGGCGCGTCCAGTTCCTCCGAAGCGAATGCCGCGCCCATGGCGCCAAGGATGTCCCCCTGGCTGTCCACCAGCGTGCCGTCCACGTCGAATATGACCAGCTTCAGGCTCAATGCAGGGACTCAAAGGGGTCAGCGTCGGCAAAGCTCTCTTCCCAGCCGAGCGTCTCCCAGCTGTGGGCCATGTGCTCGGGCAGGGGCGCGGTCACGGTCATCAGCTTCTTGGTGATCGGGTGCTCGAAGGTCATCGACCGCGCATGCAGGTGCAGCTTCTTCGAGATCACACCACCCAACTGAGCGCCCCAGCCATCGCCAAGGTTCTCCTGGCCCGAGCCGCCGTACTTGCCGTCGCCGATGATCGGGTGCCCGATCTCGGCCATATGCGCGCGCAACTGGTGCGTGCGTCCGGTCAGCGGCTCCAGCGCCACCCAAGACGCGCGCGAGGCCACGCGGTAGAGCGTGGCATAATAGCTGTGCGCGCGCTTTGCGCCCTCGGTCGTGGCCATGTCGCGCGGGTGGACGCAGATCATCTTCTCGCCCTCGCCGCCCTTACCGTGGCCGGGGGCCTTTACCAAGCCGTACTTGATCTCGCCCAGGTAGGGCACCGGGACACCGGCCACCAGCGCCCAGTAGATCTTGCGCGTCTGGCGATGGCGCAGCGCCTCCGTCAGGCCCTTCGCCGCCTCGCGCGTGCGGGCCAATAGCAGAACGCCCGAGGTGTCCTTGTCCAGACGATGCACAAGGCGGGGTTTTTCGTCGTAGCCAAAGGTCAGCGCCTCCGCCAGCCCGTCGACGTGTTTCACCTGCTTGGACCCGCCCTGCGTCGGCAGGCCCGGAGGCTTGTTCAGCGCGATGATGTGGTCGTCCTTGTAGATCACGCAATTGCGGATCATCTCGGCGTCCTTGGGGCTGATCCGGGTCTTGGGTGCGCTTTCCACCTGCCCGGGTTCAGGCAGCGGCGGGATACGCACCTCCTGCCCGACCTCGATCCGGGTCGAGGCCTTTACCCGGCCACCGTCCACGCGGATCTCGCCTTTGCGGCACAGTTTTTCGATCCGCGTCTGGGCGACATGCGGGAACAGCCGCTTCATCCAGCGGTCAAGACGCTGGTCGCCGTCGCCCGGCCCCACGGTGATGGTCTGTACTCGGCTCATGTGGTCAGGCTCCTCGCCAGCAGCAGCCCCGCAAAGAGCGCCGCGATCGACACCACCACCGAAGCCGCGACATAGCCCGCCGCCAGCCCCAGCTGCCCGCGCTCATAGATCGTGACCGCGTCCAGAGAAAAGGCGGAAAAGGTGGTGAACCCGCCCAGCACACCGGTCATCAGAAAGGGCGCAAACCGGTTGCCGCCGAAATGCGCGAGGATGACCACGAGCACGCCCATGGCGAAGGAGCCGACGATGTTCACCGTCAGCGTCCCCCAGGGGAAGCCCTTGCCCATCAGGCGGGTCATCATCAATCCGGTCATGTAGCGCCCCGACGCGCCAAGCGCGCCGCCAATGGCGACTTGTAGAAGTGGTGTCATCTGGCTGCTGTCGCGTGGATGGCGGATGTTGTCAAGGAATGTGGGGGCTCTGCCCCCACGCCCCCGAGAGTATTTGGATCAAGATGAAGGCAAAGGCGCCGGGATCTGCTCAGAGGCGGAACTGCAGCACCATGCGGCGCGTGCCGCGCAGCGCTTCGATCTGCACGCGGCGGCCGCCTTGCCGCATCAACACATCGACGTCGCCCGGCGCCTGTACCGCCCTGCCATTCACGCCCAGCACCACGTCCCCCGCCGCCAACCCGGCCCGCGCGCCGTAGGGGCCGGGGTCCAGCACGACGACGCCGTCCTTCACCGCAAAGGAGGTGCCCAGCTCGGCCTCCACGCGTGGATTGATCCTGGACAGGGTCAGCCCCGGCAGCACGGCGTCTTCCCCCAGCGAGACCTGTTCGCGCGCGGGGACCTCGGGCGGAGTGGTCATGGCAACCTGCGCGTGGGCCACGTCGCCGTCGCGCGCATAAAGCACATCCGACATGGCACCGATCCCCGCGACGGACATGCGGAACAGCATCTCCGGCGGGGTGTTCACCGCGCTGCCATCGACCTCGAGGATGACGTCCCCGACCTGCAAACCGGCTTCGGCAAAGGGGCTGGCCGGGTGCAGGGCCGAGATCACGACGCCGCCCGGCACGTCCAGACCCAGCGTCTCGGACAGGTCGGCATCCACCGGCTGGCCGGTCATGCCCGCCCAAGGCCTTTGGAACCGGTCAAAGCCGTCATGCGCCTGCTTCACAAACTGCGCCACCAGCCCGGCCGGAATGGCAAAGCCGATGCCGTTCGACCCGCCCGACCGCGTCAGGATGGACGTATTGATCCCGATCAGCCGCCCCATCACGTCGATCAGCGCGCCGCCGGAGTTGCCCGGATTGATCGGCGCATCGGTCTGGATGAAATAGCCGCGCGCGTTGCCGGTCGCCGTGCCTGACCGCGCCAGCCCGCTGACAATGCCCGAAGACACCGTCTGCCCGACGCCAAACGGGTTGCCGATGGCCAGCACCAGCTCGCCCACTTCGACTGTATCCGAATCGCGCAATTCGAGGTGCGGCATGTCCTCCGCCCCCTCCAGTTGCAGGATCGCCAGATCGGCCTCCTCGTCGCCCAGCAGCACCTTGGCCGCGTATTCCTGCCGGTTGTTCAGGACAACGCGAATGTCCGTCGCCTGCCCGACCACGTGGTAGTTCGACACCACGATCCCATCCGCCGACAGGATCACGCCCGACCCGAGCGAGTTCTGCACCCGCGCCCGCCCTGGTGCATTGCGAAAGAAGTCGCGGAAGAACGGATCGCCCGCAAAGGGGCTGCGCTCCTGCACCACGCGCCGCGCGTAGATGTTCACCACCGCCGGGGTCGCCTGTTTCACCAGCGGCGCAAAGCTCAGGCTGATCTCCGCCTGACTTCCCGGCACACGCGTCTCGGCCGCGCTTTGTGACCCGGTGAAGCCCCCCGTGGCCAGCATCAGACAGACAAGCAGAACACGCATCCCAGCCTCCTTCGAAACACCTCCGAGATATGCCCGCACCCCCTGTGTCATGCAAGCCACGCGCCCGTGAGCGTTACCGCTGACGGAAACGTCAACGGAACGCGCACCGCCCCTTCTGCGTTGAGCCAGCGAAACAGAAAACGATGGAGGAACCGATGGTTGAGCGATTGAGATCGCAGGACGGCACGCGCGAGACGGAGGCCTATATCGACGACGTGGACACCCCCTCGCAGCAGGGCCGCGCGCAGGGCAACCTCGAACGTCAGGTCGGGACCCGTGACGAGGAAAAGCGCGCCGAGCAGGACCGCGCCGGTGCCACCCGCGTGACGAAATCCGACGAGAAAGGCCAGGGCAACCTTGGCGGCCATCACGGGACGGGAGACGACAAATGAGCAAACTTTCCAATGGCACCTGGGTCGTGGTGACGGACAGCGAAAAGGCACTGTTCCTGCGCAACCTGACGGACCACGCAAACCCGAACCTCGACGTCTTTGACGAGGACCAACAGGACAACCCGTCCGACCGCGAGCAGTCCGCCAACCGGCCCGGCCGGATGCATGACGGCGGCCCCGGTCAGAAGTCCGCCATGGACGACACCGACTGGCACGAGCTGGCCAAGGAACGCTTTGCCGCCGACCTTGCGGAGAAGCTCTACGAAGAAGCCCACAAGGGCAGCTTCGACAAGCTGGTCATCGTCGCCTCGCCGCAGGTGCTGGGGGTGCTGCGTGACGAAATGCACAAGGAGGTGGCCGACAAGGTCATCGCAGAGGTGCCAAAGACCCTCACCAATCATCCGGTCCCCGAGATCGAGAAACTGGTGAAAAAGGAGTTGGATGCGGCGTAACGCCCGCGTCGCGGGTGGGGTTCCATCCGACAAGACAGGAGGACCCTCATGTCCAATCTACGCAAAACCTTTGCCGCCGCGCTGGGAATGCTCGGCTCGGCGGCCTACGCCAACGGCGCGATGTTCTCTACCTTGCCACCGGATCGGGGCAGCCTCTCTGCATACAAGTGGGAGGCCCGCCCGGTGCTCATCTTCGCCCCGAGCGCCGACCACCCGGATTTCAAGGATCAGGTCGCCGAACTGCGTGACGCCCGCGCGGGTCTCATGGAGCGTGACATGGTCGTGCTTCTGGACACCGACCCCGATGCCCATGGCAAGCTGCGCAGCGGCTTGGCGGTTGACGGGTTCGAGATCGTGCTTGTTGGCAAGGACGGCGGCGTGAAACTGCGCGAAGGGCAGCCCCTGACGGCGCGCACCCTGTTCGAGACCATCGACGCCATGCCCATGCGGCAACGCGAAATCGTGCAGTGACGCCACTTATCGCCCCTTCCGGCGGAGCAGCGCCTCGGTGAACAGAACGTTCACCGCGACACCCGCCGCCGAGGCGGGCACGAAGGTCGACATGAATTCCAGTCCGGCAAGCGCTTCGGCCAGATCAATGAAAATCCGCGTCGTCGAGACGGACAATCCCAGCGCGTAGGCCCGCATCATGGCACGCCGATGCTGCGCGATCTGACGCCGCCGGGCGCAGCGCCAGCCCCACGACATGAGACAGATGATGGCTCCCACGATGGCCATGGTGACGGCCTGCGTCAGCAGTCCCCCCACTGCGGGAAACACCCAGACCATCCACACAACGCCAATGCCGGACAGCGTTCCCGTCAGGATAAACAGACGGCCTGCCCAACGGTGCCACGGCCCACGCCTTAGCCGGGACAAAAACTGCAAAGGCCCCAGTAGAAAAAACACCGCGCCCGGCATAAGGTGCAGGGCACTCAACCACGGATGATCGGCATACCGCTGATCGACCCAAGGCGCGCCCACCGCTCCCTGTGCGACAAAGACCAGCCGCTCCCACGTGCCAAGCAGAACCGGCAGGCTCACCAGAAAAAGCAAACCGATCTTCACCCAGTCACGCACAACACCTCCGAAACGCAAAAGGCCCCTTCCGCGCCGGAAGAGGCCCTCGATCCGACCTTGCGGTCAAGATTTATTCTTCGGCTTCAGCCGCTTCGAGACGTGCGCGGTCTGCGGCGCCCTTGGCGTCCACGTCGCGGTCCACGAGTTCGATGATCGCCATCGGCGCCATGTCACCATAACGGAAACCGGCCTTCAGGACGCGGGTGTAACCACCGTTACGCTCTGCGTAGCGCGGGCCGAGGACGTCGAACAGCTTGGACACGTGCATGTCCTGCTTCAGCTGGGCGCGTGCCTGACGGCGGGCGTGCAGGTCGCCGCGCTTGCCGAGCGTGATCAGCTTGTCGGCGATGCGCTTGAGTTCCTTGGCCTTCGGCAGGGTGGTCTTTATCTGCTCGTGTTCGATGAGCGAGCCAGCCATGTTCGCCCACAGCGCCTTGCGGTGCTCGTGGGTACGGTTCAGGCGGCGATAACCTTTTGCGTGACGCATTGTCTTACTCCTAATCTGCCCTCTACGGGCGGTTTTGCTTTGTCAGACCGGCGATGCGTGTCACCGGCTCTCCTTGGGGCCATGCGGCCCGGGGTAATGTCCCGCCCCGCCCCGGACTTGCTCCGGGGCCTCGCGAGTGGAGGTCCCGGGGCAAGCCCGGGACGGGAGTTCCGTTATCAGAACGAGTCTTCCAGCTTCTTGGCCAGGTCCTCGATGTTGTCCGGCGGCCAGTCCTCGACGTCCATGCCAAGGTGCAGACCCATGCCCGACAGCACTTCCTTGATCTCGTTCAAGGACTTGCGGCCGAAGTTCGGGGTGCGCAGCATCTCGGCTTCGGTCTTCTGGATGAGGTCGCCGATGTAGACGATGTTGTCGTTCTTCAGGCAGTTTGCCGAACGGACCGACAGCTCCAGCTCGTCGACCTTCTTCAGCAGCAGCGGGTTGAACTCCAGACCGTCGTCGTCGTCCTGGCGGGTGGCCGACTCGGGCTCTTCGAAGTTGACGAAGATCGACAGCTGGTCCTGCAGGATGCGCGCCGCGTAGGCAATCGCGTCTTCCGGCGTGACGGACCCGTCGGTTTCGATCTTCAGCGTCAGCTTGTCGTAGTCCAGAACCTGACCTTCGCGGGTCGGCTGCACGTCATAGGCGACCTTCTTGACCGGCGAATAGATCGCGTCGATCGGGATCAGGCCGATGGGTGCATCTTCCGGCTTGTTCTTGTCGGCGGACACGTAGCCCTTGCCGGTGTTCACGGTGAATTCCATGTACACTTCGGCGCCTTCGTCCACGTGACAGATCACGTGATCGCGGTTCAGGATCTCGATGCCGTTCGATTCCGAGATGTCGCCGGCGGTGACGACGCCCGGGCCCTTGGCGGAGACGGACAGGCGCTTCGGCCCTTCCACTTCCATCTTCAGGGCGACCTGCTTGAGGTTCAGGATGATGTCGGTGACGTCTTCACGCACACCGGCCACCGACGAGAACTCGTGCAGCACGTTGTCGATCTGAACGCTGGTGATGGCCGCGCCTTGCAGCGAGGACAGCAGCACGCGACGCAGCGCGTTGCCGAGGGTTAGACCAAAGCCACGCTCAAGCGGTTCGGCGACACAGGTCGCCTGGCGCGACGGATCGGCGCCCGGCTTGATCTCAAGCTGGGTCGGCTTGATAAGTTCTGCCCAATTCTTGTGGATCATGCATTTCCCTCCATACCTGCCCGTCTCCCATGTCCAGAAGAGACCGACGCCCGAGGTTGTGAAAACGGCAGAACGAGGCGAGGGAAATTCCCCCGCCTCGTCCGTAATTCAATGTCGATCAGACGCGACGACGCTTCGGCGGACGGCAGCCGTTGTGCGCGATCGGGGTCACGTCGCGGATCGACGTGATGTTGAAGCCGACGGCAGCCAGCGCGCGCAGCGCCGATTCACGGCCCGAACCGGGGCCCTGCACTTCGACTTCCAGCGTCTTCACGCCGTGTTCCTGTGCCTTCTTTCCTGCATCTTCTGCGGCCAGCTGGGCGGCGTAGGGGGTCGACTTGCGCGAACCCTTGAAGCCCATGGTGCCAGCGGAGGACCAGGAGATAGCGTTGCCCTGAACGTCAGAGATCAGGATCTTGGTGTTGTTGAAGGTCGAGTTCACATGCGCAACGCCAGCTGCGATGTTCTTGGAAACCTTCTTCTTGCCACCACGACGAGTATCACGTGCCATAGGTCAGATCCTCCCTTACTTCTTCTTGCCGGCGATCGGCTTGGCCGGGCCCTTGCGGGTACGGGCGTTGGTGTGGGTACGCTGACCGCGCACCGGGAGGTTGCGGCGATGGCGCAGGCCGCGGTAGCAGCCCAGGTCCATCAGACGCTTGATGTTCATGGTCACGTCGCGGCGCAGGTCGCCCTCGACGGTGTAGTTCGCGTCGATGTGCTCGCGGATGGCCAGCACTTCGGCGTCGGAAAGCTCGTTGATCCGGCGGGCCTGGTCGATGCCCACGGCGTCGCAGATTGCCTTGGCCGAGGTGTGGCCGATGCCGGTGATGTAGGTCAGCGCGATCGGAACGCGCTTGGAGGTCGGGAGGTTGACGCCGGAAATGCGTGCCAAGTCTCTTATCCTTTCGTTGCGAGCCCGTCATTCCGGGCCCTTTTTTCACAACATGAGGCCCGAGGCATTCGCCGCCGGGCCCAGGCTGATCAGGTGATCTTCGAACCGGGGGCGACCCGGCGCGAATTTTGGCTCTTCTTTCGAAGATGGGGGTGGGTAGAAGGATTCGCTGGCACTGTCAAGCGCAGAACGCGCCAAGCGGGGGACGCAGCGCAAAGCCCCATCAATGGCCCCCGTCAACTGGTGACGTAATTGCCCACGCGGACCAGCGCCGGATCAAGCCCGGTGATGCCCTTTACCACGGCAACGGCCCGGCCATCCACCGCGATATGCGTGTCGCCGTCGCGATCCTCGAAGGTCAGCGCGTAGTCCTCGGACATCTTCGGGGTATCGGTCTCGACGTAGATCCGGATCTCGTCGCGGTTGGTCTCGAAATCCTCGATCGTCACCTCGGCCACGTCGCGCTCCGGCAGGTAGACGCCCAGCACGTCATGCCCCTGCCCGCCCGAGACCGTGTCGCCATCGTCGCCAAAGACGGTATCGTTGTCCCAACCGCCCCTCAGCACATCCGCGCCCCGATTGCCTACCTCGTCGCGCCCGTTCAGCACGTCGTCGCCGGTATCGCCCATCAGCGTGTCGCTGCCCACGCGACTGATGAGGAAATCATCGCCCGGCCCGCCGCGCACGAAATCATCGCCCGCGTCTTCGTTGACGAAACGCGCCGCGTAAACATCGTCGCCGTCCTGAAGGAAGATGCGGTCATCACCCTCCCAGCCAAAGACATCGTCATTGCCGTCACCGGTATACATCGTGTCATCGCCGGGCGTGCCCAGAACCGGATCAGCCTCCGGCCCGCGATAGACCTCCAACGCCGCTTCGTAACTGTCACGATCCGTGACCTCGATGCCCGTGGCCCAGGTCAGATCGGCAGCCGCCTCGGCAAAACTGTAAGCCTCTGGCACGGCGGCATAGTCCGGGGCGTATCCCTCCGGCGCATCGCCCCAGGCGATCACCGACTCCGTCTCGCTGATGGCTGCGCCAACCTCCGCGTCATCCAATCCGGATTGCGTCGGAAAATCCTCTTCGTCGTCCCCGTCCCGGCCGAAAAGGCCGGGGATCAACAACCCGAACAACCCGAAGCCCAACAACATCGCCAACATTTCAAACGCCCCCAAGCGTGTGACCTCACACGCAAACACCCCTACAGACTACCTCGGCAAACGGGCGGATATGCAGCCCCCGAAACCGAAACACTCCGTTTCAACATCAAGAGATATGCGCCAATATCACCAAAATCTTG
This sequence comes from Sagittula sp. S175, assembly GCF_049800975.1. Lineage (NCBI taxonomy): Bacteria > Pseudomonadati > Pseudomonadota > Alphaproteobacteria > Rhodobacterales > Roseobacteraceae > Sagittula > Sagittula sp. S175. The sequence continues at coordinate 54,152 of NZ_JBNAGB010000016.1, forward strand.
TCGCAACGTCCCAAGTTTGTTCAACTTGCGACACGCACGTTAAGCCATCAGGGGAGGCCGGGATGCTGGCTTGTCTCGCCTACGACAGCCTGCGCGCCAATGCCGCGAGCCCCGCCGAAGACCTCGCCATCCTGAAAACCGCGCTCGAGATGAACACGACCTTCGGCATCACCGGTTGTCTGCTCGCCACCGAAACCGAATTCCTCCAGTATATCGAAGGCGAAGAAGCGCCGCTTCTGTCACTGCTCGAGAACCTGCAAGCCGATGCGCGCCATCGCGTGCAACTCGTCACCCCACCCCAAGGGCTCGGCCAACGCCGCTTTCACGATTGGTCGATGGGCTACGCAGCCCTTCCCTCCGGGCATCAATTGATGAACGACTACATAACCGCTGAGGGAGCGCTGCCCTTAGGTGATTTCACCGATGCCATAAAGGCCAAGCTGACGGTGTTCCGAACACTCTCCCGGATTCGTGTCGAAACCGAAAAATGGCGGAATCTGAAACCCATCATCGAGTCCCAAATCGACGTTGCCCGCCGTCTGCGCGCAACCGATCCCGACGGCTGACCTCACCCGCCCCACTCTCAAAAATATCTGGCCTCAAAAAGAAAAAGGTCGGCACCGGCCGACCTTTCGCGCTTTTCCTGTCCGGACGGCTCAGGCGTCCAGCTTCTCCGCGATAGCGGACTTGATCGCGTCGATCTCGCCCAGACCATCCACGCGCGAGTGCACCCCTGCGTGGTAGTAGTAGCCGATCAGCGGGGCGGTCTGCTTGTAATACGCCATCAGGCGCGTGCGCAGGCTGTCCTCGTTGTCATCGGCGCGGCGCTTGAACTCGCCTCCACCGCACTTGACGCACTTGCCATCCGACGGGATCGGCTTGGTGATGTCGTTGTAGACCTCGCCGCAATCGCCGCAGGTGGAGCGCGCCGTGATGCGCTTGACCAGCGCCTCGTCCTCGACACGCAGCTCGATCACCTTGTCCAGCGTCTGGCCCACTTCGGCCAGCAGATCGCCCAGGGCGTCCGCCTGCTTCAGCGTGCGCGGGAAACCGTCAAAGATAAAGCCGTTGGCCCCACCCGACTCCAGCTTCTCGCGGATCAGGCCGATGACGATCTCGTCCGTCACCAGATCGCCGCGTGCCATGACGTCTGCCACGACCTTGCCCATCTCAGTGCCGCTGTCCTTGGCCTCGCGCAGCATGTCCCCGGTGGACAGCTGCACCATGCCGCGTTCTTCAACCAGGAAACGTGCCTGTGTGCCTTTGCCTGCCCCCGGGGGGCCAATCAGAATGATGTTCATCGCCGCGCCGGTCCTCCCCGCTTTTTGCGAGCCTTACCCTTACCACGCAGCTGCGATTTCTGGATAAGACCTTCGTATTGATGCGCCAGCAGGTGGCTTTGCACCTGTTGGATGGTGTCCATGACGACCGAGACCACGATCAGCACAGAGGTGCCACCAAAGTAGAACGGGATCGCCAGCTGCGTGCGCAGGATCTCCGGCAGCAGCGCCACGGCCGCCAGGTAGAGCGAGCCCACCACCAGCACGCGGTTCACCACGTATTCCAGGTAATCTGCCGTCTTCTTGCCCGGGCGGATGCCGGGAACGAATCCGTTCTGATTTTTCAGGTTGTCTGCTACGTCATCCGGCTTGAAGGAGACGTTAAACGTGTAGAAGTACGCGAAGAAAATGATCATGGCCCCGAAGAACAGCAGGTACAGCGGCTGCCCCGGACCAAAGTAGGCGAGGATCGTCGACATCACCGGGCCGGTGGCATCCGACCCCGAGAAGGTCGAGATCGTGATCGGCAGCAGCAGCAGCGACGACGCAAAGATCGCCGGGATCACGCCCGCCGGGTTGACCTTCACCGGCAGGTGCGACTGCTGCGCCTCGGTCATCTTCATGCCGACCTGGCGGCGCGGATACTGGATGGTGATCTTGCGCAGCGCGCGTTCCATGAACACGACGAAAGCGATCAGGGCCGCAAGCCCGAGGATCACGCCCACCACCACGGCGGGGCTCAGCGCGCCCGATTGGCCAGAGGCAAAGAACTGCGCCAGCGCGGCGGGCAGTTCGGCCACGATGCCGACAAAGATGATCAGCGAAATGCCGTTGCCGATCCCGCGCGAGGTGATCTGCTCACCCAGCCACATCAGGAACATCGTACCGCCGACAAGGGTAATCACGCAGGAGGCGCGGAAGTACCAACCGGGATCGGTGACCATGTCGCCGCCTTCAAGGCTCGCCGCCAGACCATAGGCCTGCAAGGTCGCCAGCAGCACCGTGCCGTAGCGCGTGTACTGGTTGATCTTCTTGCGCCCGGCCTCGCCCTCTTTCTTCAGCTGTTCCAGCGACGGCACCATGGCCGTCAGCAGCTGGACCATGATCGAGGCCGAGATATACGGCATGATCCCCAGCGCGAAGATCCCCATGCGCCCCAGCGCGCCGCCGGTGAACATCGACACGATGCCCGCCACGCCGCTCGACGCCTGCTCGACAAAGTCGCGCAGCGCCGCACCGTCGATGCCCGGAACCGGGATGTAGGTGCCAAGGCGATAGACGATCAGAAGGCCGAGGGTGAAGAAGATGCGGTTGCGCAGGTCGGTTGCCTTGCCCAGGGCCGCCCAGCTGGTGTTGGCGGCCATCTGTTCTGCTGCGGATACCATGCGGATCTCTCTTTTCAGACAAACGCCGCCCGGAGCGTTTTCCAGCTCGGGCGGCGTGAAGGGAAAACTTAGCGCCTAGTTAAGCGGAGTAGCCTCCGCTCACAAGGCGCTTTCACTGTGCTTGGCACAGCTGTGATTATTCCGCTGCTGCCTCGGCCGGTGCCTTGACGGTCAGCGAACCGCCCGCCTTCGACACGGCTTCGACCGCCGACGCCGATGCGCCGGTCACGGTGATGGTCAGCGCGCGGGTCACGTCGCCCTTGTTCAGGACGCGGATGCCGTCCAGCTTGCGGCGCACCAGACCGGACGCGACCAGCGAGTCCTCGGTGATGTTGGCGGCGTCCAGCTTGCCGGCTTCGACGAACTTCTCGATCAGGCCGAGGTTCGTGACGGCGTAATGCAGCTTGTTCGGCTTGTTGAAGCCACGCTTGGGCAGGCGCTGGTACAGCGGCATCTGGCCGCCTTCGTAGCCATTGATGGCCACACCCGAACGCGACTTCTGACCCTTGATACCACGGCCAGCGGTCTTGCCCTTGCCCGAACCCGGGCCGCGCGCAACGCGCTTTTTCTTCTTGGTTGCGCCTTCGTTGTCGCGCAGTTCATGCAATTTCATGTCGCTTCTCCTTGCCGGATGTGACCCCCGAAGCGGTACTGGATCAACCACGGCTTTTCTTGGTTATGGAATCGAGCCCACCCCTGCGGGGCGGATCACCGGGCGCGTATAGCGGTGTGCCGTGCGCGGATCAAGCCTCGACTTCTACCCGGTACAGACCGGTTTCGTCGGCCACGTAAGGGCGCACCGGCCGTGATCCACCAGCCGGACGCGCCAACAGGCCGTCTGGCAGCGGCGCATCGGCTCCCCAAAGCGCCCGAATGCCCGCCCTGATCGCTTCGGCGTCCACGGCATCGTCGGTGGCAAAGGACGTCGGGACGAATCCCTGCGCCCGGTCGCGGTCGATGATGGCGGCCACCACGTCACGAGACGGATCATCCGCAATGCCTTGCGCCACGCCCGGGGCAAGAATGCGCAGCACATCCAGCGCCACCACGTCCGGGCAGGCTGGATGCTCCACCATGAAACGCGCCAAGCCATAGGCCTGCGGCAGATCCCAGTGCATCATGCCGCGTGCGGCGATCCAGATCTCTGGTGCGCGGTTCTCATCAAGGAAGGGCTGGATGGTCGCCCAGTCGGCCACCGGCTGCATTCTGTAAAACAGCCGGTGCTGCAGCGCGAAACCGATGCGGTCATCCGCGTCCTCGGGCAGGACAAGCGTCTCGGGGACCGCGTCGGCCTCTTGCGCCATGGCTGTCGCCGTTTGCGCGCGGCGTTCCAGCGCCTTCACGAAGCCCCATGACAGCAGACACAATACAACGGCGGCTGGAATACCCACCTTCAGGAACCCGATCTGGTCGCCCAGGCTCCACATGCGCATCTGCCTGTTCATCCAGATCGCACCGACCGTGATGGCGGCAACCGCCAAAAAGATGATAACCTTGACCATATTGCCACTCATCCAAAGGTCCCGAACACAGAGTTCACCATGTTTGCGGCGTCACTTTGGCGCGAGGGCCGTCGGGGGTGCGCAACGGCAGGACATGCGGCACAGCCTTGACTTTCCGCACCGCAGCGTCCATATGCCCCTCAGCCGCACCCGCCGCGTGAGCGGGCAGCCGGGCAATAAGTGCAGAAACCGCCTGCGCCCGAACGGCACACATCTCCCAACCGACCCCACATCACGCATGGGTTCAGATCCGCGACAGGGTTTCCGCATTCGGCGGGGGTCCGGTGTTCGTGGTCCCCTTGCGTCCGTGCCAATCGTGGCCGGGCCACATGCGCCCATCCGGCGCACGAAGGATATTCTTTTGGATTTCGACATGCTGGGACTGCCGTCCCGTCTTCAGGCGAACCTCGCCACAATGAAAATCACCGAACCGACCCCGATCCAGAAACAGGCCATCCCGCACGCCATGAATGGCCGTGACGTGATGGGCCTCGCGCAGACCGGCACTGGCAAGACAGCCGCTTTCGGCTTGCCGATCCTGTCTGCCCTGCTCCGAATGGAAGGCAAGCCCGCGCCCAAGACGGTGCGCGGCCTGATCCTCGCGCCGACGCGTGAACTGGCCAAGCAGATCGTTGACAACCTCCGCCTCTATGCCGAAGGGACGCAGGTCCGCATCGGTGTCGTTACCGGCGGCGTGTCGCTGTCGGGGCAGGAAAACCGCCTGTCGCGCGGCACCGACCTGCTGGTTGCCACGCCCGGTCGCCTCATCGACCTGATGGAGCGCCGCTCTGTCCGCCTGGACGAGACGAAGTTCCTCGTGCTGGACGAGGCCGACCAGATGCTCGACCTCGGGTTTATCCACGCGCTGCGCCAAATCGCCAAGGCCCTGCCGTCCGAGCGTCAGACCATGCTGTTCTCGGCCACCATGCCGAAACAGATGGCCGAGATCGCCGAGGCCTACCTCACCGACGCCATCCGCATAGAGGTCACCCCTCCGGGCAAGCCCGTCGACCGCATCGACCAGTCGGTGCACTTCGTCGAGCAGAAGGACAAGCTCGACCTGCTGATGAAGCACCTCGACGCGCACCGCACCGAGGCCGCGCTGGTTTTCTCGCGCACCAAGCACGGTGCCGAGAAGATGAAGAAGGTGCTCGAGGCGCGCGGTTTCGCCGCCGGTTCGATCCATGGCAACAAGAGCCAAGGCCAGCGCGACCGCGCCCTGACCGCCTTCCGCGAGGGCGAGCTGATGGTGCTGGTGGCGACGGATGTGGCCGCGCGCGGCATCGACATCCCGCTGGTGCGCCACGTCTACAACTACGACCTGCCGAACGTGCCGGACAACTACGTCCACCGCATCGGCCGCACGGCCCGCGCCGGGCGGGACGGCTCGGCCATCGCCTATTGCTCGCCCGACGAGATGGGCGAATTCAAGGCCATCGAAAAGCTGATGGGCCGCCAGATCGACGTCGCCGGGGGTGAGCCCTGGATCGACTTCAACGCCAAGAAACCCGCGCGCGGTGGCCGTGGCCGCTCGGGCGGCGGTGGCTTTGGCGGCGGTCAAGGCAAGGGTCAGGGCCGTGGCGAAGGCCGTGGTCCCGGTCGGGGTCATGGCAAACCCGCCGAGGGTGCGGCCAAGCCGTCGCGTCCCCGTCGCAACCGCGCCAAGGGGCGCGGGCGTCAGGCGGCCTGATCCGTCATATGGGTTTCGCTTGCCTGACGGCAAGCGACCCGCGCGGGCTGCGCCCGCGCTGACCGGGGGAAGCGCTGCTTCCCCCGAACCCCCATCGCGGTATTTTCGTCAAGATGAAGGTGAAAGGTGGCTTACCAAGTCACCGTCACGGATTTCGGGCCACGGAAGGCCCAGCCGGAAAAGATGACCTCGTCAGACAGGCGCATGTCCGGGAAGGTTTCGAACAGCATCGGCAGCGCGACTTCGGACACGAGGCATTTGGAGGCCGCTGCCCCGGCGCAGAAATGCGGTCCCGCGCCAAAGGAGATGCTCTTGCCTGTGTCCCGCGTCAGGTCGAACTGATCCGGGTGGTCAAATATTTCCGGGTCGCGGTTGCCGATCCCGAACATCAGGAACACCCGGTCGCCCTTGTGGAAGGTCACGCCGTCCACTGTATCCTCGACGGCCACTTCGCGCGGGGACATGCCGATGGGCGCCATCCAGCGGGCGTATTCGTTGAACACATCCTGCCATGAGGCTTGCCCTTTCCGCACCAGTGCCAGTTGGTCTGGGCGTTGCAGCAGCGTCGCGGCACAGCCTGCGATGACGTCGCGGGGTTCGTTCTGCCCGCCTGAAATGGCCAGCTTGATGTTTGCACGCACCGTCGCCTCGGGCAGACCCGCCGCCAGCTGGACGGCCAGCAAAGACGCCTCGGGCGGGTCGCTCCACGCGGCATCGATCGCCGCGTCGATCCGGGCGGTGGCAGCGTGGCAGCGCGCCTCCACCGCCGGGTCGCCGGTGTAATTGGCGATCCCGTCCATCATGCCCTGGCTGACCGCGTCCATCTCCTGCCAAGCCAGATCGTGCAGCCCGGTGATGGCCCGCAGCGCTTCGCCGGACACGCGCATCGCGTAGTCGCACACCAGATCGGCGCCGGGCGCCAGATCCGCCAGCGCCTCGGAACAGGCGGTTTCGAATTGCGCCTTCCAGCGCTGTTGCACCGTGCGCGGCGAAAACGCCGGAAAGCAGGCCTTGCGCTCTGCCTGATGGTCCGCCCCGCCCTTGCGCATCATGTTCTCGCCCATGAGCCGCGTCATCAGGCCGCCCGGCTGACGGGACGAAAACACCTCGATCCGCTTTTCCTGCGCAAAGATCGTGTCGCGGCGACAGATCAGCGTGGCATTCAGCTCTGGCACGAAGGCAATCGGTGTCTCGGCCTGCAACCGCATCAGCTGGGGATAGGGGTCAGCCACCAGCGCGGCCACATCCAGTGAGACACGGGGCGCGTTGCTCATACCGTCACCGGCAGCGTTCCCCAGCCGCGAAAGCGCGCCAGCGGGACGCGCTGACGGGTGCCGTTCGCCGCGATTTTCGGAAAGCGCCGGACGAGGCGACCGATGGCGATCCGCCCCTCGACCCGTGCGAGCGTCGCGCCCAGGCAGACGTGAATACCGGTGATAAAGGCGATATGCCGGTTCGGTTTCCGAGCAATATCAAACATATCCGGGTTCTCGAACACCGCCGGATCGCGGTTTGCCGCCGCAATCGAGGTGTGGATATAGGTCCCCTTCGGCAACACCCCGTCGTGCAAGACGATGTCCTCCCCCGCCAGCCGGTTGCCGATCTGCAAGGGGCTGTCAAAGCGCAGCACCTCCTCGACCGCCGTGTCGATCAGGCTAGGGTCGTCCAGAAGGCGTCGGTGCTGGTCCGGATGGTCGAGGAACAGGCCGACCGCATTCCCGACCAGACTGGTCGTCGTCTCATGGCCCGCGTTCAACAGGAAGATGCAGTTCTGGATCAGTTCGTCCTGCGTCAGCCGCCGCCCCTGATGCTCGCCGAAAATGAGCGATTCCAGCACCTCGCCCTGCATCGCGCCGCCGGGATTGGCGCGGCGATGGTCGATCAAATCCCCGAGGATCTCGCCGAACTCCTCCACCGCGCGGTTGCCTTCGGCAATCCGATCCTCCGGCACCACCGGGTCCAGCGCGCCGAGGATCGCCAGGGAATAGCCCCGCAGCCGCGCGCGATACTCTTCGGGAATGCCCAGCATGAAAGAGATGATCTCCGTCGGCAGCACCTTGGCGAAATCGTCGATCAGGTCCAGCGTGCCCAAATCCTCCACCCGGTCCAGCAAGCGGTCTACGATCCCCTCGATCAACGGCTCGAACTCCGCCAGTTTTCGGGGCGTGAACGCGCCCGAGATCAGCTTGCGCACCACCGTATGATAGGGCGGATCGTTGAAGATCAGCGAGGTCGTGTGATGCTTGTGCAGCGGACACTGGCCGAATTTCTCGCCAAAGGCCTCGGTCTTGTCCGACAGCATGTCCCGCGACTGGTAAACCTTCAGGCAGTCGTCATGCCGCGTCAGATAGACCGACCCGTCCGCATTGCGAAAGATCGGTCGCTCTGCGCGCAGTTGGTGCAACAGCGGATGCGGGTTTTCGATGAACCGCGCGTCGATGCGGTTCAGATCGAACGTCGAAACGTCCAGTGGCATGGCGGTGTCCTCCCGCCGACATGGTGCGTCAGCCCTGCGCGACCCGCAACACATTTCCGACCGGGCGGTCGGGCCAAATGCAATGAAAAGGGCCGCCTCGCAAGGCAGCCCGATCCGCGCGCAACTGGAAACTTCTAAAGTTTCCGGACCGAAGTCTTTTCAAGACTTCGGGGTCACCCCAATTCGCCGGGCTTGTACCAATCGGCGATCTTGACCTCGGACACGTCGCCGACCATCTCGGCGTAGGCGGCCGGATCCTGCGTGCCGCCGTCGCGCCCACGGAAGTGATAGGGGTACACGACCTTGGGCTGGAAAGCCTTGGTCGCCTCGGCGGCCTGCTCTGTGGTCATGGTGAACGGCAGGTTCATGCACAGGAAGGCCACGTCGATGCCCTCCAGCGCTTCCATCTCCGGGGTCGGCTCGGTGTCACCGGACACGTACAGGCGGAAGCCCTCCATCGACAGGACATACCCGTTGTCGCGCCCCTCGGGGTGGAAGTTCATCCGGTCCTCGGTGGTGTTATGCGCCGGAATCGCGTCGATGGTCAGATCGCCGAAAGCCTTGCTGTCGCCGTTCGCCATGGCCTCCGCCGAGGGCTTCAGGTCCTCGTTCAGCATGTCGAAGACCGCCGGGTTGGTGTAGATCGCCACCGGCTTGTCCGTGGGCTTCAGCGCCGACAGCGTCTCGGCGTTGTAGTGATCGCCGTGCTCGTGCGTGATGAGGATCAGGTCCGGCGCAGGCAGTCCCTCGTACTCCGCCGCATCGCCCACCGGGTCGACGTAGATCACACCGACCGGGCTTTCGATCACGATGGAGGCATGATGCACCGGGTGGATCGTCACCGGCCCGAGGTCGGTCTCGAAAGCGTCGCCCATATGCGCCTCGGCGCGGGCGGCGAATGGAATGAAGGTCACGGTGCCCACTGCTGCGGCAGTGTGCAGGAAAGTCCGGCGATTGATCGTCATGGTTGCGCTCCCTGGAATATCGGTGACCCAAGGGTAATCCGGCGCCGGGTTTTGGCAAGGTGACGAATTCGTGACCGGCTGACCGTCTCAGGCCACGCTCGCAGGCGGGCTCTCGCCGTGAAGGACGCGCAGCGCCCTTTGACGACAGGCGGGGCAGACCGAGTACCGCTGCCCCCTGGCATACCCACCTCTCGGAATGCGATGCGGGTGCCAACCGCCCCCCTGCTCCACATCGAGACATTGGGAACAGACCACCGCATCAGGGGCGGCCTCCGGCACGGGCAAATGCGGCTTGCGAACCATCTGGGAATGCGTGACCCGCAAAGCCCCGTTGCCGACCGGAGCGATATCCATGACGAAGCAGCGCCATTCGGTCGGCGAGTCGCACCGGTAAGGCCAGGACAGCAGTCGCCCCTCCACGCGGGCCGTGTAAAAGGAACTGTTCATGAAGGATTGCGTGTCGAGTCCGGCAATGAAATCCATGACGGACAGGTTCAACACCGCGCGCGAGATCAATCCCGGTGCGCCACACGCCCGCGCGGCGTTGTCCCATCGTTCCGAGACGGCGCGCAGGATATTCCGGTCATCCACCAGGTACCACATCACCGACTCCCTTCGGCAAACTCAGGGACGTGCGCGTGATAGCAAAAACAGGCCGAAAAATCCAGTTCCGCAACGCAGAACGCCGCCCCGGTCCGGGACGGCGTTTAGTTGTTTCGTCAACCGTCAGAGGCGCTTAGCCGCGCTCTTCGATGATCTTCACAAGGTGCGGGATCGAACGAACCATGCCGCGGACCGAGGGAGTATCCTCCAGCTCACGCTCGCGGTGCATCTTGTTCAGGCCCAGGCCGATCAGCGTCTGACGCTGGATCTTGGGGCGACGGATCGGCGAACCGACCTGCTTCACAACGATGGTCTTGGCCATGGATTACGCCTCCTCGGAGACTGCGTCAGCGCCTTCGCGCTTCGGCAGGATGTCTGCGACCTTCTTGCCACGACGCTGGGCCACCTGACGCGGAGAAGTCTCCTTGCCCAAGCCTTCCAGAGTGGCGCGGATCATGTTGTAGGGGTTCTGCGAGCCGGTCGACTTGGCGACCACGTCGTGCACGCCCAGCATCTCGAACACTGCGCGCATCGGACCACCGGCGATGATACCGGTACCCTGCGGCGCGGTGCGCATCACAACGCGGCCTGCGCCGTGACGACCTTCGATGTCGTGGTGCAGGGTGCGGCCTTCCTTCAGCGGCACGCGCATCATCTTGCGCTTTGCCTGCTCGGTGGCCTTGCGGATGGCCTCGGGGACCTCCTTCGCCTTGCCCTTGCCGAAACCAACGCGGCCCTTCTGATCGCCAACGACGACGAGCGCGGCAAAGCCAAAGCGCTTACCGCCCTTCACGGTCTTGGACACACGGTTGATCGCGACGAGACGATCGGCGAACTCGGGCGCCTGCTCTTCGCGGTCGCGGCGGTTGCCGCGGCGGTTTTCACGTTCTGCCATGAGGCATTCCTTCAATTGTGGGTCCAAGAGACCCGTTGGTCCAATCCTGGTGCACGTCCAAAAGGACGAAAGCCCGGATCATCGAGGCAGCTATGCCTGCAAAAGCGAAGGTGCGCCGAAGCGCACCCCGCCGGTATCTTGGGTAGGGCGGGTTTGCAACCCGCCGCGCCCTTAGATCTTCAGACCGCCTTCACGCGCGGCGTCGGCGAGGGCCTTCACCTTGCCGTGGAAGAGGAAGCCACCGCGGTCAAAATACGCCTCGGTGATGCCTGCTGCCTTGGCACGCTCGGCAATCGCTGCGCCGACCTTGGTCGCTGCTTCGATGTTGTTCTTGCCGACGATACCCAGTGCCGGCTCCATCGAGGACGCGGCTGCCAGCGTGCGGCCGGCGACGTCGTCGATGAGCTGAACCGAGATGTTCTTGTTGGAGCGGTGAACCGAAAGGCGAACGCGACCTGCGTTGACCTTGCGGAGCTTGTTCCGGACGCGCATACGGCGCTTGAGGAACAACGTGCGTTTGTTGTTTGCCATATCCTGTCGTCCTTACTTCTTCTTGCCTTCCTTCTGGAAGATGTACTCGCCCTTGTAGCGAATACCCTTCCCCTTGTACGGCTCCGGGCGGCGCCAGTCGCGGATGTTCGCGGCGACCTGGCCCACCTGCTGCACGTCGTGACCTTCGATGATGATCTCGGTCGGCTTCGGCAGCGTGACGGTGATGCCTGCGGGGATCGCGAAATCCACGTCGTGCGAGTAACCCAGGTTCAGCTTGAGGGTGTTCCCTGCAAGCGCGGCACGATAACCGACACCCTGGATTTCCAGCTCTTTCTTGAAGGTGTTCTGCACGCCATGCACCAGGTTGGCGACGACGGTGCGGGACATCCCCCACTGCTGGCGTGCACGCTTCGAGTTGCCGCGCGGCATGACCGACACAGCGTTTTCCTCGACGGTGATGGTCACGTCGTCAGTGGCGGTAAAGCTCTGGGTCCCTTTCGGACCCTTCACTTCGATGGTCTGGCCGGACACCGATGCAGAGACGCCCGAGGGCAGCTCGACCGGCTTCTTACCAATACGAGACATATTCAGGCCTCCTTAGAACACGGTGCAGAGCACTTCGCCGCCAACATTGGCCGCGCGTGCGTTTGCATCCGACATCACCCCCTTGGAGGTGGAGACAATCGACACACCCAGACCCTGACGGACCTGCGGGATGTCATTGACGCTCATGTAGACGCGGCGACCGGGCTTGGAGACCCGCTTCACTTCGCGAATGACAGGAGTGCCGTCGAAGTACTTCAGGCTGATCTCGAAGGCCGGGTGGCCGTTCACGTCCGTGGTGCTTTCGTAGCCACGGATGTAGCCTTCGTCCGCGAGCACGTCGAGGACCCAGCCGCGCAGCTTGGACGCCGGGGTCGAGGTGGTCGACTTGCCGCGCATCTGAGCGTTGCGGATACGGGTGAGCATATCGCCGATAGGATCGTTCATCTTATACCCTCCCTTACCAGCTGGATTTCACGACGCCGGGCAGCTTGCCGTTCGAGCCCAGCTCGCGCAGCATGATCCGCGAAATGCGGAGCTTGCGGTAATACGCGTGGGGACGACCAGTCAGCTGGCAGCGGTTGTGCAGACGCGACGGTGCGGAGTTGCGCGGCAGGGCGGCCAGTTTCAGGCGTGCCTTGAAGCGCTCTTCCATCGACTTCGACTCGTCGACTGCGATTTCTTTCAGTTCGGCGCGCTTGGCTGCATACTTTGCCACCAGGCGCTGGCGCTTCTTTTCGCGCTCGACCATGGATTTTTTCGCCATGTTCTCTCTCCTTACGCCTTGGTGAAGGGCATGTTGAATGCAGCCAGCAGGGCTTTCGCCTGCGCGTCCGCGGTGTGCTCGCCGAATTCCTTGGCGTTGGTGGTGATGATGATGTCCATCCCCCACACTTCGTCCACCTTGTCGAACTCGATCTCCGGGAACACGATGTGTTCCTTCAGGCCCATGGCAAAGTTGCCGCGGCCATCGAAAGAGGCCTTCACACCACGGAAGTCACGGATACGCGGCATCGCGATGGTGACCAGGCGGTCAAGGAATTCGTACATGCGCACGTCACGAAGGGTGACCTTCGCGCCGATAATCATGCCCTCACGCAGGCGGAACGCCGCGTTCGACTTCTTTGCCACGGTGCCGACGGCCTGCTGGCCGGCGATCTTCGACAGTTCCTCGACGGCGTTCTTCGCCTTCTTGGAATCGCGCACGGCCTCGGTGCCGCAGCCGATGTTCAGAACGATCTTTTCCAGACGCGGGATCTGCATGTCGTTCTTGTAACCGAACTGCTCTTTCATCGCGGCCCGGATGGTCTCACGGTACTGAGACTTCAGGCGCGGGGTGTAGTTCGCGGTATCCAGCATCAGATCACGTCTCCCGTGGTCTTGGCAAACCGGACCTTCTTGTCGCCTTCCATGCGGAAGCCAACACGGGTCGCCTTGCCGTTTGCATCGACGATGGCCAAGTTCGACAGGTCGATCGGCAGCGCCTTGGGCAGACGGCCGCCCTGCGAGGTCTGCGACTGGCGGGTGTGACGGATGGCGATGTTCACGCCGTCCACGACGGCCTTGCCGGCCTTCGGGTCAACGGAAACGATCTCGCCGGTCTTGCCCTTGTCCTTGCCGGTCAGGACGATGACCTTGTCACCTTTTTTCAGCTTGGCAGCCATTACAGCACCTCCGGAGCAAGCGACACGATCTTCATCATGCCCTTGGCGCGCAGTTCACGCACGACCGGGCCGAAGATACGCGTACCGACCGGCTCACCCGAGTTGTTCAGGATCACGGCGGCGTTGCGGTCGAAACGGATTGCGGTGCCGTCTTCACGACGGACTTCCTTTGCGGTGCGCACGACGACGGCCTTGCGGACGTCACCCTTTTTCACGCGACCACGCGGAATCGCCTCCTTCACCGACACCACGATGATGTCGCCGACAGAGGCATAACGGCGGTGCGAACCGCCCAGAACCTTGATGCACTGAACTCTCCGAGCACCGGAGTTGTCAGCGACATCCAGATTGGTCTGCATCTGGATCATGTCTAGTCTCCCGACGTCCCGGACCGCTCTGCAGAGAACATTGATCCGGGGGTTTCGAATAATCTCGGGGCCGCGAATACGGCCCCGAACCTGCCCTTAGTGGGCGGCAGCTTCCTGCTTCTGAGCTTCGGCAGCGGCCGCGGCGCGGGCTGCGTTGTGCTCTTCCAGCATGGTCTCGGTCATGACTTCCCAGCGCTTGGTCTTGGACTTCGGCGCGCATTCGCGGATCATGACGGTCTGGCCGACGTTGAACTGCTCGTGCTCGTCATGAGCGCGGTACTTCTTGGACTTCTTGATCGTCTTCTGAAGAACCGGGTGCTTGAAGCGACGCACGACCTGGACGGTCACGGTCTGCTTGTTCGCGGTGGAGGTGATGACGCCTTGCAGGATACGCTTGGGCATTGTCTTACGCCTCCACAGATGCGGCCGCGCGGGCCTTTTCGTTCAGGATGGTGTTGACGCGTGCAACTTCGCGGCGCACCTGACGGATGCGGGCGGGGTTTGCGACTTCGCCGGTTGCCATCTGGAAGCGCAGGTTGAACGCTTCTTTCTTCAGTTGGACAAGCTGATCCCGGAGCTGGTCCGGGGTCTTGTCACGGAGTTCTGCGGCGCTCATATGCGCTCTCCTTTTCAATCAACATCACTGGAGGGCCCCTGCCTGCCTTGGCTGCAAGGTCACCCTGATTCCAGTGGAGTCCGTGGATGAGCGGCCCCTATACGCGCGAATCCCCAACATGGCAAGGGCCTTGCGTGGCATGGTTTGCGGGACATTTGCCCCTGCGCGCTTTCCGGCCTGCTCCCGGGAAAAGACGCCCTCCGGCGCGGGGCGTTCTGCCCATTCCCGGGAATACCGTCAAGGACACGCCGGGCCGGTGGCCACGCTCAGCCCTACGCCGCGTGCTGTGTCCGCACTTGCCATACGACAGTCGCACGGCCTTCGGGATCCACGCTTCCCGGCCCGGCGTCCAAAGGCACGACGCACGCGCGAACAAGACTCCGAAAAACGCGAAAACCGTGCTATGCTCCGGCCATGCGCTACGTCATCGCTCTTGTCCTGAGCCTGCCCGGCCTCGCCTTCGCGGACGAGGCCCCTGCCGATTGCGCCTGCATCAACCGCAACGGGGCAAAGGTGCCGCTTGGCCAACTCGCCTGCCTCACGGTCGGGGACACATCCTTTACCGCACGCTGCGCCATGTCGCAGAATGTCCTGACCTGGCGCAAGGTGGCCGACGGCTGCCTCTCCGCCACGGTCCGTCCCATCACGCCGATCCCGCGCGGTTAACCTTCCGCTGCCTTCGCCAGTTCTTCCTCGAACTGCTTGCGCAGCTTCTTGCGGATCTGCGCCGCGCGCTGCCGCTTGGCCTCCACCTCGCTCAACACCTTCAACTCCGGCACCTCGGTGGATTTCCCGGCATCATCCACGGCGACCATGGTGAAGTAACACGAGTTCGTATGCCGCACCTTGCCGGACCGGATGTCCTCCGCCTCCACCCTTATGCCGATCTCCATCGACGTGCGCCCGGCGTAGTTCACCGCCGCACGAAAGGTCACCAACTCCCCCACATTGATCGGCTCGCGGAACACCACCTGATCCACCGACAAGGTCACCGCATAACGCCCAGAGAACCGCGAGGCGCAACTGAAGGCCACCCGGTCGAGAAGGTTCAGCAAGGCGCCGCCGTGGACCTTACCACTGAAGTTCGCCATATCCGGTGTCATCAGCACCGTCATTTCCAGTTTCCGCGAGTCCATGCCCTGCCCCATCCGTTACCTTCGGATCGGGGTAACCCATTCACGCCTCCCGCAAAAGCGTCCCTTACTTCTGCAACAGCGCCAAAGCGATGCTTGCCGAAGTATAGGTCATCTGCGCCGAAACGAACATCGCCGCACCCTGGTATCCCTGCGCCGCTGCGCCCACATCATCCGCGTCGCCATCACTCTCGGCAACCTCCGTGGCCTCCTCGGCGGAGGGTGCCATCGCCACATCCCCTGACGCTGGCGCAGCCACCACAACGTCATCGGCATCCCTGTCGTTCTCGGAAACCTCCGTGGCCTCGGCAGCCCAAGCCGCCGCCGGTTCCGCCGCATCACTCGCGCGCCCCGTCACCGAAACCGCCGCAAATGTCATGGTAAAGCTGACAAAGACCGCCGAGACCACGGCGGAGTAACTGTCACCCCCGTACTCCCGACCGCGGGCGATCCGCGATGCCGCATCGCCCTGCCGTTCGCCCTCCTGGCGTTCGACCTTCGCCCGATGCCCCACGGACTCGTCCGATCGTCCACGCACCTCATGGTCATGATGATGCCGGTGGACCGGTTGCTGTGTTGCGGACGATGCCTGCATGTCTCTACCCCTTCTTGCCCCGGCAAAAGCCTGCGCGACAGGAGTAAAGACATGTCTAAGATTGCCGAACGAACCCGGCCAATTCGAACCGAATGCGGCTCAGTCGCCCCATTTGTAGTTGAACGACACCGAAACCCGCTCGTCCTCGTCCGCCATGTTCAGCGGCACCTCGTGACGCAGCCAGCTTTCCCACAGCAGGATATCGCCCACCTCGGGCTGCACGTAGATGAACGGCCGCAGCTCCTCGCGCGCATCCTTGCGCCGCGCCGGGGCCGCCATCATCATCTGCAACCGCGGGTCCTCCAGCTTCAGCGCCGACGCGCCTTCGGGCATGGCCACGTAGGTCGTACCCGAAATCACCGAGTGCGGGTGGATGTGGCTGGAATGCGTCCCGCCCGGCGGCAGGATGTTGATCCAGATGTCCTCCAGCACGATCTCCTTGTCGCCCAGATCGAAATCCAGCTCGGCGACAAACGCCTTCACATGCTGGTCTATCACCTTCACCAGGTCCGCGAAGATCGGGAAGCGCCACGGCAGATCCGTCAGCGACGCATAGGACGTGTACCCCGGATACCCTTGGGTTTCACACCATTCCTGCCCCGCCTCGTCATCCTCGGCGATGGAAAAACAGGACGCCTCCAACTCCTCTGCATCCACCTGGCCATGATCGGCCAGTCGGGCATGATAAAGCGGCGTCGCGAAGAGGTTTCTGATCTGTGCCATGCCCGCCTCATACGCCATCCCGCAACCGGAGGCGAGACCGTTTCGCATCGGGAAACCTCGCCGATTCAGGGAAAATTGACGGGTTTGCCCCACAACACTCCGCAACAGTGAGTCGCCAGGAGCAATGTCATGTCCCCCCTCATCATCCTCGGCCTGATGACCGCAGGCCTGTTCGCCATTGCCCTCAACCAGATCGACTACACCACGAACGAGGATTACGGCGACGGGTCGGGCGGGGACAGCAGCGATCCCACCGACATCGGCAGCGTGGATGAAAGCCTGACCGGCGGCGTCACCGACAGCGGCAATACCGACAATGACATCCTGACCATTGCCGCCGGCGGCACCCTCACCGGCACCGAGGGCAACGATACCATCGAAATGGACGGCCCGGCGGGCGATCCGATCAGCGTGGACGCGCTGGAAGGCAACGACCGCATCGACCTTTATGAAGAGGACGCCGTCGCCAGCGATGCCGAGTTCCTCAACCAGCAACTGGTCGGGTCGACCATCGACGGTGGCTTTGGCAACGACCGTATCGACGCAGCTACCTTCAATTCGACTGTTTCCGGAAACTACGGCAACGACACGATCACTGGCACACATGACAATTCGCTGATCGACGCGGGCGTGGGCAATGACCGGGTCGAGATCGACAGCTTCGGGGAATCCGCCACCACGGTTCTGGGCGGCGACGGGGCGGACATCATCGACGCGCGCATCAACGGGGGCACCGTGGACGGCGGCGCAGGCAATGACGTCCTGCACGCCTATTCGGGGGGGACGGCGGTCACCTCGGTCAGCGGCGGTGCGGGGATCGACTTCTTCGATATCGACGCCACGGACCTGCCCGTTGCAGCCGGCGAGGTCGGTTTCAGCGTCACCGGCGGCGCGGGCGTCGATGTCTTTCAGGTGGCTGTGAACGAGGGCGTGCAGGATACGTCGTTCTGGCTGGGTGAAAACGTCTCTGTCACGCCCGAGGGCGCGCTGCGCGTCGACACCGGCGAGATCACCGACTTCACCCCGGGCGAGGACCTGCTGGTCATCGACGGCGCGCCCGCAGCAGGCGGCATCGCGCTGTCCTCCATCGACCTCGAAGAGGTCGCGCAGGCCGACGCCATTTCGACCCAAGTGACGCTGACCTACAGCTCGACCACACCGGGGGTGCTCACGCGCGAGGTGGTCTTTACCCTGAACGGGGCCTCGGGCCTGAGCGCGACCGACATTCAGTTGATCGGCACCGATCCCGGCGTGTTGGAGTTCGTCCCCCTCCCCGAGGCCGCCGCCTGATCTTGAGGGCGCGGTCCCAGCGCCCTACAGTTTCGGCAGAGGACCCCTTGTTCGTGGCCTGCCGTGCCCAAAGACCTGACACTCCCAGAGGCCGCCGCCCTGTTGCCACAGGTACGGCGCATCTGCGTCATCGGCACCTCCGGCGGAGGCAAATCCACCCTGTCCGCTGCTCTGTCCGCCCGGCTGGACCTCCCGCATATCCCCATGGATCGCGACATCCGTTGGCTGCCCGGCTGGCAGGTCCGCCCAAAGGCCGAACAGCGGACGCGCCTGTCGGCCCTTGTCGCCACGGACCGCTGGATCATCGACGGCACCTCGGTGTCCTCGCTGGACCTGCGCCTGCCGCGCACCGATCTGGTGATCTGGATGCGCCCGACGCGCCACACCGCCCTGTGGAACCTCGTCCGTCGCGTCGCGCGCCACCACGGGCAGACGCGCCCGGATATGGCCGAAGGGTGCGCCGAACATCTGCCCGACCGCGCCTTCCTCTCCTACATCTGGCAGTTCGAGCAACGCGAAAGCCCCCGGATCACCGCGGCCCTGGCGACCCACGGGCCGACCGTCCCCCTGCTGACCCTGCGCGGCCACCGGGACACCCGCGACCTGCTGTCGAGGCTCGCCTGACCCCGACCCACCAAAGAAAAGCCCCCGGCGCATCTCTGCACCGGGGGCTTTCGATTTCCGTAGGGTGGGTTTGAAACCCACCGACCGGCTTACCAGTCTTCGCGGACCACGACGCGGGTCTTGATCGGCAGCTTCATCGCGGCCAGGCGCAGCGCCTCGCGGGCGATGTCCTCACCGACGCCGTCGATCTCGAACATCACGCGACCGGGCTTCACCTTGCAGACCCAACGGTCCACGGAACCCTTACCTTTACCCATACGAACTTCGATGGGCTTCGCGGTCACCGGGGTGTCCGGGAAGATACGGATCCAGACGCGGCCCTGACGCTTCATGTGACGCGTCATGGCACGACGTGCGGCTTCGATCTGGCGTGCGGTGACGCGCTCCGGCTCGGTGGCCTTCAGGCCGTAGGTGCCGAAGTTGAGGTCGGAACCGCCCTTCGCTTCACCCTTGATCCGGCCTTTGAAGGCCTTGCGGAACTTCGTGCGTTTCGGCTGAAGCATTGTTACCTCCGGTCGTCACGACGGCCACCGGCGCCACGGGGGGCCGGACCGTCCTGAATTTCCTGGCTCTTGCGATCGCGGGCCTGGGGATCATGCTCCATGATCTCGCCCTTGAAGATCCAGGTCTTGATGCCGATGATGCCGTAGGGGGTCGAAGCCTCCACATGGGCATAATCGATGTCGGCGCGCAGCGTGTGCAGCGGCACGCGGCCTTCACGGTACCATTCGGTACGCGCGATTTCCGCACCACCCAGACGACCCGCAACGTTCACCCGGATACCCAGGGCGCCCATGCGCATCGCGTTCTGCACGGCCCGCTTCATCGCGCGGCGGAAGGAAACGCGGCGCTCCAGCTGCTGTGCGATGGACTCGCCAACCAGCTGTGCGTCGAGTTCCGGCTTGCGCACTTCGACGATGTTCAGGTGCAGTTCAGAAGCGGTCATGCGGGCGATCTTCTTGCGAAGAACCTCGATGTCCGCGCCTTTCTTGCCGATGATCACGCCCGGACGCGCGGTGTGAATGGTCACACGGCACTTCTTGTGGGGACGCTCGATGATCACGCGGGCAATACCGGCCTGCTTGCACTCTTCGTGGATGAAGTCACGGATGCGCAGGTCTTCCAGCAGCAGGTCGCCGTAATCCTTGGTGTCCGCGTACCAACGCGAATCCCAGGTACGGTTGATCTGCAGGCGCATGCCGATCGGATTGGTCTTGTTACCCATTAGGCTTGCTCCTCGACCTGGCGCACCTTGATGGTGATTTCCGAGAACGGCTTCATGATCTTGCCGAAACGGCCGCGGGCACGGGGACGGCCACGCTTCATGATGAGGTTCTTGCCCACATAAGCTTCGGCGACGATCAGCTCGTCAACGTCCAGCCCGTGGTTGTTCTCGGCGTTGGCGATTGCGGACTGAAGGCACTTCTTCACGTCCACCGCGATCCGCTTCTTCGAGAAGGTCAGGTCCGTGAGGGCCTTGTCCACCTTCTTGCCACGGATCAGCTGAGCGACGAGGTTCAGCTTCTGCGGCGAGGTACGCAGCATGCGCAGCTTCGCCATCGCTTCGTTGTCCGCCACGCGGCGCGGATTCTTATCCTTGCTCATGGCTTACTTCCTCTTGGCTTTCTTGTCCGCCGCGTGACCGTAGTAGGTCCGGGTCGGAGCATATTCACCGAACTTCTGGCCGATCATGTCCTCGGTCACGTTGACCGGGATGTGCTTCTGGCCGTTGTACACACCAAAGGTGAGCCCAACGAAGTGCGGCAGGATGGTGGAGCGGCGCGACCAGATCTTGATGACCTCGTTCTTGCCGGAGTCCTTGGCTTTTTCGGCCTTCTTCAACACATAAGCGTCGACGAAGGGGCCTTTCCAAACAGAGCGTGCCATATGTTAGCGACCCTTCTTCTTGGCGTGACGCGAGCGGATGATGAGCTTCGACGACGCCTTCTTCGGTGCGCGGGTCTTCTTGCCCTTGGTCGGCTTGCCCCACGGCGTCACCGGGTGACGACCACCGGAGGTCCGGCCTTCACCACCACCATGGGGGTGGTCGATCGGGTTCATGACGACACCGCGGACGGACGGACGGATGCCCTTGTGGCGCATGCGACCGGCTTTACCGAAGTTCTGGTTCGAATTGTCGGGGTTCGACACCGCGCCAACCGTGGCCATGCACTCCTGGCGGACCATGCGCAGTTCGCCCGAGGACAGGCGGATCTGTGCGTAGCCACCGTCGCGGCCAACGAACTGGGCGTAGGTGCCCGCGGCGCGTGCGATCTGGCCGCCCTTGCCGGGCTTCAGCTCGATGTTGTGGACGATCGTGCCGATCGGCATGCCGGAGAACGGCATTGCGTTGCCCGGCTTGATGTCGGCCTTTTCGGAGGCCACGACCTTGTCACCGATGCCAAGACGCTGCGGTGCGAGGATGTAGGCCTGCTCGCCGTCGTCATACTGGACGAGAGCGATGAATGCAGTACGGTTCGGGTCATATTCGATGCGGACCACGATGCCGTTGACATCGAATTTGTTCCGCTTGAAGTCCACGATCCGGTAGAGACGCTTTGCGCCACCGCCACGACGGCGGGAGGTGATACGTCCGGTGTTGTTCCGGCCGCCCGACTTCGTCAGACCCTCGGTGAGGGCCTTGACGGGGCGTCCTTTGTACAGCTCCGAACGGTCGATCAGCACCAGCCCGCGCTGGCCCGGCGTCGTCGGCTTGTACGACTTGAGTGCCATGCTTTCTGTCTTCCGTAAGCTAGCACCCCCTTGCGGGGGTTATGTAGGGTGGGTTTGCAACCCACCTCTGGGAAAGGCCCCTCGACCGATCGGTCCGCAGGTGCCCGGTGATGTAGGCCCCCGAAGGTGCCCGGTCATGCAGGGTTTTCACCCCGATTCGTTTCCGCATCACGCAAAAGCGAAGCCCCGGACGAATCCGGGGCCGTAGCGGATGGCGGCTTCTAGCAATGTCGCAGGGTCATGTCCATAGGAACTTCGCAACAGCTTCTGAGCCAATTTCTATTGACTGAATTGGATGTCGGCATTCCAGCCTTGGAGGTCCAAAAGTCGGGCGACCTCATCCTGAAAGTTGCGAGCCGCACCGAGAAAGGCTTCGGTGCGATCTCCCGTCTCCGCAGCTGGCAACATCTTATTGCCATGCGCCACGTTGTTTCGGAGTTGCGCGTAGTTCTTCAACGTTTGCAGCCAGCTTTGTTCCGCGGCGGAGAAATCGTGCCGTGCACTCCAACCTAATTGGCCCTCAACGCGAACCAACCAGCTCGGTGAATGCTCGGCCAAGAATCCGAACACTTTTGAATTTGCGTAGCCAACCGAAAACGGCTGCGCCGCTTCCAGCGCCTCGCTGACCGGTTCTACATCGTAGCCAACAACTTTCGTCGGATCTCCACGTGCCGTCCGCGCGAAACGCTGACAGTCACGCTGGACGATCGCGAACTCCAGCTTTGAGGCTCTCATCATGAAGCCTGCGATATCCTCTTCGGTGGGAACCTGCATGTGATCTCCGTGTAAATCCCAATGATGGTTTCGGGGAGGCCTTGATTTCATCAATTGCCGTAGAAGTAACTTTCTGCCAGGCCTACACGTCGCGAGCCTCAGTTAAGCACGTCTGTCCTCCGAACTTTCACCTCAACCGTGCCAACACGGCCCGCCAATTCTGGCGACCGCCCAAGACCCGGATCACTTCCAGCGCGTCACCCTTTACGTGATATACGACGACGTGCTCGCCGCTTGGATGCACCCTGACGGGCGGGCGGAACTCAGGGCGCTCGCGGGCTATCTCCGGCATGGCGCGCAGTGTCTCGAAGGTGGTGGCTAGCCCATCGACATAACGCTCGGCCTGATGCTCCGACCACAGGTCTGCCGTGTAGCGCCAGATATCTTCCAGATCGCCCAAGGCCGCCGGAGTCAGACGGACCTCGGACAGCTCAGCCGCCACGCATGCGCGCCCGGAAGGCGTCCTTGTCGAAGACTTCCGAAGGGCCACTGTCCAGACCGTCGTCGATGGCTGCCTGAAGCGTCGCCACAGCCTCCGCGCGATCCTGATCCTGCCGGATCAGGTGACGGACATAGTCCGACGTATTGGCAAAACGCCCATCCTTCAGACGGGCCTCTATCCAATCCTTCATCGGGTCCGGGAGTGATACATTCATCGTGGCCATGCCTGACGATACCACCAATGGCAAAGCTTGCCAAACTCAGAAATTCCCTCAACCTCACACATCCGTGTTCCGGCAACACCCAACGTCATGCCCTCACCCGGGGCCCCACGGGCCAAACCTGTCCAAAACACTCCGAATCCCCCAAAACACCCGTTAACCCCAATTACCAACCGGCCGGAAACCCCCGCCGAACCGGCCGGGACTCGGTATAATTTCCGGTTAACGCGGCCAGGTGAACGTGGGGCCCGCTGCCTTAACCTCCTGCGCCGCAAGGGTCTCCCCGGTCCGTTAATCCTCCGAATCCCGGCATTCCCTAACGAAAAAGGCCCCCGCGTTAAGCGAGGGCCTAATGATCGTTTACCCGTAGGGTGGGTTTTCAACCCACCTTCAGAGGCCGGTCGACACGTCGATGGTGTTGCCCTCTTCGAGCATCACGTAGGCCTTCTTCACGTCCCGGCGCTTGCCGATCTTGCCACGGAAACGCTTCACCTTGCCCTTGGTGATGGTCGTGTTCACGGCCTTCACCTTGACACCAAAGAGCGCCTCGACGGCGGCCTTGATGGCGGGCTTGTTTGCGTCGATGGCCACTTCAAAGACAACCGCGCCGTTCTCGGACGCCATGGTGGTCTTTTCGGTGATGATCGGCTTGCGGATCACGTCGTACTGAGCTGCAGTCGCGGTCATTTCAGTCGTGCCTCCAGTGCTTCGACGCCCGCCTTCGTGATCACCAGGGTGTCACGCTTGAGGATGTCATAAACGTTGGCACCGATGGTCGGCAGAACGTCCAGACCTTCGATGTTGCGCGCTGCCTTGGCGAAGTTCTCGTTCACCTCGGCACCGTCGATGATCAGCGCGCGCTTCCAGCCCAGCTTCGACACTTGGGCCGCCAGGGCCTTGGTCTTGGCTGCGCCGTCGATGGAATCGATCACGATCAGGGCGCCGTTGCGGGCCTTGTCGGACAGAGCCATCTTCAGGCCGAGTGCGCGGACCTTCTTGGGCAGGTCATGAGCGTGCGACCGCACGACCGGACCCTTGTAGATGCCACCCTTGCGGAAGATCGGCGCCTTGCGGGAGCCGTGGCGTGCGCCACCGGTGCCCTTCTGGCGGTAGATCTTCTTGGTCGAGTAAGACACTTCCGAGCGACCCTTGGTCTTGTGGGTGCCCTGCTGTGCCTTGTTGCGCTGCCAGCGCACCACGCGGTGCAGGATGTCAGCGCGCGGCTCAAGACCGAACAGGGCCTCGTCCAGCTCGACTTCGCCAGCGGAACCGCCATCGAGGTTGATTACATTGAGTTTCATGCCTCGGTTCCTTCTTCAGCGGTTGCCGCTTCAGCCGGAGCCGCGTTCGAACGCAGCGCGGCGGGCAGAACCAGGTTGTCCGGGGTCGGCTTCTTCACGGCGTCCTTGACGGTCACCCACGAGCCCTTCGGACCCGGGACGGCGCCCTTGATCATGATGACACCACGATCAGAGTCGGTGCGCACGACCTGCAGGTTCTGCGTGGTGACACGCACGGAACCCATGTGGCCGGCCATCTTCTTGCCCTTGAACACCTTGCCGGGGTTCTGACACTGACCGGTCGAACCGTGCGAACGGTGCGAGATGGACACGCCGTGCGAGGCACGCAGACCGCCGAAGTTGTGACGCTTCATGCCGCCGGCAAAGCCTTTACCGATGGTGATGCCGGAGACGTCCACGAACTGACCGTCGAGGTAGTGACCGGCAACGATCTCTGCACCGACTTCGATCAGGTTCTCGGGCGCCACGCGGAATTCCACAACCTTACGCTTCGGCTCGACACCGGCCTTGGCGAAGTGGCCACGCATTGCCTGCGAGGTACGCTTTGCCTTGGCAGCGCCACAGCCCAGCTGGACAGCGGTGTAACCGTTGGTTTCCTCAGTGCGCTGAGCAACCACCTGAAGGGTGTCGAGCTGCAGCACGGTTACGGGGATCTGCTTGCCGTCTTCCATGAAGAGACGGGTCATGCCGATCTTCTTGGCGATAACACCAGTACGCATGTGACCCCCTTATACCTTGATCTCGACGTCCACGCCGGCGGCGAGGTCGAGCTTCATCAGGGCGTCCACGGTCTGCGGGGTCGGGTCGACGATGTCCAGCAGGCGCTTGTGGGTACGGATCTCGAACTGGTCACGAGACTTCTTGTTCACGTGCGGGCCACGCAGAACGGTGAATTTCTCGATCTTGTTGGGCAGCGGGATCGGCCCGCGGACCTGGGCTCCGGTGCGCTTGGCGGTGTTGACGATCTCCTGGGTGGAGGCGTCCAGCACGCGATAGTCAAACGCTTTGAGCCGGATACGGATGTTCTGGTTCATCGAACAGTCCTATTTTGGCATTGAGGTTGAGAGGAGGATACGCGACCACCGCGCACCCTCGTCGAACCTAAAAGGCGGGGAATCACCCCGCCCTCCACGGCACGTTGGCCGTTGCGCGCGTATAGGCGGTTTGGAACGGTGGGGCAAGTGTTTGTTAGGCGATTGGCGGGATAGTCGGAGCCGCAGCCCACAACCCGTTAACGACCGCGCATCTTCTGCCCTGGCCAATACCCAAGACGCCCCCTAGCCCGGACCTCCCTGCCACCAAACCGCTCGGCGCTCGGCCAATGGAAAAGGGCGCCCCCGGTCGGAGGCGCCCTTCGTTTTTTGGTCCGAAGGTGGGTTACAAACCCACCCTACGGCTTACGCCAGGATCTTGGACACGACGCCCGAGCCGACGGTGCGGCCGCCTTCGCGGATTGCGAAGCGCAGGCCGTCTTCCATGGCGATCGGTGCGATCAGTTCAACGTTGAACTTCAGGTTGTCGCCCGGCATCACCATCTCGGTGCCCTCGGGCAGCTCAACCGTGCCGGTCACGTCGGTCGTGCGGAAGTAGAACTGCGGACGGTAGTTCTTGAAGAACGGCGTGTGACGGCCGCCTTCTTCCTTGGTCAGGATGTAGACCTCGCACTCGAACTTGGTGTGCGGCTTCACCGAACCCGGCTTGCACAGCACCTGGCCACGCTCGACCGCGTCACGGTCGATACCACGCAGCAGCGCGCCGATGTTGTCGCCGGCTTCCCCGCGGTCCAGCAGCTTGCGGAACATTTCCACGCCGGTGCAGGTCGTCTTGGTGGTGTCCTTGATGCCGACGATTTCCAGTTCGTCACCAACGTTCACCACGCCACGCTCGACACGCCCCGTAACAACCGTACCACGACCCGAGATCGAGAACACGTCTTCGATCGGCATCAGGAACGGCTGGTCGGTGGCGCGCGGCGGCTGCGGAATGTACTCGTCCACGGCGGCCATCAGTTCGCGGATCTTGTTCTCGCCGATTTCCGGGTCGCGGCCTTCCATTGCGGCCAGAGCCGAGCCTGCGATGATCGGAATGTCGTCGCCCGGGAAGTCGTAGGTCGACAGCAGTTCGCGGATTTCCATCTCGACGAGCTCGAGGAGCTCTTCGTCGTCGACCTGGTCAACCTTGTTCATGAACACGACCATGGCGGGGATACCCACCTGGCGGCCCAGCAGGATGTGCTCGCGCGTCTGCGGCATCGGGCCGTCAGCGGCGTTCACCACCAGGATCGCGCCGTCCATCTGCGCCGCACCGGTGATCATGTTCTTCACGTAGTCGGCGTGGCCGGGGCAGTCGACGTGCGCGTAGTGGCGCGCTTCGGTCTCGTATTCCACGTGCGCGGTCGAGATCGTGATACCACGGGCCTTCTCTTCCGGCGCGCCGTCGATCTGGTCGTAGGCCTTGAATTCGCCGAAGTACTTGGTGATTGCAGCCGTCAGCGTCGTCTTGCCGTGGTCAACGTGACCGATCGTGCCGATGTTGCAGTGCGGCTTGCTGCGTTCAAACTTACCTTTTGCCATGATGGCCTCCTTGTCTTGAGACCGGGGGCGGACACCCGCCCCCGGAAATTCCTGAAATTACGCGTACTTCGCCTGGATCTCGTCCGAGATGTTCTGCGGAACCGGATCGTAGTGGTCGAACTGCATGGTGAACTGCGCGCGGCCCGAGGACATGGAGCGCAGCGTGTTGATGTAGCCGAACATGTTGGCCAGCGGAACGAAGGCGTTGATCGCCACGGCGTTGCCGCGGGAATCCTGACCCGAAACCTGACCACGACGCGAGGTCAGGTCGCCGATGATGCCGCCGGTGTATTCTTCCGGGGTCACCACTTCGACCTTCATCATCGGTTCCAGCAGCTTTGCGCCGGCCTTCTTCAGACCTTCACGCATGCACATACGTGCCGCGATTTCGAAGGCCAGAACCGAGGAGTCGACGTCGTGGAACTTGCCGTCGATCAGCGACACCTTGAAGTCGATCACCGGGAAGCCTGCCAGCGGACCGGAGTCCATGACCGACTTGATGCCCTTTTCGACACCCGGGATGTATTCCTTCGGAACCGCACCACCGACGATCTTCGACTCGAAGGAGAAACCTTCGCCCGGCTCCGTCGGCTGGATGTCCAGCTTGACTTCTGCGTACTGACCCGAACCACCCGACTGCTTCTTGTGGGTGTAGGTGTGCTCGATCCCGTGAGAGATGGTCTCGCGGTAAGCCACCTGCGGTGCACCGATGTTTGCCTCGACCTTGAACTCGCGCTTGAGGCGGTCAACCAGGATGTCCAGGTGAAGTTCGCCCATGCCCTTCATGATGGTCTGACCGGACTCGAGGTCGGTCTCCACGCGGAAGGAGGGGTCTTCTGCTGCCAGACGGGCCAGACCCGCCGACATCTTTTCCTGGTCGCCCTTGGTCTTGGGCTCGACGGCGATCTCGATCACCGGCTCCGGGAAGGTCATGGTTTCGAGAACCACGAGCGCCTTCGGGTCGCACAGGGTGTCACCGGTCGTGGTGTCCTTCAGGCCGCCAAGCGCGATGATGTCGCCGGAACCGGCCCATTCGATCTCTTCGCGGTTGTTCGAGTGCATCATCATCATACGACCGACGCGCTCTTTCTTGCCCTTGGTCGAGTTCTGCATGTTGTCGCCCTTGGCGAGCGTACCCGAGTAGATGCGCACGAAGGTCAGCGAGCCCACGAAGGGGTCGTTCATGATCTTGAACGCGAGGCCTGAGAACGGCATGGCGTCGTCTGCACGGCGCGCGATGTTACGCTCTTCGGTTTCGTCATCGGGGGCAAAGCCCATGTAGTCGACAACGTCCAACGGGGACGGCAGGTAGTCGATGACGGCGTTCAGCAGGGGCTGCACGCCCTTGTTCTTGAACGCGGAACCACCCAGCATCGGGACGAACGCCATATCGAGGCAGCCCTTGCGCAGCAGTTTGCGCAGGGTCGGCACGTCGGGCTCTTCGCCTTCGAGGTAGGCTTCCATCGCGTCGTCGTCCATTTCGACGGCCGCTTCGATCATCTTGCCGCGCCACTCTTCCAGCTGGTCCTGCAGCTCGGGACGCACGTCCTCGAGCACCCAGGTCGCGCCGAGGTCGTCGCCCTTCCAGAGCCATTCCTTCTGGATCACGAGGTCCAGCAGGCCTTCCAGCTCGTTCTCGGCACCGATCGGAATCGCAACCGGAACGGCGCGCGCGCCGGTGCGGTCTTCGATCATGCGGTGGCAGTTGAAGAAGTCTGCGCCGATCTTGTCCATCTTGTTGACGAACACGATGCGCGGAACCTTGTAGCGGTCAGCCTGACGCCACACGGTTTCGGTCTGCGGTTCCACACCTGCGTTGGCGTCCAGAACGGCAACGGCACCGTCGAGAACGGCCAGCGAACGCTCGACTTCGATGGTGAAGTCCACGTGTCCGGGGGTGTCGATGATGTTGAAGCGGTGCTTCTCGGTCTGCGCATCGGTCCCGTTCTCGGTGCGCTCCCAGAAGGTGGTCGTCGCAGCGGAGGTAATGGTGATGCCGCGTTCCTGCTCCTGCTCCATCCAGTCCATGGTGGCTGCACCGTCGTGCACCTCACCGATGTTGTGGGACTTGCCGGTATAGTACAGGATGCGCTCGGAGCAGGTGGTCTTGCCTGCGTCGATGTGCGCCATGATCCCGAAGTTGCGGTAGCGATCGAGGGGATATTCGCGTGCCATGGGTCTGTGATCCTTGTGGGATAATCTCTGCGCGGGCGATTAACCCTCGCTACGGATAAGTTCAAGCAGTGCAACGCCCCTCGTCGCCGTGAACGGCGCTATGGCGCCGAATGGCAACGTCATGGAAACGTCATCAAAGCATCTGGGCGGCCGGGTGTCCCAGCCGCCCGAAGGGGTCTTACCAGCGGTAGTGGCTGAATGCCTTGTTGGCGTCGGCCATCTTGTGGGTGTCTTCGCGCTTCTTCACGGCGGCACCACGGGACTGGACGGCATCGATCAGCTCACCGGCCAGACGCTCTTCCATGGTGTTTTCGTTGCGGTTGCGCGATGCGGTGATGAGCCAGCGGATGGCCAGCGCTTCGCGGCGCTCCGGGCGAACTTCGACCGGAACCTGGTAGGTCGCACCACCGACGCGGCGCGAGCGCACTTCGACGGACGGTTTGATGTTGTCCAGGGCCTCGTGGAAGATTTCCACCGGGGCGCGCTTCACCTTGGCTTCGACGCGGTCGAGAGCCGAGTACACGATGCGCTCGGCAACCGACTTCTTGCCGTCGATCATCAGGTTGTTCATGAACTTGGTCAGAACGCGGTCGCCGTACTTGGCGTCGGGCAGAACTTCGCGTTTTTCAGCGGCGTGACGACGGGACATATCCGTATCCTCTTATGGGTGTGCTTACTTGGGACGCTTCGCGCCGTACTTCGAACGACGCTGCTTACGATCCTTGACGCCCTGGGTATCCAGAACACCGCGCAGGATGTGGTAACGCACACCGGGAAGGTCTTTTACACGGCCGCCACGGATCAGAACCACAGAGTGCTCCTGAAGGTTGTGGCTTTCACCGGGAATGTAGGAGATCACCTCGTAGCCGTTGGTCAGGCGGACCTTCGCAACTTTCCGCATAGCGGAGTTCGGCTTCTTCGGGGTGGTGGTGTAGACGCGCGTGCAGACGCCGCGCTTCTGGGGGCACTGCTCCAGGTGCTGGGACTTGGAGCGCTTGACTTTGGGCTGACGCGGCTTGCGGATCAGCTGCTGGATCGTGGGCATGTGGACGTTATCCCCGTGCTTCTCTCAATCGTGCCGAATGGTAAGTCCGGCGGTTCAGGTCTGGCGCACCATCCTGCCTCGAAAGGCGGGGGTTTGCCGGTGATGGCGCGCCTGCCACCGGGCGAAAGGCCCAGGCACAAACGACTTTTGGTCCGCATCAGACCCCTTACCGGAGGGCCTACGCGGGGGCGTTCCAGAGGACCGGGGCTTGCATCGCCCACGGTCTTGAGCGCAATCTCGTCATGAAAACGAAACGCCCGAGATCTCCCGGGCGCAACGGATTAGCGGGCGTATACGCAGAGTCGCTCTCGCTGTCAACAGCGCGGCGGGCATTGCGTCGGCTCCATACAGGGAGCGGCAGTTGGAACTGGATCACATCGCCTGGACAGGGCCCGCCATAGACGATCCAGACCTGTTGGACCAGTTGCCCGCCCAACTGGTCGGCCTGCTGCAACAGGTGAACGGCTTCATCCAGTATGGCGGCGGCCTGCACGTCCGGGGCGCCTGTGTTGCACCGGCCTGGCACGCCCTGCGCCCCCCCCTTGAAGGACCGCGGGCTTTGCATCGGCGTTACCCGTCCGTCGCGCCCGACTGGATTCCCTTTGCGCAGGATTGCGTTGGCGATCAGTTCCTCTTGGCCGATGGCGCGGTTCTGCACTTGCAGGCCGAAACCGGCGATATCGAGGCGCTGGACCCGACGTTGACGGCTTTCTTCAAAAGGGTGGCCGCCGACCCTGTTGACGCCCTGGCAATGCAACCGCTGCAAAAGCTCTGGGCAGAGGGCGGGCACTTGGCACCGGGTCAGCTGCTAAGCGTCTACCCGCCCTTCTGCACCGCCGAATCCGCAGGCGGCGTTTCCGTCCGTCCCGTGTCTTCCCTGGAACGCCAGGACTGGTTGGCTGATTTCGCCCGGACCATCGCTCCCTGACCGCTGGACAGGCACGCAGCCGCCTGCCACTCTGATTGGAAAACCCGAGGCCCCCATGCAGACCATCGGCTTTTGCCGTTTTTCCTACCCCGCCGAGGGCGGCTTTCAGGTCGAGCATCCGACCCTCGCCGACCGCCTGTCCTACCTCTACGCGCCCGAGCGCCTCGACGAACGCTTTCGGCATTTCGAAACGATCTGCCTGCCCTCCATCGCGGCGCAGACCGATCCCGATTTCACCTTCCTCATCCTCACCGGCGACAGCCTGCCCGAGCCTTGGGCCAGCCGCCTGATCGACCTCACCGCCGACGTGCCGCAGGCCCGCATCGTTGCCAAGGCCCCCGGCCCGCATCGCAAGGTCTGTCAGCAGACGCTCAATCAGGCCCGCGACATGGCGATGCCCTGCCTGCAATTCCGTCACGATGACGATGACGCCATTGCCCTGACCTTCGTCGAGACGCTGAAACAGACCGCCCGGGATGTGAAACCGCTTCTCGACCGGCACCGCTTCGTCGGGTTCGACTGGAATCGCGGCTACGTCGCCCGCCCCGACGCCGAAGGCTTCTGTGGCGAGGTGCAGGTCACCCCCTTCTGGGGCGTGGCTCAGGCGATGTACGTCCAACCCGGCACCCGGCAGACCATCATGAACTTCGGCCACCAGAAGCTGCCGCAGTATATGCCCTGCCTGACCTTTACCGATGAAATCATGTACCTGCGCGGTCACAACGACTTCAACGATTCACGGCAGAAGAAGCACGTCAAACCCGCCGCCCTGCCCCGTCTGGAGGCCGGGGAAGAGGCGGAAATCAAACGCCTCTTCAACATCGACGCCGATCAGGTCCGCAGGGTCTTTGCCCGGACCTGACGACCACGGGTCTCGCGCCACAGGGTGAACAGCCCGGTCGCCACGATCAGCGCCGCGCCCATCAGCGACCAGACCATCGGCCATTCATCGAACACCGCCCAGCCGATCAGCAGAGCCAGTACGAGGCTGGTATAGCGGAACGGCGAGACGAACCCGACATCGCCCACGCGCATCACCATGACGCCAAAGATATAGCCGCCAATGATGAAGCCCGCCGCCGCGACGACCAAGGCGCCTTCGCGTAATCCCATGGGCTGCCAGTCCTGAAACGGCGACCAGATCGCCGCCGTGGCAACGACCACCAGCGACGTGACGAACGTCGCCAGCAGCGACGGCACCTCGGGCGAGAACTTGCGTGTCACCAGATCGCGGACCGTCAGCCAGAACACGCTGGCCAGGGCCGACAGCGAGAAGGTGTTGAACCCCTCGGTTCCCGGTCGGACGATCATCAGCATCCCGACGAAACCGGCGGCAATCGCCGTCCAACGCCGCCAGCCAACCGGCTCGCGGAACACCAGCGCCGAGCCCAGCGTGATCGTCAAAGGCATCATCTGGATCAGGGCGGAGACGTTGGCAAAAGGCATGTTGAACAGCGCGATGAAGAAGAACACCGCGCCCATCGCCTCGCCCACGCCGCGCAGCACCACCAGGCCGGTGTCGCGCCGCGACATGCGCCGGAACGCCCCCGCCTTCCACGCCCAGATGCCGATCAGGGTCGATGCCAGAACGCCTCGCAACAGCATGTATTGCGAAATCGGGATCGACCCGCTCAGCATCTTCGCGCAGGTGTCGCCCAGCGTGAAGGCGGCCATGCACAGGACCATGAGGATGACGCCGCGCATGTTGTCGGACATGCCGGGGGCCGGTGACAGGGGATCGGAAATCGCGCTCATGCCCCGCGCCTAACATGTCCTGCCCCGGCACAATTGCATGTTAGCGACACGTATTGCCGCTCCCGCCCACCGGACATGAAAAAGGCCCTCCCCGTCACCGGGAAGGGCCTCTGTCTTTGCTCAGAGCGTGCGAATTATTCGCGGCTCTCCGGAGTATCCACCACGAGCGTGTCGTAGTCGTCGCCACCGACCACATCGTCCATCATGGACGGTGCGGCCAGAGCAGCGGCGGCCTCGGCCTCCTCGCGGCGTGCCTCGATCACGACGTTGTCGCGGTCGGTGGCGATCTTGCGGACCTTCATGGTCGCGCCGCCGGTGCCCGCCGGGATCAGACGGCCCACGATGACGTTCTCCTTGAGACCGATCAGCGTGTCCTTCTTGCCCTGCACGGACGCCTCGGTCAGCACGCGGGTCGTCTCCTGGAACGAGGCCGCCGAGATGAACGACCGCGTCTGCAGCGACGCCTTGGTGATGCCCAGAAGGATCGGTTCGCCCTTGGCGGGGCGGCCACCCTTCTTCTCGGCCTTCGCGTTGGCTTCGTCGAACTCCATCTTGTCGACGTGCTCGCCCTTCAGCAGCGTGGTGTCGCCGCTGTCGAGGATCTCCCACTTCTGCAGCATCTGGCGAACGATGACCTCGACGTGCTTGTCGTTGATCTTCACGCCCTGCAGTCGGTAGACGTCCTGCACTTCGTCAATCATGTAGTTCGCCAGCGCCTCGATCCCCATGATCGAGAGGATGTCGTGCGGCGCCGGGTTGCCGTCCATGATATAGTCACCCTTCTGGACGAAGTCGCCTTCGACCACCGGGATGTGCTTGCCCTTCGGGATCATGTACTCGCGCGGCTCCATCGACTCGTCGACCGGCTCGATGGTGATGCGGCGCTTGTTCTTGTAGTCCTTCCCGAAGCGGACGTAGCCGTCGATTTCCGCGATGATCGCGTGATCCTTCGGACGACGCGCTTCAAAGAGTTCGGCCACACGCGGCAGACCACCGGTGATGTCCTTCGTCTTTGCACCTTCGCGCGGGATACGTGCCACGACGTCACCGGCCTTCACGTCCTGACCATCTTCACACGAAAGAATGGCGTCCACGGACATCGGGTAGGTGATCGGGTTGCCCGCATCGTTGCGCACCGGCTGGCCATCGGTATCCACGAGGATGATTTCCGGCTTCAGCTCGTTGCCCTTGGGGGCCGCGCGCCAGTCGACCACGATCTTCTGGGTCATGCCGGTGGCATCGTCCGTCTCTTCGCGCACGGCAAGGCCGTTCACGAGGTCGACGTGCTTTGCCACACCGTCCTTCTCGGCGATGATCGGCAGGGTGTAGGGGTCCCACTCGAACAGCTTCTCGCCGCGCTTGATGTCCTGACCGTCGGTCACGAACAGCTTGGAGCCGTAGCCCACCTTGTGCGACGCGATTTCCTCGCCCTGCTCGTTGACGATCATGACCTGCATATTGCGGTTCATGACGATCAATTCGCCGTTGGCGTTGGTCAGCGTCGACGGGTTCACGAACTGGATCTTGCCGTTCTGCGAGGCTTCGAGGAACGAACGCGACGAACCCTGTGCAACACCGCCCATGTGGAAGGTCCGCATGGTCAGCTGCGTGCCCGGTTCACCGATCGACTGCGCCGCGATGATGCCCACGGCTTCGCCGGTGTTCACCTTCGTACCACGTGCAAGGTCACGACCGTAGCAGGTGGCGCAGACGCCTTCCTCGGCTTCACAGGTCAGCGGCGAGCGGATGCGCGCCTGCTGCAGGCCCGAGTCCTCGACCATGTCGGCCATGCGCTCGTCGATCAGCTCGCCATGGCGGACCATGATTTCGCCCGACACAGGATGAACCAGGTCCTCGGCCGCGGTACGGCCCAGGATGCGCTCGCCCAGCGAGGATACGACTTCGCCGTCGTTCACAGCCGCAACAGCCGTGATCGCCATGTCGGTGCCGCAGTCATCCAGACGGATGATGCAGTCCTGCGCCACGTCCACCAGACGACGGGTCAGGTAACCCGAGTTCGCCGTCTTCAGAGCGGTATCGGACAGACCCTTGCGGGCGCCGTGCGTCGAGTTGAAGTATTCAAGAACGGTCAGACCTTCCTTGAAGTTCGAGATGATCGGCGTTTCGATGATGTCGCCGTTCGGCTTCGCCATCAGGCCGCGCATCGCGCCCAGCTGCTTCATCTGCGTGACAGAGCCACGGGCCTTCGAGTGGGCCATCATGTAAACCGAGTTCGGTTCCAGTTCGGCGCCATTCTCGTCGTACCGCTTGGCGGAGATGGTGTTCATCATCGCCTCGGTGACCTTGTCGTTACACTTCGACCAGGCGTCCACGACCTTGTTGTACTTTTCGCCCTGGGTAATCAGGCCGTCCATGTACTGCTGTTCAAAGTCCTTCACCTGATCGCGGGTTTCCTCGACCAGATCCCACTTGTTGTCGGGGATGACCATGTCGTCCTTGCCGAACGAAATGCCCGCCTTGAACGCTTCGACAAAGCCCATGCGCATGATCTGGTCACAGAAGATCACCGATTCCTTCTGACCGCAGTAACGGTAGACGGTGTCGATGACGGTCTGCACGTCGCCCTTGCGCAGGAGACGGTTCACCAGTTCGAACGGTGCCTTTGCGTTCAGCGGCAGCAGGCCACCCAGACGGACACGGCCGGGCGTGGTGTCGAACCGCTGCCAGACTTCGTTGCCCTCTTCGTCGATCTGCTTGACGCGGCACTTCACGTTGGCGTGCAGGTGCACTTCGCCAGCGGTCAGCGCGTGTTCCACTTCCTCCGGCGAGGCAAAGACCATGCCTTCGCCCTTCATGCCTTCGCGGGCAATCGAGACATAGTAGAGGCCAAGGATCATGTCCTGCGACGGAACGATGATCGGCGAGCCGTTTGCCGGGGACAGAACGTTGTTCGTCGACATCATCAGGACGCGCGCTTCCAGCTGCGCTTCAAGCGACAGCGGAACGTGAACGGCCATCTGGTCACCGTCAAAGTCGGCGTTGAACGCCGAGCACACGAGCGGGTGCAGCTGGATTGCCTTGCCTTCGATCAGCGTGGGTTCGAACGCCTGAATGCCCAGACGGTGCAGCGTCGGCGCGCGGTTCAGCAGAACCGGGTGCTCGCGGATCACCTCGTCGAGGATGTCCCAGACCTCCGGACGCTCTTTCTCCACCAGCTTCTTCGCCTGCTTCACGGTGCTGGACAGGCCCTTGGCCTCCAGACGCGAGTAGATGAAGGGCTTGAACAGCTCGAGCGCCATCTTCTTCGGCAGGCCGCACTGGTGCAGCTTCAGTTCCGGGCCGGTCACGATGACCGAACGACCGGAGAAGTCGACGCGCTTGCCCAGAAGGTTCTGACGGAAGCGACCCTGCTTGCCCTTCAGCATGTCGGAGAGCGACTTCAGCGGACGCTTGTTGGCGCCGGTGATGACGCGGCCACGACGACCGTTGTCGAACAGCGCGTCCACGGATTCCTGCAGCATCCGCTTTTCGTTGCGGACGATGATGTCCGGCGCGCGCAGTTCGATCAGGCGCTTCAGACGGTTGTTCCGGTTGATGACGCGGCGGTACAGGTCGTTCAGGTCGGAGGTCGCAAAGCGGCCACCGTCCAGCGGCACCAGCGGACGCAGTTCCGGCGGAATGACCGGGATCACGGTCAGGACCATCCACTCCGGACGGTTGCCGGA
This sequence comes from Sagittula sp. S175, assembly GCF_049800975.1. Classification (NCBI taxonomy): domain Bacteria; kingdom Pseudomonadati; phylum Pseudomonadota; class Alphaproteobacteria; order Rhodobacterales; family Roseobacteraceae; genus Sagittula; species Sagittula sp. S175. Next base: position 90,628 of record NZ_JBNAGB010000016.1, read on the forward strand.
TTCCAGGAAGGATTCCACGACCTTCAGACGCTTGATGATCTTCTTCGGCTTCAGTTCGCCGGTCGCTTCCTTGAGGTCGGCGCGCAGGTTCTCGGCCTCGGACTCGAGGTCGATGGCGGCCAGCATCTCGCGGATGGCTTCTGCACCGATGTTCGCCGTGAAGGCGTCCATGCCGTACTGGTCCTGCGCGTCGAGGAATTCCTCCTCGGTCAGCATCTGACCATAGGTCAGGTCGGTCAGGCCGGGCTCGATCACCACGTAGTTTTCAAAGTACAGCACGCGCTCGAGATCACGCAGCGTCATGTCCAGCATCAGGCCGATGCGCGAGGGCAGCGACTTGAGGAACCAGATATGCGCGCAGGGCGCGGCCAGTTCGATGTGGCCCATGCGCTCGCGGCGGACCTTCTGCAGCGTGACTTCGACACCGCACTTTTCGCAGACGACGCCGCGATACTTCATGCGCTTGTACTTGCCGCAGAGGCATTCGTAATCCTTGATCGGGCCAAAGATACGCGCGCAGAACAGGCCGTCACGCTCGGGCTTGAACGTGCGGTAGTTGATGGTTTCCGGCTTCTTGATCTCACCGAAGGACCACGAGAGGATCCGTTCCGGCGACGCCAGCGACACCTTGATCTCGTCAAAGACCTTGGGCGGGGTCAGCGGGTTGAACGGGTTGTTGGTCAGTTCCTGGTTCATGTGTTCCTCACAAATTCAGAGGGAAGCGGGGGAGGCCAAGGTCTTTCGACGAAAGACCTTGGTGTGCGCAAAGCCTTCGTCGAAGGCTTTGCGGATCACTCCTCCTCCGCGTCCAGGAGTTCCATGTTGAGGCCGAGGCCGCGCACTTCCTTGACGAGAACGTTGAACGATTCCGGCACGCCGGCTTCGAAGTTGTCCTCGCCCTTGACGATCGACTCGTAAACCTTGGTCCGGCCCGCCACGTCGTCCGACTTGACGGTGAGCATCTCCTGCAGCGTGTAGGCTGCGCCGTATGCTTCCAGAGCCCAGACCTCCATCTCCCCGAAGCGCTGGCCACCGAACTGCGCCTTACCACCCAGCGGCTGCTGCGTGACGAGCGAGTACGGTCCAGTCGAACGGGCGTGGATCTTGTCGTCAACCAGGTGGTGCAGTTTCAGCAGGTACTTCACACCCACTGTCACCTGACGCGAGAACTCTTCGCCGGTGCGGCCGTCGAACAGGCGGGACTGACCGCTCGTGTCGAAACCGGCACGCATCAGCGCGTCATTCACGTCTGCTTCCTTGGCACCGTCGAAGACCGGCGTCGCGATCGGGACACCGCGTGTCACGTTGCCCGCCATCTCGATCAGCTCGTCCTCTTCCGCGTCGGCAAAGCCCTCGTTGTAGACCTCGTCGCCGTAGACGATCTTCAGCGCGTCACGCACCGGCGTCAGGTCGCCCGAACGCTTGTACTCCTGCAGCGCCTCGTCCACTTGGATACCCAGCGCGCGTGCGGCCCAGCCCATGTGGGTTTCGAGGATCTGACCGACGTTCATGCGCGACGGCACGCCCAGCGGGTTCAGACAGAAGTCGACCGGCGTCCCATCGGCGAGAAACGGCATGTCCTCCTGCGGCACCACGCGCGAAACCACGCCCTTGTTGCCGTGACGGCCTGCCATCTTGTCGCCCGGCTGAAGCTTGCGCTTCACCGCGATGAAGACCTTGACCATCTTCATCACACCCGGGGGCAGGTCGTCGCCGCGACGGACCTTCTCGACCTTGTCCTCGAAACGGGCGTCCAGCGCACGCTTCTGGATCTCGTACTGCTCGTGCAGCGCCTCGACGTGCTTGGCACCCTCTTCTTCGGCGAGCGCCAGCTGCCACCACTGACCACGGGTCAGCGTCGACAGCAGCTCCTCGTCGATCTCCGAGTTCGCCTTCACGCCCTTCGGACCCTTCACCGCGACCTTGCCGAGGATCATGCCCTTGAGACGCGCGTAGATGTTGCGGTCGAGGATCGCCAGCTCGTCGTCCCGGTCGCGGGCGAGGGCTTCGATCTCTTCACGCTCGATCTGCAGCGCACGTTCGTCCTTTTCGACGCCGTGGCGGTTGAAGACGCGCACTTCGACGACAGTCCCGTAATCGCCCGGCTTCACGCGCAGCGAGGTGTCGCGCACGTCAGATGCCTTCTCGCCAAAGATGGCGCGCAGCAGCTTCTCTTCCGGAGTCATCGGGCTTTCGCCCTTCGGGGTGATCTTGCCGACGAGGATATCGCCCGGCTCCACGTCCGCACCGATGTAGACGATGCCAGCCTCGTCGAGGTTGCGCAGCGCTTCCTCACCGACGTTCGGGATGTCGCGGGTGATCTCTTCCGGTCCAAGCTTCGTGTCGCGCGCCGCCACTTCGAATTCTTCGATGTGGACAGAGGTGAACACGTCATCCTTGGCGATCCGCTCGGAGATCAGGATGGAGTCCTCGTAGTTGTAGCCGTTCCACGGCATGAAGGCCACGATGACGTTCTTGCCGAGCGCCAGTTCCCCCATGTCGGTCGACGGACCATCCGCGATGACCTCGCCCTTGCGGACCGTGTCACCCACCTTCACCAGAGGCTTCTGGTTGATACAGGTGTTCTGGTTGGACCGCTGGAACTTGCGCATCCGGTAGATGTCGACGCCCGCGTCACCCAGCTCCAGGTCTTCGGTCGCGCGGATAACGATACGCTGCGCGTCCACCTGGTCGATGATGCCGGCACGCTTGGCCATGACGGCCGCGCCGGAGTCGCGTGCGACCACTTCCTCGATGCCCGTACCCACCAGCGGCGCCTCGGCGCGCAGGGTCGGAACGGCCTGACGTTGCATGTTCGACCCCATCAGGGCGCGGTTCGCGTCGTCGTTTTCCAGGAACGGGATCAGCGAGGCCGCGACCGACACCAACTGCTTCGGCGACACGTCGATGAGGTCGACGGTTTCCGACGGCGCCAGCGTGTAGTCACCGGACTTGCGGGTCGAGACCAGCTCGTTGGTGAACTTGCCGTTTTCATCCAGCGAGGCATTCGCCTGCGCCACGGTGTGACGCATTTCCTCGGTCGCGGACATGTAGTGCACTTCGTCGGTGACCTGACCGTCCTTCACGACACGGTAGGGGGTCTCGATGAAGCCATATTTGTTCACGCGGGCAAAGGTCGCCAGCGAGTTGATAAGACCGATGTTCGGACCTTCCGGCGTTTCAATCGGGCACATCCGGCCATAGTGGGTCGGGTGAACGTCGCGGACTTCGAAGCCCGCGCGCTCGCGGGTCAGACCGCCCGGTCCAAGCGCCGAAAGACGACGCTTGTGCGTCACTTCGGACAGCGGGTTGGTCTGGTCCATGAACTGCGACAGCTGCGAAGAGCCAAAGAACTCGCGCACCGCAGCCGCTGCCGGCTTGGCGTTGATGAGGTCCTGCGGCATCACCGTGTCGATCTCGACCGAGGACATACGCTCCTTGATCGCGCGCTCCATGCGGAGCAGGCCGACGCGGTACTGGTTTTCCATCAGTTCGCCGACCGAGCGCACACGACGGTTGCCGAGGTGGTCGATGTCGTCGATGTCGCCCTTGCCGTCGCGCAGGTCCACCAGCGCCTTGATGCAGGCCACGATGTCGTCGCGGTCCAGCGTGCGCTGGGTGTCCGGCTTGTCGAGCGCAAGACGCATGTTCATCTTCACGCGGCCCACGGCGGACAGGTCATAACGCTCGCTGTCAAAGAACAGCGTGTCGAACAGGTTCGACGCGGCTTCGACGGTCGGCGGCTCGCCCGGACGCATGACGCGGTAGATGTCCAGAAGCGCGGTGTCGCGCCCCATGTTCTTGTCCGCTTCCATGGTGTTGCGGATGTACGGGCCGACGTTGATGTTGTCGATGTCCAGAACCGGGATCTCGGTGATGCCCGCGTCCAGCAGTTCCTTCAGGGAACCGCCCGACACTTCGCCGTCCTTGTCCACGGTCCAGGTCAGCTCGTCACCGGCCTCGACGTAGATCGCGCCGGTTTCCTCGTTGATGATGTCCTTGGCGACGTACTTGCCGACGATGTGCTCGAAGGGCACCAGCAACTGCTTCACCTTGCCTTCGTCGATCAGCTTCTTCACCGCGCGCGGGGTCACCTTCTTGGTGGCCTCGGCGATGATCTCGCCGGTGTCTGCGTCGACAAGGTCAAAGGTCGGGCGGGTGCCGCGCACGCGCTCCGGGAAGAACTTCGTCGCCCAGCCTTCGCCGCGGCGGTACTCGAAGTCCACCGTGTCGTAATAAGCGTCGCAGATCGCTTCCTGGTCCAGGCCCAGGGCATACAGCAGCGTCGTCACCGGCAGTTTGCGGCGACGGTCGATACGCGCGAACACGATGTCCTTGGCGTCGAATTCGAAATCCAGCCAGGACCCGCGGTACGGAATGATGCGGCAGGCGAACAGCAGCTTGCCCGAGCTGTGCGTCTTGCCCTTGTCGTGGTCAAAGAACACGCCCGGCGAACGGTGCATCTGGGAAACGATGACGCGCTCGGTGCCGTTCACGATGAACGTGCCGTTCGGGGTCATCAGGGGCATGTCGCCCATGAAGACGTCCTGTTCCTTGATGTCCTTCACGGACTTGGCACCGGTGTCCTCGTCCACATCGAACACGATCAGACGCAGCGTCACCTTCAGCGGCGCGCTGTAGGTCATGTCGCGCTGCATGCATTCCTCGACGTCGTACTTCGGCTTTTCCAGCTCGTAGTCGACGAATTCGAGAACCGCAGTCTCGTTGAAATCCTTGATCGGGAAGACGGACTGGAAGACGCCCTTGATGCCTTCGCCGTCCAGCGGCTTCTTCTGGTCGCCGGACTTGAGGAACAGCTCGTAGCTGGACTTCTGAACCTCGATGAGGTTCGGCATCTCAAGCACTTCGCGGATTTTGCCGTAATAGCGGCGGAGGCGTTTCTGACCGAGGAAACTTTGCGCCATGAGGGGAGCACCCTTTCGATTTTTCTCTGCCCGAATGCACACGCTGCCGGGGGCACAGCGGACATTCACGTCAGTGACGGATGGTCTGGGATCCATTCTCGGCGCGCGTCCCACCGCGTGCCACTCGATCCGGTTGACCGGCCTTGGGAAACCCCTTCACAGGGGCTTGCCAAGACGGGTGCGCCACGCTCAGGCCATGCGCCTGACGGATGGAACCATTGCCGATTTCCGGGGTTGAGGACCGGATATGGGGGCATTTTCAGGAGTTTCAATCTTTTGGGTGCCACCTCATGTTCCGGAACAGACGCACAACGGGTTCGAATCGCTCGAACCCGCAGGAGACTTCCGAATATTCGGTAAAGCGCACGTGCGCAACCCCCGTGTCTCGGGATTTGCGCTCCATTCGTTCGAGAGAGAATGCCAAAACTCGACCCTGCCGTCAAGGAGTCCGGCCCAAACAAGGTTATCCCGCGAGGGACGACATTGACCTGATCGCGCAGTCAGACATGCACAAAAGCAAACAGGCGCCCCAAAGGAGCGCCTGTCCGTAAATCCGGATGAACCGAAATTACTTGAGCTCGATCTCGGCGCCAGCTTCTTCCAGCTGCTTCTTGATCGTTTCTGCTTCGTCCTTCGAGCAGCCTTCCTTGACAGCCTTGCCACCGGCTTCCACCAGTTCCTTGGCTTCTTTCAGGCCCAGGCCGGTGATGGCGCGGACTTCCTTGATCACGTTGATCTTCTTGTCGCCTGCGGACTTGAGGATCACGTCGAACTCGGTCTTTTCTTCTTCGGCTTCAGCTGCTGCTGCTGCCGGGCCGGCCATCATGACTGCGCCGCCGGCTGCGGGCTCGATGCCGTACTCATCCTTGAGGATGGTCTTCAGTTCCTGTGCTTCCAGGAGGGTCAGGCCAACGATTTGTTCGGCCAGTGCTTTGAGATCTGCCATTTTGAGACTCTTTCCGATATAGATGTGTGTTTCCAGCGCGCGGGACGATCCCTACGCGGGCATTCAGGTTGCTTACGCCGCCTTTTCCTCGATCGTGGTGAGGATGGAAGCGATGTTCGAAGCAGGCGCGCCGATCGCACCAGCGATGTTCGAAGCGGGTGCGCCGATGCAGCCGACGATCGAAGCAATGAGCTCCTCGCGCGACGGCATTTTCGACACGGCCTCGACACCGGCACGGTCCAGCGTGGTGCCACCCATTGCGCCGCCGAGGATGACAATCTTCTTGTTGTCCTTGGCGAAGTCTTCGACGACCTTGGCCGCTGCGACCGGGTCTTCGGAGAAGGTGAGCACCGTCATGCCGTCCAGGTACTCGGTGATCCCTTCAGCAGGGGTCCCTTTCACGGCAATCTTGGCCAGCTTGTTCTTGGCGACACGAACCGTTGCTTCCGCACCACGGGCGCGGTTACGCAGGTCGGTCATCTCTGCAACCGTGAGACCCTCGTAGCGGGCAACCACCACGACGCCAGAGCTTTCGAAGATCTGGCCGAGTTCCTCGACCAATTTCTCTTTCTGGGCTCTATCCACAGTTTCACTCCAGTTGTTGGAGGGCGGACCCTCCGGCTCTCAGTCGACGGGATTGCTCCCGCCACAAAGTCCGAAGAAGGGTCGACGCACACTGTGTCCCGCGCGATTGCGACAGGGCAAAGAATGTCTCTTCCCGTCTCGGGCAGGAATTATTGGATGTGTTCCGCGGAACGCTTCCAACCCGCCGTCTCGGACGAAATGCACAGGCCCACACGAATCGCGCGGGCCGTTGCAAGGCCGTCATCTACCATCTTCAGCACAGATGTGAAGGGGTTTTCTGCACGGCAGCGCGGATTACCGCGCGTCCATCGCCGCGCGCAGCGCGGTCGAAAACGCCGCCGGGTCCTGCTCTTCGTACAGCTCGCGGATCAGCGGCGAAATGAACGCCTTCTCCTGCGTCGCCGCGAATCCGCCCTTGTCCACGATCATCCCGTTCTCGAACAGGAAATCATCCGCATAGCCCGTCAGCACCCAGGCCTTGCTCATCGGCACCGCGCCCGGGCTCAGCCTGTTAACCGTCCGCGCCAGCACGTTGGTGCAGTTGGAAAACAGCGTGTTGTACCAGCGCGGCTCGGCTTGCACTTCGGCGGTTTCGCGCAGCATTGCCTCCAGCACCGCCCGCTGCTGCTCCAGCGGGATCGCCAGCGGGTACATATACAGCCGGTCATCCGCCCAGAACTCGGAGTTCCCGAACATGTCGCGCTCGGTCGTCCAGACAAAGAGGTATTCAAAGATCGGCAGCACGGCGGCCTTCGGGGCGTTGTAGACCTCCCCCTCCTCGCGCCGCGCCTCGACCGAGGCGACATAGGCACTGCCGTCCTCGAAGCGGAAGGACATCATCGTATGCGCAATCGCGGCGTTGGAGGCGAAAGGCTCGACGATGAAATAGGCCTGCTCAAGCTGGGCGGGCACGATCTGCACCGTCTCCCAGGCCTCGCGCGCGATGGTGCCGTCCTCGGCGTAGTCCCAGTTGCGGACATCCTCGACCGTCCACAGCCCGTCCACCTCTGCCACCTTCGGCACCCTGCTGTGATCGGCGCGCCAGTTACGCTCGTGCGAGGGAATCGCAAGCTGCCAGTTCACCCACAAGCCGCCCGCGACCACCACGAACAGGCCCACGACCCACATCAGGAAACGCTTCATCCGCCCCCTCCTCTACCGCACAAAGAAAAACGGCGCGCCCCGACCGGGACGCGCCGCCTAATTCCGAACCGTTCGGCTCAGACGAAGTATGCCGTCAGAAACGCCAGCACGGCCGGCGAAACGGTCTGTGTCGAATTGATGTTGCCACCACCGGCCAGACGCGCCTGGATCGAGTTCACGATGCCACGCACCTGCGGCGGCAGGTTGTTGACGTTGACCGTGGTGCCGTTGACCGTGATGCTCGATCCGGCCGCCGGAACCACGACGATCACCGGCGCAATGGACACCGACGGTGCGGTGACCAGCGTGACGGTTGCTTCCGGACCCGCAACAGCAGCGGACCCCAGGGCGAGCGAGAGAGCCGCGGCAGCGGCGAAGGATTTGATCATGCGCATGGCTTACTTCCCGAACTTCATGGAGTACGCCACCGACAGGGCGGTCTGCGTACGGTTGGTGTTGTTGGTGATGTCGTACTGACCCAGCGACATGCTCAGACCGTCGACGCCCGGGATACGGAAGCCAAGGCCAAAGTTCGCCTGGTTCTCGGTGCCCGACATCGACACGCTCATGAAATCGGTCGCGCCGACGCCGAACGCCCAGAAGAACCCGTCTTCCTTGGTCGAGGTGCCGTTACCGACGTACTTGGCGTCCTGGCCGTAGCCAAGGGTCCACATGACCGGCAGGGTCTTGCCGCCCATGTCGTAGAAACGCATCTGGGTCACGTAGGCCGATGCGCGCTCGTTGTTCTTCTGCGAACCCCAGCCACCCAGACCGGAACCGGTGATCGCACCAAAGGTCACCGAGTTCGGGCCAGCGTGCAGCATACGGCTCAGCGTCAGGCTGAAGGAGCCGGAGTCACCAAAATCCTTGTCCGCCTTGACCGAGGTGATGTCCATGCCCAGCATGACACCCACGCCGCTGACCGGGTTGCCCAGCGTGTAGCCAAAGGAGATGTCGCCATCCTTGTCGCTGCCCTTGATGCCGCCGCGCGGATCGACCAGCTGGGCGGCCACGAAACCGGTGTTCTTCGGAGCGATGATCGCCGAAGGTGCGCCGAACTGGGTTGCGAACAGACCGCCACCGGCGCTCTGGGTCGAAACGGCCATCGGATCGAGGGTATAGGTCTGATCCGCCAGTGCAGCAGTTGCGCCACCTGCCAGCATCGCCACCGCCGCGATGGAATTCTTCAGATGCTTCTTCATGTGTTTTATCTTCCCCTCAGCCTACGCCGCACCAACCAAGAGGTCCGGGGCGCCAGGTCGGTTTTTCCGAAATATTCGCCCTTAGATGTACATTTCAACAATTTTTGCTGCAAACTCAGATTTGGACAATCAAAAGTGCGGCGCCACATTGTTGCCCTTTCACATCACTTTTCTGCTAAAATTCGGTTAAGCCCAACTGGGCTCAAGGGGAATACGGAAATCCTCCCAAGCGCCTGCCGCCCAAGCAGGCCGCCCGCGACTTCCAACCAAGGGGTCTCGCCCTCCCCCATTCGACTCACCCGCCCCGGTCAACCCGCCCCTGCGCAATTCCATTCAGCGATTTTTAACCTTTCCACCGTCCTGTTGCCGCGACACGCGGGGCCATCGGGCACGCCTCCACCCTGCGTTGTGCCGTAGCCACAGATGGGCGCAAAAATTGTCAGACCACGGGACGCCGATGCAACCCGTGCTAACAATGCGCCCAAGACCCGCAGCAAGGAGCCGCGCAATGAGCCGAATGATCCGCGTCCAGTCCATCCTGACCGGCATCACGGCCGCCTGCCTTTTCGTGACCTCGGCGCAGGCACAAGAGGAGTCGGCCCTCGCCTTCCCCTCTACTTTCGGCGCTCCCAGCGCGATCGCGGGGGCTGGCGGGTCCGGGTTCATCGGCCTGACGCTTGTCTACCCACGTCGCGACGTGCCCAGCAACGCCTCCACCAAGGACAAACTCGATGGCGACATCGTGGTGGGCTATACCGTCGGCAACCCGATCGACAATATCAGCCTGACCTTCAGCGCCGCCATAACCAGCCTGACCAACACGTTCGGCGACAGTGGGGCCCTGGCGATCGACCTGTCCCGCGCGCTGTACGTGACCGATGACACGCTGACCTTCATCGGAGCCACGGCCAGCAATCTGGCCGCCTGGGGCGACGCCAGGATCGACCCCGAGGCCTACTCCATCTACGTCTCACACCTGTTTTCGCTGTCCGGGCCGCGCGCCGAGATCCCGATGCAGATCACCGTCGGATACGGTGACCAGTCCACCTATGATGACTGGGGAATCAACGTCGAGGAGGGATGGTTCTACGGCATCGGCGTGGGCCTGACACCGAATCTCTCGGCCAGCCTCTCCGGTACACGCAACCAGCTGAACATCGGAGCGAACGCCTCCCTGCCCTTCCTGCCCGACTGGGGCATCTCGGCCGGTGTCTATGACGTCACCGACAATGTCGACCGCCGCCAGTTCGCCATAAGCATTTCCCGAGCATTCTGAACAGCTTCCGGCAGCCGCCGACAAAGCCCCGCAGTGCGCCCAGCCTCTGCGCGCATTCAATCTTGCGCACTCAATCGAGGATTAACCATTTATTAGTTTTTGTGACGAATTCTCGCCGCATTTCGGCTACATTCCAGACACACTGATTGAGCCTCGGGACCTGTCAAATATTACTCCAGAGTTCGATCAAAAAGTTCAATCTTTAATGGAGACGTCACATGTCCCTCAAAGCACTTGCACTCAGCTTTTCCGTAATCGCCCTCGCTGGCGGCGCTGCATTCGCTGGCGGTTCCTCCACCCCGACCACCCCTCCGGGGCATCAGATGCACCAGCATAACCACGACAACGGCAAGGGAAAAAAGCTCGGCCACGTCAAGCACCATGCCTCTTACGCCAAGGGCTCCTACGCCCGCCGCGTGGCCGCAGGCTATCGCCGCTAAGCCCGGATCGCTCAGCGGGCATTGGGCTCCTGACCACACCAAACCTACGAGACGCCTCGGTTCCACCGGGGCGTTTTCTTTTGGACGTCGGCCAATTTCAAGACGCCCCAAGGCATCGGCGCGCCGAATTCAACACCACGATTTATTAAGATTTATGACCATGCTGATAAAACAATTGCCAACGGATTGTTAATAAGTCTGAACAGACCCAGGGCAATCATTAACGAAATCCACTCCCGCAAACGAAAAGAGGCGACCCAAGGGCCGCCTCTTCACTATTTCGGAACGTCCGCGTCTCAGCGTGCGTTCGCATCGTCCACCGACACGGAAACGCCCGGGCCCATCGAGGAAGACAGCGAGATCTTCTTCATGTATGCGCCCTTGGCACCCGACGGCTTGGCCGCGGAAACGGCATTCACGAACGCCTTGATGTTCTCGACCAGCTTGTCCTGGTCAAAGGACACCTTGCCAACACCTGCGTGCACGACACCGGCCTTCTCGGCCTTGAACTGAACCTGGCCACCCTTCGCGTCCTTGACCGCCTGAGCGACGTCCATGGTCACGGTGCCGACCTTCGGGTTCGGCATCAGGTTGCGCGGGCCCAGCACCTTGCCCAGACGGCCGACGATCGGCATCATGTCCGGGGTCGCGATGCAACGGTCGAACTCGATGGTGCCGCCCTGGATGGTTTCCATCAGGTCTTCTGCACCGACGATCTCCGCACCGGCTTCCTTGGCTTCGTCAGCCTTGGCGCCACGGGCGAACACGGCCACGCGCACGGTCTTGCCGGTGCCGTTCGGCAGGCCGACAACGCCGCGGACCATCTGGTCGGCGTGACGCGGGTCGACACCCAGGTTCATCGCGATCTCGACGGTCTCGTCGAACTTCGCGTTTGCGTTTGCCTTGATCAGGGAGACAGCTTCTTCGACCGACAGGTTTTCCTTGCCTTCGAAGGCCTCGCGCGCGGCGCGGGTACGCTTACCAATCTTTGCCATGATAATTAGCCCTTCACCTCGATGCCCATCGACCGGGCGGAGCCCAGGATGATCTGCATTGCTGCCTCGACGTCGTTGGCGGACAGGTCCTTCATCTTGGCTTCGGCGATTTCACGCACCTGGGCCACGGTCACGGTCGCGATCACTTCGCGGCCCGGCTTCACGGCACCCTTGGGGCGGTTACGCTTGCCGACCGGCTTCAGACCAGCGGCCTTCTTCAGGTAATAAGACGCGGGCGGCGTCTTGATGTCCATGGTGAAGGACTTGTCCTGATAGTAGGTGATCACGGTCGGGCACGGCGCGCCGGGCTCCATTTCCTGCGTCTTGGCGTTGAACGCCTTGCAGAATTCCATGATGTTGATGCCGCGCTGACCCAGCGCCGGACCAACGGGCGGGGAGGGGTTGGCTTTGCCTGCAGGGATCTGCAGCTTCATCTTGCCGGCGAGCTTCTTTGCCATCGGCTAATCTCCTGTTCCATCTCCCTGCGACGCGTCGCAGAGAACTGTGTGGCGTGGTCAGGGTTGACGGTCGCGACCGCCGCGCCTCCCACGATGAACACGCCGCACCCGAGTCGCCCCGGAACGGCATGAAGCGCCCCTCTAGACCAGCATCGCTCCTTTGGCAAGCCACATCCCCACGCGCGCCAAACGAAGTCTTTTAAAGACTTCGCTCCGGAAACCGTCAAGGTTTCCGCCACCCGCTCAGACCGCAGGACAAAGCCACTCCACCCGCTCCAGCACCGCCAGCCGACACAGCCGCCCCAGCTCGGCCTCCAGCCGCGCCACCCGCGCCGTGGACTGCCGGACGCCCGGCTCCCACCACAGATTTTCCACCCGCAGGACACCGGCCTTGCGGTCCCCCTTGGCCTCCACCCGCCCGACGAAACGGTCGCCCTCCAGCAGCGGATACACGTAGTACCCCCACACCCGCTGCGCCTCTGGCACGAACATCTCGACCGTGTAGTCAAAGCCGAACAGCCGTTTCAGCCGTACCCGGTCGCGGATCGCGGGATCAAACGGGTTGAGCACCCGCAAGCGCCCCGTCGGCGCGGGAACCTCGGCCAGCCGCGCCTCGATGTCCGGGCAAGCGACACCCTTGGTCCAGCGTCCGTCCGCGCCTTGGATGCTCACGGGGACCAGATCCGCCCGCTCGGCCCACGCCGCCACCTCGGGCACATCCGCCGCGTCCCAGAACTTGCGCACCTCGCCCAAGGTGCCGAACCCCAGCCGGTCCAGCGCCTCCCGGCACAACCCGTCCACCTGCGCGGCGTCCGACAAGCCCTCGACCTCGGGAAACACCCGCTCCGCCAGATCGTAATACTTCACCACGCCGTCACGGTGACAGGTCGCAAGCACGCCCGCGTACCACAGGTAATCCAGCGCCTTCTTGTGCGGTGGGCGGTGCCACATGGCGTCCGTCTCGCGCACCGTGTCAAAGTCCCGCGTACACAGCGGCCCCTCGTCGCGGATGCGTCCGAGGATCTCTTCCGTCAGCGCATCGGACGCGATGCCCACGTACCACGACCCGCCGACCTTCTGCTTCATCCGGTCGAACTGCCTTTGCCACAGCGGCAGCATGTCCATCGGCAGGACCGAGGCATCATGCGTGAAATGCTCGAACACCTGCCGCCCGCGCAGAAGCTTGTCCAGCACGGGTTCCCGGTAGGACTGGCAACGGCTCCAGAGGATATGGTGATGCGCGCGACTGACGACCTGTATGGTGTCCAACTGCACGAACCCGAGGTCGCGAATGATCCCCATGGGGTCGCCCCCCACCGGCGGCGCGCCCAGCCCATGCGATGCCAGCCACAGCCGCCGTGCATCGGCGTTCGAAATCCTGAGAGGTGCGCGCGTCATGGTGGCCATGCTTGCGCCAACGCCAGACAGCTTGCAACGGCTGACACGAAAAAGGCGCGCCATCCCGTGGTGACGCGCCCCCGATTTCAGACCAACAGCCTTTCGGCCACCAGCGTCAGTTCAGACTGATCAGCAAATTCCGGTTGTACGAAGGAAGATTGGTTACAATGTTGCCGAACCGCTGCGCGACGGCTGCGGGCATCTGAACCTGAATCTGACGGCTAAACTCGCGGCTGGTCCCCGCGAAATGAATAACGGTGATCGAAACCGTCACCATGTTCGTAGCAGGCATGACACTCCCGCCGCCAACCGTCGTCGGCGGTCCGGCAAAGGTGGCGCCTGCCGACAGGCTGACAACAGCCGCAGTCACGGCCAGAATTTTGCGGAGGCTCATTTGAACAGCCCTTTCGTGTCGATACCGTACCCGATGGTGATGGATTTCTGCTCGCGATGCACGCGGCCACCGACGTCATAGACCCCGGCAGCGATGCTCACGCCCGGCGCGAAGGGCAGCCCGACGACCACGCCCGCGTTCGTCTGCGTCTCCGTACCGCTGATGCCAAGGCTCACGTTGGGGATGACACCCAGACCAAAGGCATAGCTCGCGCCGTCCTTCAGCTGGCCGGTCGTCGCGGTCGTCGTCTTGGAGTCCCAGACGACATCCTGACCATAGCCGATGGACGCGATGTAGGGGATCTCTCCCGCGCCGATGACGCCGGTGTTGGTGACGGCAACCTGCGCCTTGCGATCCGCGCGGCTTGCCGCGTTCGGCCCCCACGACCCCAGACCCGATGCCGAAGCACCCACGAAGGTCAGGGACTTCTCGCTGACGTGCACCAGGCGGCTGGCGTTCAGGGTAAAGCTGCCCGCATCGCCAAAGGGCTTCGTCGTGCCGGTGATGCTGGCACCGACAGTGACCGACACGTTGCGCACGGCGCTGCCGAACGAGTAGGTGACACCGATTTCGCCGTCCGCATCGCTGCCCTTGATGCCGCCACGGGGGTCCGCGTAGGTCGCCGCGATGGTCGCCAGACCATCCGGGGATGCCATTGCGCTGGGGCCACCAAAGGACGCGGCAAAGCGCCCATCCTGTGCCACAGCCATCGTCGTGACCAGCGAGAGTGCAACCGCACCCGCGAGGGAAAACGTCTTGATCATGTGATATCGCCTGCGTTTTTCGTATCGTTTTTGTTTCCGCAGCGTTCACACAGATCACGCGACCGGTGTAGCCCCCGATCCTCACGCCGTTAACTTTCGTTAACGGACGTGACCCGAAAGACTCACCTCCCTCAACCACAAGGACTTTCCGCGCCCGACGCACACGACCGAGGTCGCTACCGCGCCCCCTGACCCGTGCCCTCCAAGGCGGCCAGCCGCGCCAGAACCGGCGCCATCCCGCTGTCCTCCACCGGCCCCTCGGTGGCACACATCTGCGCCTCCCACAGGTGCCCCTCGTCGATCAGCCGCATCGCGAAATCGGGCCGGTTCCAGTAGTGTTCGTGTACGGGAAACCAGAAGGCCTGCGCGCTCGGCAGGTAGGGTTCTGGCTGCCCGTCGGCGAGGACACGCAGCACCCAGTCGTCCACCGCGAACCCCGGCACTGCCTCATGGATCATAGGAAAGGGGTCGTCGACATCGGCATAGCCATTCAGAAAGCCACCCGTTGCAACCCGGCGATTGGCGGGCAAACCGGCCAGATGGTCCAGCATCTCGCCCAAACCCCAAGGCACCCCTTGGGTAAACCGGCCCTCCGGAAAGGCATAGATGCTCCCCAGAAACCTGCCGATGGCCGCCGCGACAAGGGGATGCTCCCGCGCCATCTGCGGCAGGAACGCGCCCTCCACGTTTGCCCAGCTGACCCGCTGCGCGCCCTCCATCGCCATCTGGACAAAGCCCCGCGCCCGGTCCAGCGACCGCAAGTGCGGGCCGACGCCAAAACCGCGCCGGTCCATATCCGCCAGCCAGTCGCGGAACACGCCATGAAACGGCGGCAAGGGATACTGCATGACGTCCCAGCACAGCTTCAGGTGCCGGAACGGAGCCTCTGCCATGCCGCGCTCCAGATGCGCCAGGTAAGGCGCGGCCAGCTCTGCCGCCTCCTCGGGCATGACGCTTACGTTGTAATGCGGGATGTAATAGGCACGCCCGCGCTCCGTTGCCTCGTCCTTCATCGCCAGGTGCCACAACGCCCCCCGGTCAATCCAGTCGCGCTTGTCCCGCCCCCGGTCAAAGAAGGTCTCTTCGATCAGCGTCCCGCAGAACCATCCGACACGCGGCACACCATGGCGGTCATCACCGCGCGGCAGCACCTCGGGCGCGCCTGTCACCCCGTTGTAAGCGTAACAGACGTCGAGAAACAGCCGCAGCACCTCCGGCGCCATCACCAGCGGCCTCTGGTCCGTGACCACACGAAAAAGCCCGCACACCTCGTCGGCGTAGCGGGCTTTGGCAGTCAACAATTCCGACAGGCGGGTCAGGGCATCGTCGAACCCCATCCCCGCCATGGTCAGCCGACCTTGGAGACCTGGGTGAACTCCAGCTCGACCGGCGTTTCGCGGCCGAAGATCGACACCGACACGCGCAGGCGCTGGTTGTCGTCGTCCACACCCTCGACCATGCCGTCGAAGCCTTCGAACGGGCCGTCGTTGACCTTGACCTTCTCGCCGATCTCGAAGTGGATCACCAGCTTCGGCTGGTCCTCGTTCTCCTGCACGCGGCCCATGATGGTCGCGACCTCGGCGTCACGCATGGGCATCGGGCGCCCCTGCGGACCCAGGAAGCCCGTCACGCGGTTGATGTTGTTCACCAGGTGGAACCCCCGGTCCGACATCTCCATGTGCACCAGCACGTAGCCCGGCATGAAGCGACGCTCGGTCGTGACCTTCTTGCCGCGGCGCACCTCGATGACCTCCTCGGTCGGCACCAGAACCTCGTCGATCTGGTCCTCGAGCCCCTGCTCGGCGACCGCCGTCCGGATCTGCTCGGCAATCTTCTTCTCGAAGTTCGAGAGGACGCTTACCGAATACCACCGCTTTGCCATGTCTGTGACCTCGATCCTTTTGCCCCCTTACGGGGCGCACCTTGTCCGTTTCACGCGCATCCGCGCGCCACAAATGAAACGGCGCGCGAGCCTGTTACAGCCGCGCGCCCAAATCTGAGCCTGTCCGATACACTGTCCCGCGCAAGATGGCAAGACCACCCGCGCCGCCAGCGCCGTCAGTTCGTGCCGAAGAACGCCAGCACCCCGGTCAGGCCGGACCGGATCGCCAGGTCGACGAGGGCAAAGAAGATGCCGACGAGGCTGGCCATGATGAAGACCATGACCGAGGTCAGCACCACTTCGCGGCGGGTCGGCCACACGATCTTGGCGGTTTCCGCGCGGACCTGCTGGATGAACTGGAGCGGGTTGGTCGTCGCCATGTCTGAATTTCCCGTAACACATCTGTCTGCCGCACCGGGCGGGTTCAGGCGCACATACGCGTGCAAGGCCGCGAACGCAAGGCTTCAGACTCCCGCACAGCCCTCGCAACAGCGTGAGGATTGGTGCGGAACCGATCCCGCCCGTCATGTGTTTGCCCGCAACGACAGACGATGAAAGAGGATTGCGCACCGCAACGCGCCCCCGAAACGGGCTCAGGCTGCGGGCAATCGACCGGACAGGGACAGGGGCGCGACGCCCACCACCCGCCCGCTCTTTCAGGATCGCTCCGATACCTTGCGGGCTGCCACTTTGGCGGCCCATTCGCCGTTTCCCTCACGGAATCGCGATCATAAGAATCTGAAAATAATCGACATTTTCCGGGAACGAATTTTCGCCTCCCGCAGTTTACTCCTCAGAAAGCGACGGCATCGCCCCTCGCTAACCGACTTAAGGAGTAACAGTCATGAAACGCATTCTGACCGCAACCGCCCTGATGACCTCGATTGCAACCGGTGCCTTTGCTGCCGACGCATACACCACCAACACCATCAACCAGTATGTTCCGGACGTGAACGTCTCGACCCTGAGCGACCAGCAGGTCGGTGCCCTGATGTCGATTGCCGGCTCCGCTGACGAAGCCGACAAAGAGCAGAAGATGCGCGCTTACCTGAAGGACTTCTCGGACGTCACCACGACCACCGTGACCGTCGTCCCGGCTGACTCGGTTGCCGTGACCACGACCGAGCCGGTCGAAGAGATGGATGACGCATACTATGCCAACACCATCGCCAGCTACCTGCCGGAAGTCGACTTCGACTCGCTGAATGACGAACAGCGCGCCGCACTGATCTCGATCGCGACCAAGTCCGGCAACGAAGCCGACAAGGCGGACGAGATGCGCGCTTATCTGGACGCATCGGCCGGCTAATCGGACCGTTGAACAGTCTTCAAGGGGTTGCCTTCGGGCAGCCCCTTTTTCGTGCGCGCACGCAAAATGCCGAACCCCGGCACATCATGCGTCAAGACTCACCAATGTCAGGAAAATGGCAGGGGCAGCAGGGTTCGAACCCGCGACCTACGGTTTTGGAGACCGTCGCTCTACCAGCTGAGCTATACCCCTATCGTGGCCATCATCTGGCCGTGATGCGCGAGGTACACGGGCCTGCGGGTGAAATCAAGAGGTTCGGACAAGGAAATCTCGGCCTTTCTGCCGAACGCCCTCCCGATCCCCGAAACGACCGCACAGACCCTGTGCAATGTCCCCTTTGAACAGCCCGGCCACCCCCTGCCCGCACACCGTTCACGCGACGGAAACCACGTTTCCCTCAGCAATCGCGCAGCCACGCAGCCACCGTCACTCCCGGCCATCTCTTCAAGCCTACATTTGCGTGACAGATCGGGGATTGTTCCGTGATTTCAAAGCCTGAGCCAGCCGCCCTAAGTGTGTCTCAGCCGGGCAGCACAGTCCGGAACCACCCCGCCGGACGCAAACACCCGGCCATCCCAAAGGAAAGTCACATGAAAACGCTTCTCGCTTCCGCGCTTGCCGCAACCGTCATTCTCTCCGGCGTTGCCGCTCAGGCCGCCACGCAGCAGCATGTCTCGCCCGACATCAACTTCATCCTGCCGAACGCCGATCTTTCGGGCCTCAGCAACCGCCAGATCGCCGCGATCAACAGCGTGCTGTATTCGGACAACACCCGCCTGTCGAAGGAATCCCAGATCCGGGCCATCCTGAACTGACCCGCCTCCGCTCCTCCCAAACGCAGAAGCCGCCCCGAAAGGGCGGCTTCTCTCGTTTCCGGCATCTGTGCCGGTATCAGAACGGAATGCGCAGGCCGATGGACAGCGCGTGGCCGGTCAGGTCAAAGTTCAGACCCTTCGAGGCAGCCGCTCCGTTGTCGGACACCGGCGTCGTCCCGCCCGAGACGCTGCCAAAATCAAAGTACGGGTAGGACACGTCCACGAACATCGGACGACCCATCGCGGCCATCTCGTAGGCCACGCCGATCCCGGCGGTCCAGGCAGCCATCGGGGCTGCCATCGCGCCTGCCAGCATCGCGGCGGCAATCGTTGCGGCGAAACGGTTCGTCATCTTGCTCATGGTGATCCCATTCGTTTTCCGGCATGGCACCGGCCCCAGTTGACGTAAGGATACCACTGTGCCGCCGGGCGCTTAGATGCTGCGGGCCCAAGCGGATCGCGCCGACGGCCCGCTTGTTTCAAATTTGCCGCGCATCGCGCCGCGCCACCTCGCCTTGGCACGATTCCGCGCCCAATCCGTCAGCAGGACACCGCGTCTGGCGCCTTATCGTCGCGCCGCCCGTCCGCCCGAAACCTCGAAAATCCCGCCCCAAACGCCGCTATTTCAGTCCGCGCAAAAATGCACTCGAACTGTTCATCACCCCGTTTTTGCCACGCCTGCACGACCTTCGTGACCAGACGTCAACAAACTTCCCACGAATTCCTTCGAAAACACGCCGACTGGGGCGTGCCGAAAAGTTTTCAAGCACACAAACGCGCGAGCAGGTCGAGATTTTTCCGTGATTTCACAACGGCTTCGACCGCCCCTACTTCAGTCTCAGCCGGACGGAAAGTTCGCCCGACACACCGCCGCGCCACTGGGGACAACGCCCGGAGCCGGCACCGAAACCTGAAAGGACAGAGACATGAAAACCCTTATCGCATCCGCCCTGATCGCCACCGCCACCCTGACCGGCGCGGCTTATGCAAACTCGATCCAGCTGGACCCGGCCGCCTACGGCTTCGTCTCCGATCTGGACGCCGCCTCGCTGAGCGACACCCAGGTTGCCGCCATCAACGCCGTGCTGGGTACCAGCGACAGCGACCTTGAGATCACCTCCCAGATCAACGCCATCGCGCGCTGATCCCCGTCCGCCCGCTCACTCCCTGCGGGACCGGACCCTCCAAAGCGCCGGGTGACGCCTTCACCCAACCCACTGCCGCATCCGGGAAATGTCCCAAGGACGGCCAGATACTCGAAAGGAACAGACAAATGAAAACCCTCATCGCCTCTACCCTCGCCGCAACCGTTGCCCTCTCGGGCGCCGCATTCGCAGGCTCGATCCAGCTGGACCCCTCGGCCTACGGCTACGTGTCCACCCTCGACGCCGCCTCGCTGAGCGACACCCAGGTGGCTGCCATCAACGCCGTGCTGGGCACCAGCGACAGCGACCTCGAGATCACCTCCCAGATCAACGCCATCGCGCGCTGATCGCACTCCCCCCTGACCAACCCATCTTTGAAAGGTACAGACCCATGAAAAAGCTCATCGCATCCACCCTGATCGCAACCGCAGCCCTGACCGGCGCGGCCTATGCAAACTCGATCCAGCTGAACCCGGCCGCCTACGGCTTCGTCTCCGACCTTGACGCAGCCTCGCTGAGCAATGCGCAGATCGCCGCCATCAACGCCGCACTGGGCACCAGCGACAGCGATCTGGAGATCACCTCCCGCATCAACGCCATCGCGCGCTGAACCACGTCCGGACGTCCCGCCCCTCCTCCCGGCGGGCAAGGACAGACCAGAAGCCGCTCCGTCAGGGGCGGCTTCAATCGTTTCCGGACCCGGCCAGCCTCTTGGGTCCCCAAACCCCCGCGCCAAACAAAAAGGCCGCCCCGAAGGGCGGCCTTTCCGTTTCAGTCGTCAGACCGGCTTACGCCAGGATCTTGGACACGACGCCCGAGCCGACGGTGCGGCCGCCTTCGCGGATTGCGAAGCGCAGGCCGTCTTCCATGGCGATCGGTGCAATCAGTTCAACGTTGAACTTCAGGTTGTCGCCCGGCATCACCATCTCGGTGCCCTCGGGCAGCTCAACCGTGCCGGTCACGTCGGTCGTGCGGAAGTAGAACTGCGGACGGTAGTTCTTGAAGAACGGCGTGTGACGGCCGCCTTCTTCCTTGGTCAGGATGTAGACCTCGCACTCGAACTTGGTGTGCGGCTTCACCGAACCCGGCTTGCACAGCACCTGGCCACGCTCGACCGCGTCACGGTCGATACCACGCAGCAGCGCGCCGATGTTGTCGCCGGCTTCCCCGCGGTCCAGCAGCTTGCGGAACATTTCCACGCCGGTGCAGGTCGTCTTGGTGGTGTCCTTGATGCCGACGATTTCCAGTTCGTCACCAACGTTCACCACGCCACGCTCGACACGCCCCGTAACAACCGTACCACGACCCGAGATCGAGAACACGTCTTCGATCGGCATCAGGAACGGCTGGTCGGTGGCGCGCGGCGGCTGCGGAATGTACTCGTCCACGGCGGCCATCAGTTCGCGGATCTTGTTCTCGCCGATTTCCGGGTCGCGGCCTTCCATTGCGGCCAGAGCCGAGCCTGCGATGATCGGAATGTCGTCGCCCGGGAAGTCGTAGGTCGACAGCAGTTCGCGGATTTCCATCTCGACGAGCTCGAGGAGCTCTTCGTCGTCGACCTGGTCAACCTTGTTCATGAACACGACCATGGCGGGGATACCCACCTGGCGGCCCAGCAGGATGTGCTCGCGCGTCTGCGGCATCGGGCCGTCAGCGGCGTTCACCACCAGGATCGCGCCGTCCATCTGCGCCGCACCGGTGATCATGTTCTTCACGTAGTCGGCGTGGCCGGGGCAGTCGACGTGCGCGTAGTGGCGCGCTTCGGTCTCGTATTCCACGTGCGCGGTCGAGATCGTGATACCACGGGCCTTCTCTTCCGGCGCGCCGTCGATCTGGTCGTAGGCCTTGAATTCGCCGAAGTACTTGGTGATTGCAGCCGTCAGCGTCGTCTTGCCGTGGTCAACGTGACCGATCGTGCCGATGTTGCAGTGCGGCTTGCTGCGTTCAAACTTACCTTTTGCCAT
>NZ_JBNAGB010000017.1:0-110279 GCF_049800975.1 Sagittula sp. S175
TGAACCGCGCCGGGTTTGCCGGAGGCTGGTTTGTCTTAGTTACGCGGCCATGTCTGATCTTTCCAGAGCGGCGTAGAAGTTTGCCTCGGCCTCTGCTGGTGGGATATTCCCGATGGGCTCCAGCAGGCGGCGGTCGTTGAACCAATCGACCCATTCGAGTGTGGCGTATTCCACGGCGTCGAAACTGCGCCATGGCCCTCGGCGATGAATGACCTCTGCTTTGAAAAGACCGTTGATTGTCTCGGCCAAAGCATTGTCGTAGCTGTCACCGACACTGCCGACCGACGGTTCGATTTCGGCCTCCGCCAGGCGCTCGGTGTATTTTATCGACAGGTATTGCGATCCGCGATCCGAGTGATGCACCAGTCCAGAGCCTGGTCGCCGCTGATGAACGGCCTGTTCCAGCGCATCGAGCACGAACCCGGCATTCGCTGTGCGGCTGACCCGCCAACCGACGATGCGGCGGGCAAAGGCATCGATGACAAATGCCACGTAGACGAAGCCCTGCCATGTGGCCACGTAGGTGAAGTCGCTGACCCAGAGCATGTCTGGCGCAGGCGTCTTGAACTGGCGGTTCACCTTGTCAAGCGGACAGGGTTGAGACCTGTCCGGGATCGTCGTCCTGTGTTTCTTGCCACGGATGGCGCCTTCGAACCCCAGATCCTTCATCAGCCGCGCCACCGTGCAGCGGGCCACATCGAAGCCTTCCCGGCGCATCTGATGCCAGACCTTGCGAACGCCATAGACCTTGTAGTTCTGCTCCCAAACGCGTTCGATCTCGGGCTTCAAGGCAATATCCCGCTTCGCCCGATCCGACAGCAGGTCGGGGTTCGCCCGCTTGGCCATGTGATCGTAGAACGTGGATGGGGCAATCGGCAGGTGCTTGCAGATCGGCTCGACCCCGATGGCGTCACGATGTTCCTCGATGAAGGCGATCATGTCCTGGACCGGCGGTCGAGCTCCGCCTGGGCAAAATATGCCGATGCCTTCCGCAGGATCTCGTTGGCCTGCTTCAGTTCGCGGTTCTCGCGTTCCAGCGCTTTCATCTTCTCGGCCATCTCGGTCGAGACACCGGCGCGATCACCGCGATCGACCTCCGCCTTCTTGACCCACTCGTTCAGCGTCTGAGGCGCACACCCGATCTTCGACGAAATCGACAGGATCGCAGACCAGCGGCTCTCATGCTGCCCTGCGTTGTCCAGAACCATGCGAACGGCTCGTTCGCGCACTTCGGGGGAATACTTGTTCGTCGTCTTGCTCATAATGCTCCATCCTACTCAAGAGTTGGAGCCTCCGGCAAACCCGGCGCGGTTCATGATCCCATGTGATGAGTGTGGGCGTCTTTCGTTGTAGTAGCTGATCCAATCACCAATCCCGTCCCGAGCTTCGGAACCGGTTTCGAAGGCGTTCAGGTAGACGCATTCGTATTTGAGGGATCGCCAGAGCCGCTCGATCATCCGATTGTCGATCCAGCGGCCACGACCGTCCATCGAGATTCTGATCTTCGCATCGCGCAGCACGTCGGTGAAATCGGTGCTGGTGAATTGCGAACCTTGATCCGTGTTGAAAATCTCGGGGGTGCCGTATCCGGCCAACGCTTCTTTCAAAGCCTCGACGCAGAATCCCGCGTCCATGCTGTTCGACAGCCGCCAACTCAGCACTTTCCGGCTGTGCCAGTCCATGATGGCAACGAGGTAGAGAAAGCCCCGGCGCATAGGGATGTAGCTGATGTCCGCGCACCAGACCTGGTTGGGCCGGGTGATGGGCAAGTCCTTCAGAAGATATGGGTATATCTTGTGCTCCGGGTGCTTCTTGCTGGTCTTCGGCTCCTGGTAAATCGGCACCAAACGCATGAGTTTCATCAGCCGCCGCACACGATGTCGCCCACATCTGTGGCCCTCCCGCTGCATGTGGCGGGCCATTTGTCGGGCCCCATACCACGGCGTCTCCAGGAACTGCCGGTCGATGATTTCCATGAACTTCAGGTTCTCGGCGCTTTCCCCGCGCGGCTGGTAGTAGAGGGTCGAACGTGCCAGTGACAGCAGGCTGCATTGCCGCCGGAGGCTAAGATCAGGATGGTTTTTCTTCACCGCTTTTTGCCTCCAGTGCCGAGGACGAGACTGGAGGCTTCCGACAAAAAATCCCGTTCCACGACCAGCTGCCCGATTTTGGCGTGCAGCTTTTCGACCTCTGCCGTCGATATCGCCGGCTCGGCGGTCGACTGGCCACTGAAGGCCTGTGCCATGTTCTCAATCGCTGTCCGTTTCCAACCGCTGATCATGGTAGGGTGGATGTCATACTTCTTGGCCAGCTCGGCCGTCGTCAGTTCCTCGCGGATGGCCTCCAAAGCCACCTTCGCCTTGAACTCTGCCGAATAGCGTTTCCGTTTGGTCATTTCTGTGCGTTCTTCCTCAGGCGCTACAGCTTAACACCCGGTCCGAAATCCCGCGACCACCTCTATGCAGGCTGACCGGCCGGTTCGCAAAGCTGGCAGGCACGGAGTAGCGATTGCGATCAAACGTGATGAGGCAAGTCGGTGACACACGCTTGCTTTGCTCGACATAGCCGTCGAATGCGGTGGCCAACGGCATCAGCGAGGCCTTCTCGGCTTCCCAGACGTCCACTGCCCGGCAGTGTTTTGCGCAGCATAACCACGAGAGGGGGCGATGCTGCCGGGCAAGCCGCCATGTGCGGTCTCGACCCACAGCGCCTTGCACCGTTCTTCCAGCCAGCGGTTCAGCGCATCGAGATCAGGGAAGGTGGGCATCACCTGCCACATTCGCCGTGCCGGAGGCGCGCTTCCAGCACGACGCGCATCGCGGACGTTCTTTTCGACCTGCCCGCTCGCCATTGGGCTTGAACCAATGGCGCCACAATGGCTCGCCCCATCCGGCGGCCGGGTTG
Source organism: Sagittula sp. S175 (assembly GCF_049800975.1). NCBI lineage: Bacteria > Pseudomonadati > Pseudomonadota > Alphaproteobacteria > Rhodobacterales > Roseobacteraceae > Sagittula > Sagittula sp. S175. The sequence continues at coordinate 2,905 of NZ_JBNAGB010000017.1, forward strand.
CACAAGTCCGGCTCGAACACGTAGTGGCTTGTCATCGCCATGAAGCGCGCATTTACGTCGCGCTTCTTGCCAACGCCCACACGGTCCACCGCCGTGCGCGCGCTCATTGTGCTTGAACCAATGGCGCACAAATCGCGCTGTCGTAGATCCCGCGGCCCGGTACGCCTTCGAAGATCCTGAACGCGTGCCAATGCGCGTCGAACAGCATCTCATGCGTCTGCAACAAATAGGCCCTGACCAGGAACGCGCGGCTGTGCGACAGCTTGATGTGTGCGACCTGCAGCTTGGTCCGTTCACACCCGATGATCGCGTAATCTTCGCTCCAATCGAATTGGAAGGCCTCGCCCGGCTTGAACACCAGAGGCACGAATGTCCCGCGGTCCGTCGTGTTCTGCGCGCGCACTCGGTCCGATTTCCAGGCTCGGACAAAAGCTGAGACCCGCTCGTAGGACCCGTCGAACCCCAGCTGAACCAGATCCGCGTGCATCTGCTTCGCCGCCCGCCGCTCCTTGCGCGATTTTGCGCTGTTCGGCCAGCAGCCAGCCCGACAGCTTCTCCGCATACGGGTCGAGCTTGCTCGGCCTCGATGGTGCCTTGAACTTGGGCTCGATGATCCCGGCCCGCAGGTAACGCCTGATAGTATTGCGCGACAGACCAGTCCGCCGCGAAATCTCACGGATGGGCAACTTATCCCGAAGTGCCCAACGTCGAATGACGCTCAAAATATCCATGTCGATCACTCCAATGACCCCCGACAAATCCCGTCAGGCGAAGGGTTCCACATGGGTCAGTTCTCAGTGACATCCAACAGGGTATCCACCCTATCAGTTCTCAGCTCTAAGTTCTCATTAACATCCAACAATTTCTTGATGGTGTTCCGCGACAGGCCGGTTCGGCGTGCGATCTCTCGGATCGGTAGCTTTTCCCGCAAGGCCATGCGGCGGATGACGTTCAAAAGTCCCATGTGGATCACTCCGAAATCCCCCGCTGCAAGCTGCGTCGCGGGAGGGTCACATGGATCAATTCTCAATGGAAATTACCCGCTCTACCGGGTCAGTTCTGGGTGGAAATCAACAGCTGTAGGTCCTTGGCGGCCGAGCCTGCCTGTCGGCGCGGCGTCCCAAGTCATGGTTGGATCGAACCAGATGGATAGCGAGCCCCGGCGCTTGAGCGCTTCAATATCGGCTGACTAGTTTTTGGTCCGATAGGTCGGGGGTGTGGGTCTGCTCATGCATCCCAGCTACCACCTTGGATTCACGAGATGAATCGCTCAAAGGATTTGTGTAACAGAATCCTTCGGAAGGCGGTCGGAGCGAAAAGCGCTTGCCCAGCAGGCAGAATTCGGCAGTGTGCGCGTCAGCCGGCTCGCCACTTTGGGAATGTCGGAATATATCCGTATTTCGGTTAACAGGATACGTAGCATGAATCAGTTTTCAGCCCAAATGGATCAAGGCTTCGATATTGAACGCGAACGCTATTTCGTGGACATTTCCGGGACCTTGGAACATTCCAAGCAAAACGATTTTCTGACTGGAATCCAGCGTGTCGTGGTGACGGTTGTTGCGCAGCTTGCTGCCAGGCTCGCCCCGGATCAGCTGTACCTGTCCTGGTGCGACAAGAGTACACGAAGCTACAAGTGCGTCCCTTATGCTTCGGTGGCCCAAGGCGCGGGTATCTTGACCGCACCGGCGCTGCGCAGCTACTTTTTCCAGGAGCTGTCTGCCAAAGGGCCCGAAGCCCTGCTGCGGAAATACAAGGACCGCCCTCTCAAGAAAAAGTGGCACACCATGCGCCTAGACCTAGCCGCGCATATGGGGCGCAAGCGGCCCTTCAGGCGGAAAGGGACAACGCTCGAGTCCTGGCAGGAAATGCGCGACGCGGAAAAACTGGTCAGGGAAACGCCCAGAGCGGGCCGGCCGTTCGAACAGGTCTGCGCGCCTGGCGATCACCTGCTGCAACTGGATTTGGCCGTGCAGCAATGGCAGATGCAGATCCTGGCAGAAATCGGAAAAATGGATGTGGTGAAGCATCTTCTGATCTACGACCTGATCCCGCTGCATGCGCCCCAGCTGGTCAGCCACGATACGGCCTGGAGCTTCCTGGCCTGGCTGGACGAAGCGGTGAACCACGTCGATGCATTCCTCGCCATTTCCGAGTTTTCCCACGAGAAGTTCCGGACGTACCTGGACAAGACCGAACGGAGCGGACGCATCACGACCTTGCCGCTTGCTCAGGACCGCCTGCCCTTGCCAGACAAGCCGCAAGACAGGGTCGAGGATCGTGTCGGGCGTCAGATGACGGAACTCTATCCCCTAGCCAAGCGTCTGCGTAAAATCGGACGCGAAGAGACAGAGATATTCTGTCGGCCCTTCGTGATCTGCGTTGGCACCATCGAGGCGCGCAAGAACATCTGGCGTGTCGCCATGGCCTGGAAGAAGCTGGTCGAAGAAAGCGAGCGCGAGGGACGCGGCGAGTTGCCCACGCTGGTTTTTGTCGGGTCCGCTTCGCATATGCCGCAGGATTTCCAGCAGTTCATGCAGGGCACCGGCGGGTGCAACGGATACATCCGCATCGTGTCCGGCCCTTCTGACGCGTTTCTGGAACTGCTGTACGAGCACTGTCTCTTCAGCATCCAGGTTAGCCTGGCCGAAGGCTGGGGCCTGCCCGTCGGGGAATCCCTAGCCTACAGGCGAACGGCGCTGGTGGGGCGTGGGTCCTCGCTGCCCGAAGTTGGCGGAGACCTCGTGGAATATTGCGACCCCGAAGAAATCGACAGCATCGCGGATGCGGCCAGGCGACTGCTTGATGCCGATCATCGCGCGGCGCTCGAAGCGCGGATTTCGCAAGCAAAGCTGCGCAGTTGGGGCGATGTAGCCGATGATCTTCTGCGAATTGTCCAGATCGACAAGACCTGGATCGCGCAGCGTCGCCCGGAACAACAACTCGAAAACCAGGATACCTGAACATGTTCGGATCAGATAAGAAAAAGAAAGCTGTCGTCCAAAAAACGATCGACGCAAGCCTGAAGTCCGATCGGCTCGGCGCTGGGATACAGAAAGCGGTTGACGAACGCCTGCAACCCGACAGGCTCAGCGCTGCGCTCCATGACCTTGTGGCCATGCTGAAGCCAGACGGCCAACCCAACATCAATTCCCTGTGGCTCGAGCTCAAGGAGCTCAACGCCATCAAGTGGTCGGTCAAACAGCAGGGTTACGCGATCGGGCGCCAGGTTTTCGAACACACGAAAACCCTGCCCGTGCCGGACAAGCCCGAGGCCTTCCTTCTGGATTGCAAACCTTCCACCCAAGCGGACGTGCAGGCACCTTGGTTCGTGTACTGGATGGACCAGTTGCGGTCCGCGCCGCTGCCGCATCGCAAGCTGTGGGAATACGCCTGGATTCTCCAGAACCTGCATGGCCATGGCAAGTTGGCCGCTGGACAACGCGGACTGGGGTTCGGCTGCGGCACGGAGCCGCTGCCCTCCTACTTTGCCAATCTGGGGATCGACGTCGTTGCGACCGATCTCGCACCCGAAAAGGTCCATGGCCGTGGCTGGGCCGAGACCGGACAGCACAGCGCAAGCCTTGACGCCATCTTCGAGGAGAAGCTGGCATCGCGCGAAGCCTTCGATAGACATGTCTCGCTGCATTACGTGGACATGAACGACATCCCGGCAGAATACGATGGGCAATTCGATTTCTGCTGGTCCATCTGCGCTCTGGAGCACCTTGGCTCGATCAAGAACGGCCTGGACTTCATCGAGGCGTCCCTCAAGACACTGAAGCCCGGCGGGGTCGCCCTGCACACGACGGAATTCAACTATACCGAAACCGATCGTACCACGGACAACTGGCAGACCGTTCTGTTCCTGAGGCGGCATTTCGAAGACCTCGCCAAGCGCCTGACGGAGGCTGGGCACCAGGTGGCCCCGCTTGATTTCGATGTCGGTCACGAGCCGTTGGATTGTTTCGTGGACCTGCCGCCTTTCGAGTTCGACAAGTTCCTGACCCACGTGCCGGATGATCTCAGCTATCGCGAAGGGCACCTGAAAATGAGCGTGGACGGTTTTCCGTCGACCTGTTTTGGCATCGCGGTCCAGAAGAAGGCGTAAGGCGGCGTCCGCCCGGCGATCAGGCATCGTGTCGTGACGGTTCCCGGACAGGTATGCGGCCTCGCCGCGCCTGTCCTCCGATCCTGCCCGGTCCAAAGGTCTTGGCCCCAAAGGGCCTCGACCTGTATCCTGCGCCACCCGGCACCGAACACGGGCAGGGGCCATCAATGTCCCGGGCTTGTCGACAGGATAGGCCGTGGCATGACGGTCCTCTGCGACTGGCCTCCTCGGCCCGTTGATGCGCAGGCGGCCCGTCGTCACCGCAGTCCTCATTGGAGGCAAAATTTAATTTTGGGCTTCATTTCGCATCGGTATTCGCAGAAAGAGCCTTCAGGATTCGACTTGCCCTTATAGGATGATACGTGGATAAGCGCAGGCCTAAGCTGATTTCGGAACATGCAAATGGCTCTTTCCCAACCCTCTGTCACGCCTGTGTCAAGAAGTTGGCGGGCCAGACTTTATCTTGCCGACCGCGTGCTGTTCTTCCCCGGTCTCCTTTCGTTCATTGCCAAGCAACCACGCGCCGTCCTCGAGACTTGGGACGATCCTTCCGTGCCCGTGTCGCAAGCCATTGCAATGTTAAGGAAAACTCCCGGCCGCTGGCCGCGTGCGCTGAGCGCCGGAACCAAGGGGGATTTCGCCCGGCATCTTGAAACACTTGGCTGGACACCGGACGACGTGGCGACCGCTCTGGCCGGTGGATATGAACAACATGTCGCGCTGGCGATCCAGACGGTGGGACTGGACAAGATCGACGCCGGGCAGATTTTCCGACCCGGCCACCGGGGCTACCTCGTGCGCCATCTGTTTGCCATGGTGGCCCGGGGCCAGCTGTCTCTGGACGCGGCGTGGTGGACGCTTCTGGCACTTCGAGAGACACCGGCACGCGGCTGGATCTGGGGGTGGTTGCTGTCCGATCAACTGCAGACGGCGTTCCCGCTCGGCGTGACGTGTTTCGGGCGGAAGGCCTATCTTGCCGCGACCGGTGCGCCGAAGGCGGATGTGGCATTGCTGCCCGACGTTCTGCCTCCCGAAGATCACATCCGCCTGCTTTGGCTGCACGATGCCGAGATCCGGACCGCCCATCCTCAGGCGCTTTCCGACCCGGACGCAGCCCGGACCCTGATCGCCGACCTAGACCGACGGTTTCCCGATCCGGAGGTGCGCGGCTGGCTTGCCTCCATCGACCACGAACAGACCGCGCAGGGCCTTGCGCGGCCCGGTGTGAACGTGCTCGGGCACTTTTCCTATCCCTCCGGTCTGCGCGTTTCGACGCTGGCCCTGGCACAAGCAGCACAGGACGCTGGTCTCGCGGTTGCCTGCCGCAACGTGCCAGGCAACCGAAAGCTGGACCGGCCGGAGGGCGCAAGTCCGCTGCTGTCGCCGGAGATACATCCGATCACCATCATGCACGTCCAGCCCGGACACCAGTTCGAGACACTGCACAGGCAGACTGGATTGGCAGAGCGTAGTCCGCGCAGTTACCGTATCGGCTTCTGGTACTGGGAATTCGCAACCATCCCCGACAGCTTCGTAGATGCAGCGCGCCAGTGTGACGAGGTCTGGACCGCCACGGATTTCGTGGCGCAAGCCCTCAGGGCGCGGCTTGATGTGCCTGTGCGTGCCATCCTGCCCAGCCTCGAACTGCCCGACCTGCCAAAGCGTACGAAGGAAGACTTCGGCCTCTCGTCCGAGCGGTTCGTGTTTCTCTTCACCTTCAGCATGATGAGCGTATCCGAACGCAAGAATCCGTTGGGATTGATCCAGGCGTTTCGCAGCGCCTTTCCCCCCGACGCCGCGGTGGAAATGGTCATCAAGACGAGCTTCGGGTCGAAGTTCCCGGAACAGATCGCCGCGCTGCACGAGGCTGCAAAGGGCCACCGGATCAGGATCGTGGATGAGCTGTGGTCCTACGACAAGGTTCTGGAACTGACACAGGTTGCGGATGCCTATGTGTCGCTCCATCGCAGCGAAGGTCTGGGGCTGACCATGGCCGAGGCCATGCTGTCGGGAATCCCGGTCATCGCGACAGCCTATTCAGGGAACATGTCCTTCATGGATGCGCAGACCGCGCTTCTCGTGCCGGCAAGCCAGGTCGAAGTTGGCGAATGGCGCGGCCCCTACGCACCCGATTCCCTTTGGGGCGAGCCGGATCTCGAGGCCGCCGCGGCGGCCATGCGCGACCTCGTGGAGCAAGAGGGCCTGGCGCGCGATCTGGGTGCCCGCGGGCAGGCCGCAGCCCGCAACATCTTTGCCCCTGCGCGCATGATGCAGGATGTCGACCGGCGGATCAGGGAAATCACTGCGCGGTAAATCCGTGGCACTTGCGCCGCAAACCGTGCTTCAATGGTTGTGACGACTTGCTAAATCGCGATGCACAATCCAATCAAAACCAACTTCGTGCCACGGCACACAGACGACATTACAGATAGTGGGTTCCATGAAAAAGACAGCCATCATCACGGGTATCACGGGCCAGGACGGCGCATATCTGGCGGAGCTTCTCCTGGAAAAGGGCTACTCCATCATCGGGACCTTCAGACGTGTTGCCTCGACCAACTTCTGGCGTATCGACAGCCTGGGTATTCGCAATCACCCTAACCTTGAGCTGGTCGAGTATGATCTGACCGACATGGGGTCGATGATCCGCCTGATCCAGTCCTGCGAGCCGGACGAGATCTACAACCTTGCGGCACAAAGCTTTGTTGGTGTCTCCTTCGACCAGCCGCAGACGACCGCCCAGATCACCGGCGTGGGGCCGCTGAACATCCTCGAAGCGATCCGGATCGTGAACCCGAAAATCCGCTTCTACCAGGCCTCCACCTCCGAGATGTTCGGCAAGGTACAGGAAATCCCGCAGCGCGAGACGACCCCTTTCTGGCCGCGCTCGCCCTATGGTGTGGCCAAGCTGTATGCCCATTGGGCGACGGTGAACTACCGCGAAAGCTATGACATCTTCGGGGCCTCGGGCATCCTGTTCAACCACGAGAGCCCGCTCCGGGGGCTGGAGTTCGTGACCCGCAAGGTCACCAACGGCGTGGCCAAGATCAGGCTGGGAAAACTCGACTGCCTGGAACTTGGCAATCTCGATGCCAAGCGCGACTGGGGCTTTGCCAAGGAATACGTCGAGGGCATGTGGCGGATGCTGCAGGCTGACACGCCCGACACCTATGTGCTGAGCACGGGCCGCACGGAAACGGTTCGGGACTTCGTCGCGATGGCCTTCAAGGGGGCCGACATCGCGCTGCGCTTCGAAGGAGAGGGCGAGAACGAAGTGGGGATCGATGCGGAAACGGGCCGGACGCTGGTGCGCATCAGTCCGAAGTTCTACCGCCCGGCCGAGGTCGAGTTGCTGATCGGTGATGCCTCGAAGGCGCGGGCGGAACTGGGTTGGGTCCCGCAGACTACCCTCGAGGAACTCTGCGCGATGATGGTCCAGGCCGATCTGGTGCGCAACGAAACGGGCATGTCCTTCTGATGGCCGCCCGGCGCGTCCTGATTACCGGTTACTCCGGGTTTACCGGGCGCTACGTGGCCACCGAGCTGCGTCAGGCGGGCTGGGAGGTCTGGGGAATCGGGTCAGGTGCATCGGACCAGGGGGACCTGGCATACCGGCAGGTGGACCTGGGTGATCTGCCCGGGCTCACGTCCGTTCTGGATGACATCCGGCCCGACGCGGTGGTTCACCTTGCTGCCGTGGCCTTCGTGGCCCATGGCGAGGCGACGGATTTCTACCGCGTCAACGTGATCGGCACGCACAACCTGCTGACGGTCCTCGACAAGGGTGGGTACGGCGCGCAGGGCGTGGTCTTGGCCAGCAGTGCCAATATCTACGGCAACACCACGGTCAGCCCGATCCCTGAGACCGCCGACCCGGCGCCGGAAAACGACTACGCTGTCTCGAAACTGGCGATGGAACACATGGCGCGGCTGTTTGCGGGAAAGCTCCCCGTGACCATCGCACGTCCGTTCAACTATACCGGCCGCGGTCAGGAACTCAGGTATCTGGTTCCCAAGATCGTCGATCATTTCCGCCGCCGGGCGCCGCTCATCGAGTTGGGCAATCTCGACGTGGCCCGCGACTTTTCCGATGTCCGCGATGTGGCGCTTGCCTATCGCGCCCTGCTCGAGGCCGGCCCGCAACCGGGTGCGGTGAACATCTGCTCCGGGCGGGCGACTTCGCTGTTCGATCTGATCGAGATGTGCCGGAACATCACCGGACACGACATCGAGGTCGTCGTGAACCCGGCGTTCCAGCGCGCCAATGAAATCAAGATGTTGTGCGGCAGCCGCGACAGGCTGAATGCATTGACCGGGGCACAGCCCCGGAACGACCTTCGAGACACGCTGCACTGGATGTTGCAGGACTGACCGCCCGGCGCGGTCGGACCAGTGAGACAAGAGTTTTTTGACGAGGAGCCCCCGATGATATTTCCAGTTCTGCTGTGTGGTGGTTCCGGCACCCGCCTTTGGCCGCTGTCGCGCAAATCCTACCCCAAACAGTTCACCGATGTCGTGGGGGACGAGAGCCTCTTCCAGGCCTCCGCACGGCGTTTTACAGGGCCGGATTTTGCCGCGCCGCTGGTGGTGACGGGCGATCCCTTCCGTTTCATCGTGACCGAGCAGCTCGAAGAGATCGGTATGACACCCTCGGTCATCCTGATCGAGCCCGAAGGGCGCAACACCGCGCCCGCCGCCGCCGCTGCCGCTCTCTTTGCCCTGTCGCAGAACCCGGAGGCGGTGATCCTGCTGGTCCCCTCCGACCACGCTGTCTCTCAGCCGGATCAGTTTCGCGACGCTGTGCGGACCGGGGCCGAGGCCGCCCGGACCGGACAGATCGTCACCTTCGGCATCGCGCCCACCCGGGCGGAAACCGGATATGGCTGGTTGGAAACCGGGGCCGAACAGACCCCCGGCGTGATGACGTTGAAGCGTTTCGTGGAAAAGCCCGACGCGGCCACGGCGCAGACACTGTTTGCCGACAAGAGCTACCTGTGGAATGCCGGGGTCTTCCTAGCCCGGGCGGATGTGCTGATCCAGGCCTTTCGCGATCATGCGCCGGGGATCCTCGACGGCGTGAGCGCGGCCATGGCAGCGGCACAGGGCGATCTGGGCTTCACCCGCATCGACCCCGCCCTTTGGGCAGGCGTCGAAGACCAGTCCATTGATTACGCAGTGATGGAGAAGGCCGGCAACCTGTCCGCAGTCCGTTTCGACGGACACTGGACCGACCTGGGCGGCTGGGAATCCGTCTGGCTCGAGTCGGAGCGCGACGAACAGGGCAATGCCGTGTCCGATCATGCTGTCGCCCTCGACTGCGAGGACACGCTGCTGCGCGCCGAGAGCCCGGATCAGGAACTTGTCGGCATCGGCCTGAAGAACGTGGTCGCCGTGGCGATGCGCGACGCCGTCATGGTGGCAGACCTGTCGGATGCGCAGAACGTCAAGAAGGCCGTCACGGTGCTCAAGGAGCGCGGTGCCAAGCAGGCCACGGCCTTCCCGGTGGATCACCGTCCTTGGGGCTGGTTCGAGACGCTGGTGCTGGGCACGCGCTTTCAGGTCAAGCGCATCCATGTCCACCCGGGCGCGGCCCTCAGCCTGCAAAGCCACCACCACCGCTCGGAGCACTGGATCGTCGTGCAGGGCACGGCCAAGGTCACGGTGGACGACGAGGTGAAGCTGGTGACAGAGAACCAGTCGGTCTACATTCCCCTGGGGGCCGTGCACCGCATGGAGAACCCCGGCAAGGTGCCGATGGTCCTGATCGAGGTGCAGACCGGCTCCTATCTGGGAGAGGACGACATCATTCGCTACGAGGACATCTACGCGCGGACCTGACCGTCCTCCCTGTGACCACGAGGAGACCTGCAAGGCGGGGAATGGCCCCGCCAGCCGGACCACCGCTCCCCCGGCGAACACATGCCTCTTACGGAGAATAGCCCTGCCCAGAGTAGCCGTCAGTTCAGCCCCGTCGCTTGGGACCCCCTTGGTGTCCCTTGTGGTCATGGCATACAATCAGGCCGAGTTCATCGCGGACACGATCCGGGGGGTCCTGGCGCAGGACTTCCCCCGGTTGGAAATCATCCTCTCCGACGATGGCTCCACCGACGGCACCTACGAGGTAATGGCGCGGATGACGGCCGACTATAAAGGCCCGCACGAGATACGCCTGTTTCGCAACAGCCCCAACATGGGGTTCGTCGGCCACCTCAACCATGTTTTCACGCTCTGCCGCGGGGCGTTGATCGTCTACAACCCCGGCGACGACATCTCGCTGCCCGAACGCACGTCAAAGCTGGTTGCTGCTGCCGAGGCCAGCGACGCGCTGCTCGTGCATTCCGAGGCTTACGAAATCGACGCTAGGGGGCAGCGCACGGGCACGATCAACTCCCGGCAGGCCATCCTAGATGGCATGACGCTGGAAAGAGCCGCCACGTCGATGAGCCTGTGCACCGGGGCGACCTGCGCCTGGCGACCCGAACTCATGACGCGCTTTGGCCCGATCGTCGAAGAACCGACCTATGACGATCTGATCTTGTGTTTCCGTGCCATGCTGCTGGACCGGGTCGCCTTTGTGGCCGAACCGCTGATGGAATATCGCGTGGGCGTCGGGATTTCGCATTTACCCGACATCGATCAGACCGCGAATGATCCCTTCGCTGCCCAAAAAGCGAAATTTCACAAGAAACTCGCTGTCCGCATTGCCACGCTGAGCCAGAGGATTCGCGACTGCCAAGCGGTCGGCGAGGATAACTTGGCCGAGGTGATGCAGGCAGAGCTGCACGGGGCCCGCTACATGAGCAACCTGATACGCGATCCCGGCTTTGACCGCTGGTCGCGGCTGCGCTCGTGGAAGGCATTGAAATATTCCATGAAGATCCGCAATCGCCTGAAGATGAAGATGAAGGAACCGACCGCTTAGGGCAATAAAAGTCCTGCGCCGTATCGGCCCAAGCGTGCATGCCAGTCTGAGGTCGAGGTGGTTTCCGGAGGGCCGGAATGAGTGATCGTCGCGATCATGTGTCAGGCACGCCGTGCTGAGCTGTCAAAGGACCGCCTGCCAATTCTCCGATGGCGGCCCTGTAAAACGCAAGGCGAGCGACCTTTCCGGGGTCATGGGTTTCTTTGAGGCCACACATGATTGGTTCAACAGCTTGGCATACGGTGGCTGTCGTCTCCCATGTATGGATCGGATTGTGCAGAACACTCTGCATTCCATCTGTTTAGTTGCACATATCGGAGAGTGGGATTCGGCTCGGAAAACCGCAGGGTAGGTAATCCGCCCCGATCTTCCGCGAGAACAAATCGATGGCGACAGCGAAGTGCAGCCAGCCTCGGGCGGTCCAGATGTACGAGACATCCACTGCCCGGCAGGGCATCACGAAGTGATGTCCAGAGGGGCGCCCCATTTCTGGTCCGGGCTCTCGGCCGCAAAGTCTTGGTCGAACAGTTTGGGCGCTATGGGCCACGCCAGCGGCTTGGCAATCGAACCGGCGCTCGCTGGCAAACGTCCGGCGGCGGCGATCAGCACCGCCGCCGGAGGAGATATCAGATGCCGTCGTCGGTCCAGGAGACGGTAAAGACCATGTCCTGAAAGTCCTGGTCGCCGCCGCCGGTGAGGTCCTCGATCCCGACGCGCAGGCTGCCGCCGCCGTCGACAGCGCCAGAGAGGAAGTGCTCTGTCCCGTCGCGGTTGAGGCTTGCTTCGGAGAAGTAGCTGGTCAGGCCGGTATTCAACCCGTCCTCCGCCAATAGTCCATCCGCAGAGATGGACAGGTTCGCGCCCAGACCCCCGGCTGCCGAGGCGCCGTTCTGGATGAAGAAGAACTCCAGCACGGCATCGTCGGCGATGTTGGTCAGCGTGGCACTGGCGCCCGGACCTGCCGCATTTGTATTGGCAAAGAGGACCTGAACGTCGCTGATGCTGCCGTCGGGGTTGCGGACGTAGGTCCCGACCGCGTTGTTGTAGCCAGACCGCGCGGCATCCAGCGTGACGGTGAAATCGCGGGTGCCGTTGCCGGTAAAGAAGCTTTCCGGGCCGACGCCGTTCACCTCGCTGGCGGCGACGCGGCTGCCTTCGGACAGGTCGGCACCGTCACCCAGAAGTTCGTCGAGCAGGACCAGATCGTAGCCACCACCCGCTGCCTCGGCGACAACGAAGCTGCGCGATTGCAGGTCGCCTGCGACATGGAACTGAACGCCTCCGAAGGTGACGGTGCCGGTCGCGGGATCAACTTCGAGATCGGCAGCGCTGAGATTTCTGGCGTCGGTGATCGTGATGCGGCCTCCGTTGGCGAGGCTCTGGAAGGAGGCCCCGGCCAGGTCGGCCAGGGTGGTGACCGTGGATGCTGGCGGTTCCGCAGCGTCCACGGTGACGGACACCGTCCCGGTGTCGCTGTCGGTGCCGTCGCTCACGCGGAAGACAAAGCTGTCGCTGCCAGAGAAACCGGCGTCGGCGATATAGGTGGCGGTGCCATCCTCGGCGATGGTGACCTCGCCATGGGCCGCGCCGCTTTCGAGGGCGAAGACCAGCGTATCGCCATCCGCGTCGAAGGCTTCGAGCGCGGCGGTGAGCGTGTTGACGGAGATGACCGTCTCGGTGGCGTCCTGCGCCACGGGGGCGTCCTGCACACCCGCGACGTTGACCGTGACCATGGCTGTCACCGGCGCGTTGGTGCCGTCGCTGACGGTGATCTCGAAACTGTCGCTGCCGAAGAAATCCGCGTCAGGGACGTAGCTGATCGCGCCGCTGTCGCTGATCGACGCTGTCCCATGGGCTGCCGCTGCGCCGCCAAGCGCATAGGTCAACGCATCGTGGTCCGCGTCGGAGGCATTGGCCTGCCCCGTGATGGTCCTGTCCTCGGTGCCGCCGAGGGTGATCGCGGCGAGCGTGGGCGGCGTGTTCGTGGGGGCAGGGGCCTCGGTCACGGTGAAGATGGCGGTGCCAGTGATGCCAGAGTTGATCCCGTCCGACACCGTGTATTGAAACCGCGCCGTGCCGAGCGGGCTGATGCCGGGAAAGCCCGGGGTGAAGGTGAAGGAGCCGTCCGCACGGATGACCGCGCTACCGACGATGGCGCCATTGTCGTTGACCGCGGGGGCCAGTGTCTCGACAAAGGTCAGGGGATCGCCATCGGCGTCCGTTGCGATGAGCTGGCCGCTGAAGGGCGTGCCCTGCACGGCGGTTCCGGTATAGCCCTCGGTGACGGGCGGTGTGTTGCCCGCGACGATTCCGTCACCGATCTGGATGACGGTCGAGCCGCCCATGATGTCGATGACCAGCCCGCTGCCGTCCGGCAGGATGATGGACTGCTGTTGCCCGCGCGCCTCGGGGCCGGAGAGGGTGTAGGCTTCGGGATGGTAGGAGGGACCAACCGGGGTCCCGGTGCTGTCGAACAGCTGGATGCGGTATTGCGTCGTCAGGTTATCGACGATGTCATCGCTTTCGAAGCTGATGGCAAAGCCCCCGTCGGCCAGCGCAAAGACATTCGGTTCGAACTGCGCCAGAGACTGTGCGTCGGGGTTTCCAAGGAACGGCCCCTTGGCCAGCGTGCCGTCTGAATTCAGGATGAGGACGTGGATACCACTCTGGCTGTTGGGGGTGTCGCCCTCCAACGGCGAACCCTCTTCGCCATAGGCGACGACGATACGCCCATCGGTCAGCTGGGCGGCAGAGGCCCCGGCACTGACGTACCAGTTATAGGTCGGGGTCTCGGGGGGACCGGCGATGTCGAATTCCTCGCCCAGCGGGCTGGCATTTAGATCGAAGAACTGGCCCTTGATGTTGGTGACCCCGCTGGCCGTTGCGCCATAGGAGGTGACCACCAGCAGGCGCCCATCGGCGGTTTCCACCAGGGACCAGTCGTCGGTGTTGCCGTAGCCACCGCTGGTGCCGACGATGGCCCCGGTCTGGTCGATGACGGTCAGCCCTGCGGTCGAAACCATGGCGGCATTGCCGTTCGACAAGACGAGGTTCTCGGTCGCCGTGATGTATTGCGTATTGGAGGGCACACCGACGGCGGGCTGCGCGTCACCCTGTGCGGTGATGGTCGTGGCATAGTGGGTCATGACCGCCGGATAGAGCGACTCCCTTACGCCATAGTGGACCACGATGCCGCCGTTGCCGTCCGGCGTGACCGCATGGATAAGCTGCGGCCCGTTGGCCGGGAAGGCGCGCGGCGTGAAGTCGGGATCTAGCAGCGCGGGACCTGCGAGCGGATTGCCCTCCAGATCATGGATCATGAAGTAGACGGAATCGTAGGTGTCGTCGAAATTCGGGTCGGGGAAATACGGGTTCTGGCCCCAGGCCCATGTCGTCAGAACGCGCCCGTCCCCCAGATCGAAGGCGCGGGCCTGCGGGTTCGAATTCCCGTAGTTGTCGAACAGCGGTTGGGTAGAGCCGAGCGCAATCGTATCGGAGGCAGTGGGCATGGCAATCCATTTCAAAATCAGTTGCTCGGCAGAGGGACATTCCATAGTCGCCGTGACATCTGTTCCCCCGCGCGCCACAGGGCCGGGTCATAGGTCCGATTGCTCGGAGTCATCGACAATGGGTGGACTGCCCGGTCCTGCCATTGAGCCAAGCACTAACCAAACGGCAAAAAGCGCTCATCACCCTTAAGGGTGAAAATGGTGATTCAGCCTGCTTTTTCCGTGGCTTTCAAGAGGTGGGACAAGGTTGACTGGACTTGCCCGGATTTGGTGGAGAGCATTTAGCTCACTTCTTGGGCCTTTCGCTCGAAGACAATGGGGCTCAAGTAGCCGAGTGACGAATGCCCTCTGACGGGGTTATAGAATCCGTCGATGTATCTGGCGATGGCATTGTCAGCCTGCCATCGGGTTTGCCACGCGGTCGTCCAGATCAGCTCGGACTTGATGGTCTTGAAGAACGTCTCGACCATGGAATTGTCGTAACAGTTGCCACGACCGCTCATCGATATCAGGAACTCACGCTTTCGAAGCTCCGCCTGATAGTCCACGGAACAGTATTGGCCGGATTCAACCGGTCGTCGCAACACCCTCGATCATATCCTGTTTGAGCAGCTGGTCGAGGGCTTCCGCCGGTGTTTGCCAGCCGAGTGTTTTCCGGGGGCGCGTGTTCAGCGCGTGGGCAACAGCGCTCAGTTCTTCAGCGCCGTGTTGGCTTAGGTCCGTACCCTTGGGGAAGTATTGGCGGAGCAGGCCGTTGGTGTTCTCGTTGCTGCTCCGTTGCCAGGGGCTTTGAGGGTCGCAGAAGTAGACCTCGAGACCGGTATCAATCCGCAGCTGCGCGTGTTGGGCCATCTCGGCCCCTTGGTCCCAGGTCAACGAGCGGCGTAGGTTTGCAGGCAGGCTGCTGATCGTCCCTGCGATGGCATCCCGGACGGCCTCGGCGCCGTGCCCGGCAAGGGCTGGCCCATTCTTGACGGATTTGCCCGTCCCGTGCCCCTCCATGCGCGGCATGTGCAGGAGCATGGTGAAGCGGGTTGTTCGCTCGACCAGCGTGCCAATCGCCGAACTTCCAAGGCCGAGAATGAGGTCACCTTCCCAATTACCAGGGACAGCCCGGTCATTGATCTCCGTCGGGCGGTTGCTGATCATCAAAGCGTCGGCGATGAACGTCTTGCCGCGGTTCCGGGATCGTTCGCGTGGCAGTCGGAGTGCGCGTCCAGAGCGCAGACAGGCGAAGAGTTCTCGCCTCAGTGCTCCGCGCCCCTGAACGAATAGCGCTTGATAGATGGCTTCATGGCTGATGCGCATGGTTGGGTCCTCGGGGAAGTGAGGTGGCCCCCATTGCCCGGACAGTTTTGCGGCGCTGCGAAGCTTGCCTGTTGATCATGCCGCCGCCTGGAGGTCAGGGCCCTGATGGGCCTCGACCGGTGTTCTGCCCCCGAGAGCTGAATGCGGGCGCTCGGTGTTGTAGAAGTCGATCCACCTGCCGATGCCATCCCGGGCTGCAGACCCGGTTTCGAAGGCATGGAGGTAGACGCATTCATACTTCAGGGACCGCCATAACCGCTCGATCATGACGTTGTCCATCCAGCGACCGCGCCCGTCCATGGACACTTTCACCGTGGCGTCGAGCAGGATCTGCGTGAAGCGCGGGCTGGTGAACTGGCTACCCTGGTCGGTGTTGAATATCTCGGGCAGCCCATGCAGCCGCAGTGCATCTTCCAGCGCCTCGATGCAGAACTCGGTATCCATCGTGTTCGACAGGCGCCAGGACAAGACCCGGCGCGCGCCCCAGTCCATGATCGCGACGAGATACAGGAAGCCGCGCCGCATCGGAATGTAGGTAATGTCGGCACACCAGACGTGGTTCGGGCGGGCAATCACCAGGTCTCTGAGCAGATACGGATACTTGCGGTGCTCCGGGTGGGGCACCGTCGTCTTTGGTTTCTGATAGACCGCGCGCAGACCCATACGCGCCATCAGCCGCCGGATACGCTTGCGTCCCACGCAATAGCCCTGTTTGCGCAGGTGCCTCGCCATCTACCGGCTGCCGTAAAACGGCGTTTCCATGAACTGCGCATCGATCAGCTTCATCAGCGCCAGGTTCAGCGGTGTCTCGGTCCTGCCGGGGCCATACCACGCCGACCGGCTGATCCCGATCAGCGCGCATTGCCGTGTGATCGACAGCACAGAGTGCCGCGGCTCGATCATTTCTCGCCTCCGGGCCATGCTCACCGTCCGGAGGCTTTCGCTAAAAAATCGCGTTCCACCACGAGCTGGCCGATCTTGGCGTGCAGCTTTTCGATCTCGCCTTCCTTCTCGGCGGCCTTCGCCTCGGCCTTGCCGGAGAAGATCCCGGACATGCCGTCGAGCGCTTGCCGCTTCCAGCTGTTGATCAGGGTTTGATGCACCCCGTGCTTCGCCACCAGCTCGGCGACCGTCAGCTCGCCACGGATCGCCTCGAGCGCCACCTTCGCCTTGAAATCGGCGCCGTAATTCTTTCGTTTGCCAGCCACGCTGTTCTTCCTCGTCATCGTTGGCGGCAAGCTTAGGCTCAGGCCCCATTAAGATTTGACGGACAAGGTGATGCTGGGGCGTCTTGGAGACCTGCATCATGAGCGATCTGTTCTGGCTGACAGAGGCACAAATGGCGCGTCTGCGCCCATTTTTCCCGAAGAGCCGTGGTCGCCCGAGAGTGGACGACAGGCGCGTCCTCAGCGGGATTATCTTCATCAATCGTAATGGCTTGCGGTGGCGAGACGCCCCCAAGGAGTATGGCCCGCACAAGACGCTGTACAACCGCTGGCGCCGGTGGAGCGAGATGGGCGTCTTCGCGAGGATCCTCGTCGAACTCGCCGACCAAGGTACCGACACGGGCACGGTCATGATCGACGCAACCTACCTCAAAGCGCATCGCACGGCCTCCAGCCTGCGGGCAAAAAAGGGGGGCGCGGGCGCGCGATTGGCCGAACCAAGGGCGGCATGAATACCAAGCTGCACGCGATCTGCGACGCCATGGGCCGCCCGTTGCGCATGTTCCTCACCGCCGGACAGGTTAGCGATTATCGCGGTGCTCAGGCCATGTCGGACGCATTGCCTTCGGCCGACTGGCTGCTCGCAGACCGTGGCTATGATGCCGACTGGTTCAGAGAAGCGTTACAGGACAAGAAGATACGCGCCTGCATTCCTGGCAGGAAAAGTCGGAAGGTTCCGGTCAAATATGACAAGCGCCGCTACCGACGACGAAACCGGATCGAGATCATGTTCGGCCGACTGAAGGACTGGCGACGGGTCGCGACGCGTTATGACCGAAACCCGGTCATCTTCCTTTCGGCCATCGCCCTCGCCGCCATAGTCATCTTCTGGCTATGAATAGCAATGAGATGCCGTAACGGGGCTGCGTCGCGACCCGCCCGTTATCGTTGCAAGATCGAGGGCAAGCTGGCGCCATTCCCGTATTGGATCCACATGGAGGACTGCGGGATGAAGCTGTTTATTGGTCTGGATGTGTCGCTTGAGAAGACCGCAGTTTGCGTGATCAGCGAGCATGGGAAGATTGTGAGAGAGGCGCAGGTGGCCAGCGAGCCCGAGGCGCTGTTGCGCTGGATCGGCGATCAGGACGGAGAAGCTGCGGCCATCGGGCTTGAAGCTGGCCCCCTGTCGCAATGGCTGCATCGCGGGTTGTCCGCGGCTGAACTACCTGTCGTGTTGATGGAAACCCGGCAGGTGAAAGGCGCCTTGAAGGCCATGCCGATCAAGACGGACCGCCGGGATGCCGAAGGGATCGCGCGCCTGCTGCACCTCGGCTGGTTCCGACCGGTTCACTGCAAATCAGTCTCCGCACAAGAGGTTCGCGCTGTGCTCAGCGCCCGGAAGGCCGTGCAGCAAGGGTTCATCACGCTGGAAATGTCCCTGCGCGGGCTGCTGCGGAACTTCGGCCTTAAGGTCGGCACCATATCGCGGGGCCGGTTCGAACAGAGGATCCGCGAACTGGCGGCGGACAATCCGATGCTGGAGGCGGCCACCGAACCCATGCTGCGCGCGCGGGCAGCGCTGCGGCGAGAGCTGGCGGGTCTTGAACGCCATGTCCGCCAACTCGCTCAGGAAGATCCGGTCTGTCGTCGATTGATGTCGATGCCCGGGATCGGCGCTGTCGTTTCGCTAACCTATCGATCTGCGATCGATGATCCTGGTCGCTTCACATCCTCGAAAAAGGTCGGGCCGTGGGTCGGTCTGACGCCGTCTCGCAACCAGTCTGGCGAGCGCGACATCTCGGGCGGGATCACCAAGGCGGGCGACGTCAACCTGCGTCGTGCCCTGTGCCAGGCTGCCACCGTCATGATGCATCGCGGGCGGGCAACATGGCTGCGAACCTGGGCGGCGAAACTCGCGCGCCGCCGGGGCACCAAGCGCGCAATGGTTGCGCTGGCCCGACGTATCGCAGTGATCCTGCACCGTATGTGGAAGGATGACACCGACTTCCACTTCGATACGCCGGTGCTTCATGCCGGTTGACGACACAGGTTCCAGACTGCTGCCCGCCTAATCGCGGGCCTTCGAGGTCCCCACGGGACGCGGTTCCGGTGATGCCGTGCTCAGGACTGATGCCGACCATGTCGAGCACGCCAATGAGATGGGCACACCGGAATTGCATTGAACCAGCATCATGTTGGCGGCCACCGCGCCGACCACGGACCGAAGCATGTACCCGGGTTGATCTCAAAAGAAGGCCGCCGAATAGGGAAGCGGATCAACGGTTCAAAGGACAAGACCGCGGTTAAGCGGGACATTCGACATGCGCGAAAACCCTTGACTGGGACGCCCCCGTTACCGAAGTCCTGACCCTAGCTTTCGGCGGTCCAGCGTCGGGAGCAGAGCAAGTTGGCGCAGACTCTACATTGCGGTGAGGGATTTCGCTGGGGGCAGGTCAAGCGGCCTGTTAGGGAAGTCGGAAATGAAAAACGCAGGCCGTAGCCCGCGTTTAAATGTGGTGCAATCGAATACTTGTTAACGTCTCGACCGCGCATTTCTAAAAAAAACGCCAAACTACTGAGTTATGTTCAGTGTCAAGCAGCATTTAAAACTTGCGGCCCAAACGCAACTCACCATCGGATACAAACGTCCGTATAGCTCCTTTAATCTGTTCAAAATTCGCTGTCTAGGTGTCACATCCCGTGTGATTGTAGACCCGCTTCCTGAAGAGGTCGGGTCTCTAGCGTTGCCAGTCCTTTAGCGCGGCGATGGGAGATCGCCTGTGAACAGGCATGCAAAATTGGGTCCGACTCAATTTCTGTGACGTCTCCATGCCGAATGCTGAAGGCGCGCCAGGAGCAGATCGATACCTGCGGCGCCATACATCTGCCGTTTCAGCACTTTCAGCCGGTTGATCTGACCCTTTGTCTGGCCGTCGGACCAAGGCTCACGAAGCGCCGCCGTAACCGCGTCGAGATCGGCAGAGAGACCGCGCGAAAGTGCCGCCAGTCCAGACGCCTTCGCCTGATTTATCCATTCAGCCAACCCGTCTTCCTCGCCGTTGCGGACCATGGAGGTAAAGGCATCAAGTAGTCGACGATCTTGCGCCAGCTGCGGCAGAGCGTGTTCAACCTGAGCGACGAATATGCTGTCGGCTTTCGAGAGGTGATGCCGACCAGAGGTCATCATGCGGGCGATCTTGCGGCTCGGAGGGCATTTGCCTGTGCCCTGCGGGATGGCGGCCTCGGCTCGGCGCTGGCGTGTGGCCCATTCCCCGACCACGCGGAGACTTCCTTGGAAACCGTCCGCTCGCAGCTGGCGCCAGAGTTCAGCGCCATTGCGACATCCGTCCTGCCAATACTGTTCAAGCTGCGGGAACCAAGGGGTCAGGCTGCTTTGGCGCAGCCTGAAGACGTCTTCCCGTTCGCCGCGCAGGATGCGCCGAACCAAGCCTCGGCTTAGACCAGTGACCCGAACGATCCGCTTGATAGGCACGCTGTCGGCACCCATCCGCTGGATCAGCACGTTGGTGTTCTGGCGCCGTTGAAAGCCATCGAATTGCAGGCGTTCCGCCGACGTCAGAATACTGGGATCCAGCTCGGCGCCGCAAACAGTTCTTCGTATGGCCGGCATTGCGCGACGAACTGCGGCCAGAAACGCATCTCGAAGTACGGCAATGCCCGGCTCCGGCGCACGCTCTGGATGGCAGGACAGACCGCCGTGCTGAAGCGGACCAACAGCTTCCGGGACAAGTTCGAACGCTACATCGCGAAGGACCGACACAATGCCCATCTGCGTCGCAAGGCCTACACCGCAATCGCGGCCAAGATGGCACGCGCCGTACACGCCCTGGTCAAACACCGCGAACCCTATCGCCCCTTCTTCGAGGGGGTGAGCCCAGGCGGAAGGACCTCTCTCTGACAGGAGCCGTGGAGGCAGGTATCTGACCTCGTAGATAATGTTTGGGCCTTCTGCTTGGGATTTGGGATCTCGTATTGAGGACGGTGAGGGCCGCCAACTCACGTCCCCTGTGTTTGCTATGGAAGAGATCATTTCTTGACGGCAGAGCCCGTCTGGGCAACCTTAACAGGGTATCCGGACAGCCGGATGCCCCATGACCTGCTGACCTAAGCAGCCAGAGCTTCCCGACATAGGACGTTATCGGACCGTATGAACTCCGGCGGACCGCGAAGGATGAACAGATCGGTCAGCGCGTCGATGACGTCGACCGAGTTCAGCTGGCTGTTTGACGCGTATCACCAGAACCTCCCGGGTGAATTCATCAACGATGTTCAGCATACGGTAGGCCCGCCCGTCCGCCGTCCGGTCCTGGACGAAGTCATAGGACCAGACATGGTTCGGCCGTGACGCAAGAGCCATCCGCCGGCCAGAGCCGCCCGCGTTTCTTTTGCTTTTGCGGCACTTTAAGCCCCTCGCGTCGCCAAATCCGCTCGACCCGCTTGTGGTTCACGCACCATCCAGCTTGGTGCAACAAACCGGTGATCTGACGATAACCATAGCGTCCGTATCTGCGCGCCAGTTCGGTGATGTCGGCCGTCAGTAAAGCCTCATCCTGACGACCGAGCGGGATTTTGCGTTGGGTCGATCTGTGCTGCCCAAGCGCCCGACAGGCACGGCGTTCGGAAACGCCAAGTTCCTGCCGAACGTGGTCGATGCACTGACGACGACGCGAAGGGCTCAGTAGTTTCCCCGGGCTGCCTCGGTCAGGATCAGCTTGTCGAGCGTTAGATCCGATACGGCCCGTCGAAGCCGTGTGTTCTCCTGCTCAAGCTCCTTCAGCCGCTTGAGCTGATCGCGGTTCATCCCGCCAAACTCACGTCGCCAGCGGTAATAGGTCTGTTGGGTCACGCCAATCTGGCGCACCGCATCCGCCAGCTTCGCGCCTTGCCCCTGCAAGACCTCCACCTGACGCAGCTTTATGACAATATCTTCCGGCTTCTCGCGCTTGCCTGCCATCTAGGTAGTCCTCCATCGTACGGGATGAACTATCCCTAAAAGTGGACCAATTCAGTGGGCCAAGACCAATGGCATGCCCGCAAGCATGGCTGCCCCAAACGGCGTGTGTGGCGCAAGATCTATCTCGGGATCGACGAAGAAACACTGGAGGTCCGCCCTGTCGAGATCACCTGGAGCCACATCGGTGATGCCCCGGTGCTACCCGACCTGCTCGACCAGATCGCAGCGGACGAGCGGATCGGCAGCGTCATCGCCGAGGGTGCCTACGACATACGTAAATGCCACGACACCATTGTCGACCGTGGCGCCCATGCCATTATCCCGCCCTGCAAGAACGCGAAGCCCTGGAAGACCATCACCGCCGGTGCGCTCGCCATTGCCCTCGGACCATGTATGGATGGCTCCCGCGGGGCAAGGGCGTGTCGGTTGAAGCTGGCATGATTTCGGTTGCGGCCATGTATACGGCGTCTCGATTGCAGCATGGTGGCTGCGCGCCCTGATGAAAGTCCGCGGTCGCTTCGGTCCCAATCAATGGCACGCGCTCTCTGGCGCTCCGGTCCGAACAGGGTGTCCTCGGCGATGTGTCCGTCATTTACCATCATCTCACGATGCACTTGCCTTTCTGGAGGGGCGTGTGGCCCCTGATCGTGTTCAGGCGGCGGTGGCCGCCCGGAATTCCGTCTTGTTCTTCATCAGCGCGTAGGCCGTGCGCGCCATGCGGTTGGCCAGGGCGATCGCGGCCTGTTTCGGTTTCTTGCGCTGAATGATCTTCCACAGCCAGTCTTCGCCGGGCTCGCCACGGCGCCGGGCGCTGACCTGCGCGATGGCGCCAAGATAGAGCAGTCGGCGCAGATACCTGTTTCCCATCTTGGAGATGCGCCCCAGCCTTTCCTTGCCACCGGTGGAATGCGGTCGCGGAGTAAGGCCCAACCAGGCAGAGATATCCCGTCCCGACTTGAAGTCGGCGATGTCGGGCAGCGCCGAGACCAGCGCACTGGCGGTGATCGGGCCGATCCCGGGGATCGTTTGCAGACGTTGCGCATCTTCATTGCCACGGGCATCTGCACGGATGTCGGCGGTGAGGCCCTCGATCTTCTTCTGCGTGTCGACCAGTTGATCGGCGAGCAGGTTCAGGGCCTTGCGCGCTGGCGCCGGCAGATCGGCCCTGTCACATGCCGCGATCAGACGCTCGACGTTGTGAATCCCCTTCGGGACGACGATCCCGAACTCGCCCAGATGCGCACGCATGGCGTTCACGACCTGGGTCTGCTGGCGCACCAGAAACTCCCGCGCCTTATGGGTCATGAGCCGGGCCTGCGTGTCCTCGCTCTTCACGGGGACAAACCGCATCGAGGGGCGGGATACTGCCTCGCAAATCGCTTCCGCGTCGGCCGCATCGGTCTTGCCCCGTTTCACATAGCCCTTCACGTAGCTGGGCTGCATCAGCCGAACCTCATGCCCGAGCTTGATCAATTCCCGGGCCCAGTAATGCGCGCTGGCGCAGGCTTCCATGCCGATCAGACACGCTGGCTGGCGCTGAAAGAACTCGAGCATCTGGCTGCGTCTGAGTTGACGGCGCAACGAGGGACGACCCTCGGCGTCAACACCGTGCAGCTGGAAAACGGTCTTCGCCAGATCGATCCCGATCGTGATAACCTCGTTCATGGATGGCTCCCTTTGTTGGCCGTGACAACAGCACCCAACATGGCACATTGCGATGCCGGAAGCGGGAGCCATCCACTTCATCAATGGCAGACAAAGGCTCGCCGCGAAACGAGGCCCTGCACGCGGCGAAATAGCTGGGCCGCGCGCTTTGGCGACTCCTCTCGGGCCATCGCGTTGCGATGCCCTGCCAGGCGATGGATGGAGCGGATACACCGCGTTCGGCATACCCGTCACGCTAGCCATGGGATAAGTCCGTTCGGAGAAAGGGGGACCTCAGCCATCACACGATTTGTGGAACAGAGCCGCGCGGCATCGCTTCGTAGCACTGTGGGAATTCCTGACTTGACTCCTCCGGAGGCTCATTTGGATAGGTTAACGAAAAACTTAGAATTTAACTTTTTTTTATCGAATCGGTCGCTATAAGATCGTGCCGAGGAGCCACGCAAAAGGCTTCGGGCAGGGGACGTGGTTGGGTTTGTGGGTGTTCCGCACGGTTTGTTGTTTCAGCCGTATCCCCTTGGGTATTAGATGGGACATTCTAATGAAACAGATGTTGATCTACGAGCGTGCTAAGCCACTTAGGGTGTCTGAGCATGGCGAGACATCGATCAAACCGCTTTCCGATTTCGGGTTTGCTGCCGATCTCAACTCCGTTCCGATCGTGGCGGCAGAGTTCTCGGCCGCCGCGCAGAACATGGCGGTCGTCTTTGCCGGAACCGAAGAGGAAATCCTGCCTGCCGTTCTGCTGGGTGTCGACGAGGGAGTTAACCTGTTCATCGATGACGCGGGCCGCTGGTCGGGTCGTTACATCCCCGCCTTCCTGCGTCGCTACCCCTTTGTCTTTGCGCAGAACGACGCGGGCGACCAGCTGAGCCTGTGCATCGACGAGGCCTGCCAGGCGCTGAACACCGAGGGCAAGGGCGAACGCCTGTTCGACACCGAGGGCGCGCGCACCGGCTATCTGACCCAGATGCTGGAATTCGCCGCGCAGTACCAGGCGCAATTCCTGCGCACGCGGGTGTTCTGCCAGCGGCTTAAGGCGCTGGACCTGCTGGAACCCGCCGCCCTGTCGGTGCGTGACGGCGAGGTGACCAAGGGTTTGGCGGGGTTCTTCCGCATCAACCGCGAACGTCTGAAGGCCATCCCGCGCGAGGCCCTGGCCGAGATGTTTGACACCGACGAGCTGGAACTTTGCTTCGTGCACCTGCAGTCGCTGGCGAATGTCGACGGGCTGTCGCGGCGCCGCGCGGAACGCCAGCTGACAAGCGCCGATACACGCACCGTGCAATGAGATGAGCCGCCTCGGCCTTACCCTCACACTGCTTGCCGCCGCCGCGGGTCTCTCCGGAGCCGCGGCGCAAACCGTTCTGATGCAGCAGGATCCGGTCGACGCGTTCGGCCCGGAATTCGGACCCGACGAAGCCACGCCCGGCACCATGCTGGGCGGCGGCGGTGAATTGGCCTTTGGCATCTCCTACGGCAATGCCGAGGGCGTCATGGGCGTGATCGAGATCACGCAGGACGGGCTGTTCGGCAGTGACGAGGACCTGCGGTTCCATCTCGAGGGGTCGCGTTACACGCAATCGCTGGGGCTGTCGCTTACCGACCAGGATTTCCTCGAACGGCCCTTGTCGCGCACCATCCGTCTGAGCGGCTACAACGTCGATCCCAACGACGAGCATGGCCAGCAATACGGCTATTCTGGGCTGGACCTGGCGATGGCCTTCACCCGGCAGGTGGACGGCGGCATGGCGCAGCGGCTGGGCATTGGCGTCGCGCAATACAGCATCGAGATGACCCCGGTCATGCCGCTGGCGGTGACGACCCATGCGGCGACCTATGGCGCCACGACGGACGTGATCTATGCCTTTGGCGGATTGGACGTGAACCGGGTCGAGGCGGGCTGGATGCCCGGCAGCGGCTGGCGCGCCACCGCGAACCTGGAGGTCGGGCAGGCGAAGGACACGGGCTATGCCAAGCTGACCTTCGGCGGCGAGGCCTTTGGACGGCTGGCAACGAACACCGTGGTGCGCGGTCACGCGGGCATGGGTCTCAGCGCCGTGGCCGGGAACAAGGGCCTGCCGCTGTTCAAGACCTATCACGGCGGCGGCATCGGGTCGGTCCGGGGCTACGTGCCGGGGACCATGGGGCCGGTATCCACCGTTCCGGGGTCGAGCGACCTGGCCTACCCGGGTGGCGAAAGCGCCTGGTCGGCGGGGATCGAGCTGTTGCAGGCGGTGCCTGCCGTCGACGGTCTGAAGGCGTTGGCCTTCTACGACATGGGCGGCATTTCCGGCACCCGCAGTCCCTTCGACGACAAGCGGTCCTCGGTGGGTGTCGGCCTGTCCTGGGACAGCCCGATCGGCCCCCTGTCGGTCTTTGCCGCGAAACCGCTGGACGACAAGCCCACGGATGAAACCGAGACCCTGCAGGTATCCTACGGGGTCCGGTTCTGAATACACCGTTGCGCGCCCTGCGCCGGGGCACGTGACCGTTCGAAGACTCTATCAAGGAGAGCGTCGTGAGCCATTCCAGCGACGACCGTCTGAATCAAACCCGCGGTGACGAGATCGACTTCGGTCTCGATCAGCTCGAGGAGAGGATCGTCCTTTCCGGTGACGTGGGGATTGTCGACGAAACCTTGGTGGACGGAGGGCAGGCCGATCACCTGCCGGTCGGGCAAACCACCGGCGATGGGGCAGAAGAGCCGCTGCCCCCGGCCCAGCTGACGCTGGCGCGGCCTGCGGGTGGGGTGTCGACCTTTACCGCGCAGGCTGATGCCGTTTCGACGCTGACGGTCGGGTCGGGAGAGGTGCTGTTGGGGTCCGGCGCGGTGTACCAGCCGCTGGTGAACAACGGCACTTTGGCGCCGGGCAACTCGCCCGATATCCTGTCGGTGGCGTCCTTCACGCAGGCCGACACGGCGACGCTGAAGATCGAGATCGGCGGCGAGACGGCGGGTGCGGGGGCGGTCGACCCGCTGGACGGCTATGACCGGCTGGTTGTCAGCGGTGCGGCGCAGCTGGACGGGACGCTGTCGCTGGTGCTGCTGAACGATTTCCACCCGGTGGCGGGCCAGGTCTACGACGTGATGAAATGGGGCTCGCGCACCGGGACGTTTGACCGGATCGACGGGCTGTTTACCGGCAATGGCGTGCTGCTGGTGCCGGAATACCGCGCCGACGGGCTGCGGCTGACGGCGGTGCAGATGCCGCTGATCGAGGTGATCGTGGCGCAGGGCGTGGACGCGGCCGTGGCCCTGGGTCGCTGGGCCGAGGCCGTGGCGACCAAGACCGCCGCGACGGGCATTCGACTGGCCGCGCAGCTGGGCCTGGGGGGCGTGCAGGTCGGCGGTGACCTGACGGTGGAGGTGGATGCGACGGGGCGGTCCTCGGTCGCGGTGGCGCAGGGCACGGCGCAATGGGGCGTCGCCGGGCTGGCGGGCGGGCTGACCGGGGTCAGCGGCACGTTGGCCTTTGGCGGCACGGGCGCGGCTGCGGTGGCGCTGTCGGGGAACGGATCCGTGCAGGCCTTTGGCGGGCCGTCGCTGGCGGGGGCGTTCACACTCGCCAAAAGCACGGATGGTTTGCAGGTCACGGCTTCGGGCGTGTCGGCATCGCTGGGCGAGCAGTCGCGCGGCGGGGCGCTGACCCTGACGGGCGGCGCGCTGGCGCTGTCCCTGGCGGATGGCGAGATGGACCTTGCGGTTTCGGGCACCGGCGGGTTCAGCGGCATCGCGGGCGCGGCGTTCAGCGGTACGCTGGCGTTGAAGGCCAGCTCCGCCAGCGGCGTGGCGCGGTTCGGTGCCGAAGGTGCCACCGTGACGCTGCCGGGACTTGCGGCGGTTACCGGCGATTTTGCCTTCGGCGTCGCGCGCGAGACGGTCGAGAGCGTCGTGACCCAGACCATGGTGATCGGCGCGGCCAACGCGGCGGGGACGGTCACCCTGGGTGAGCTGGTGGCCAACGTGTCGAACGGGTCGCTGGGGCTGGTGATGAAGTCGGTCTCGGATGCTTCGGGCATCGGGACGATCACGCGGACCACGGCGATCACCGCGCAGGCCGACCTGTCGCTGACGGTGGACAACGCGTTCTCGCTGACGGGGCGGCAGGTGTCCCTGCGCTACAACGGTACGGGCGCTGTGGTCAGCACGCAGGCGGTGCTGCCCTCGGGCGCGGCGCTGTACATCGAGATGGCCTCGGGCGAGAGCCGGATTGCCGGG
This sequence comes from Sagittula sp. S175, assembly GCF_049800975.1. Lineage (NCBI taxonomy): Bacteria > Pseudomonadati > Pseudomonadota > Alphaproteobacteria > Rhodobacterales > Roseobacteraceae > Sagittula > Sagittula sp. S175. The sequence continues at coordinate 30,783 of NZ_JBNAGB010000017.1, forward strand.
GACATCACCGCCGAGGTGGTCGGGCAGGGGTCCTTCAGCGGGCAACTGGTGCTGGAGATCAGCGACGCCCTGCGCATCCTGTCGGACGCGGCGCATACGCAGGTTGCGGTAAAGGAATACCTCCTGAGCGGCGCGGGGCTGAGCGCACGCCTGGGCGGCGACTCCGGTCTGCGGGTCGAGGATGGCGCGGGGGCGCTGGTCTATTCCAAGGCCAAGGACGGCTCGGGGTCGTGGCTGGCGACCAAGGGCACGCTGTCGCTGGCTTCGCTGGGCGGCTTTGCCCTGCAAGGGGCGGCGGGCGATGCCTGGTCGGTGAACACGGTCGTCAGTGGCACCGGCGCGGCGCTGGACTGGACGGCGGTGAAGTCGGTCACGCTGCCCTCGGGCGCGTCGGTGACCTTTGACCAGGTGGGCGAGATCTTCTCTGTCGCGGCCTCGGGACAGTTCGCCCTGGGCGGGGCCTCACTGTCGGGTGACGTAGCGGCAACCTATGCTAAGGCGACGGGCGCCTGGGCGGTGAGCTTTGCCAATATGTCGGTGGTGCTGGCGGCGGGTCCGGCGATGCTGCGCCTTACGGGGGCCAGCGGCACGGTGGCGGTGGATTCGAACGGCCGTCGCAGCGGCACGCTTTCGGGTGCCCTGTCGCTGTCGGGCATTCCCGGGCTGATCGCGCAGGCCACCGGCACGCTGACGCTGGACGGGCTGAACGACGCGCTGTCGGTGCAGGCGGCAGGTGTGCTGGGGCTGGATGGCTTTGCCCGCGTGGCGGGCGATTTCAGCATCACGCGCGAGATTTCCGTCGACGGGCCGCAGCTGGTGGTCGCTGCGACGAATGCGGCGTTGCAGGTCGGCGCGGGGGTGAAGGCCACGGGGACCACTGTCGCCGTGACCGGTGCGGTGGCAAGGGTCACGGGCGCGAACCTTGGGCTGGTGCTGCGTGGCGACGCGCTGGGGCAGGGGGGCTTTGCCCTTGCCGCCAACGGTGCGCTGGCGTTGGAGGGCGTCGCGGGCGCGTCGCTGACGGCAGCAGACGTGAAGGTCGAGGTCAACCGGCTGGGGCAGGCGGTCACGCGGACGATTGGCGCGGTGGCGCTGGAGTTTGCCGACGGGCGTGACGTGGCGCGGCTGGCGGCGCAGGGCGCGTCGATGAGCCTTGGCGGCGTGACGCTGTCGGGCAATGTCGCGCTCTCGCCCGAGGTGGTGACGGTCGGCACGACGCAGCGCCACGAGATGCGCATCGGGTTCTCGGACGTGACGGCGAGCGGGCTGTCTCTGGGCGCGGCATCGGCGACCCTGACGGGCGCAAGCGGCGCGGTAGTGCTGGTGACGGATGCGGCGTTCACGGCGACGGACGCGGCGCGTTACGCGATCCAGCTGACCGGTTCGGCCTCGCTGTCGGGCGGCGACGCGCTGGCGCTGTCGGCCAACGAAATGGTGTTCAGCCTGAACCGCGTCGGCGCGGCATTCAAGACCACGGTGAACACCGGCGACGGCTATGTCGTGATCGACCAGTTGAAGGATGAGCTGCGCCTTGCCGGGCAGGGCGAGGTGCGCATCGACGGCGTGGCGCGCCTGTCTGGCAACCTGTTCTTTGAAACCCGCTTGGCGCAGTCGGTGACGCTGTCCGATGCCAGCACGCTGACGGCGGACATGCTGATCGTCGGCGGGCAGGACCTTGAGATGGCCTTGCTGGCGGGGGACAATTCGATTGCCCTGCAGGACGGCAAGGTCGCGCTGGTGCTGACCAAGGAGCAGGGTGGCACGCGCCGCTGGCTGACCACCCTGTCGCAGTTCGAAGGGCTGGAATTCGACCTGCTGGCAGAGGCCAACCTGAACGGCGGCTTGCTGGAGATCAACCGCGCGGTGGATGTGAACGGCGCGCTGATGGCGGGCACGGTCGCGGCGCCGGTCTACACCACCGCCGCGCCGCTGCTGGTGGCGCTGGGGCAGGACACGAAACTGTCGGTCGGTCAGGATGGCGAAAGCCTCGAGGCCACGATCAACGGCACGCTGACCCTTGGCGGTGCGGAGATTTCCGGCGTCATGACACTGCGCCAGACGGTGGACGGCGCGGGGGCGACGGTTTGGGAACTGGGTTTCGTCAACGCGCAGATCGCCCTGGAAGCAGGCGGCGCGCGGGCGGTGGTGTCCTCGCTGACGGGTGCGTTCCAGATCACCGATACGGCGGTGACGGGCACGGTGTCGGGCGTGGGCCAGGTGACGGGTGTCGATGGGCTGACCGCCTCGGGCACGCTGGCGGCGACCTTCGAGCAGGGCAGCCTGAGGCTGGCCGGTGACCTGTCGCTGGCGGTCGAGGGGATCGGCGCGCTGGCGGGGTCCTTTGCCGTGGTCAAGCAGGACGAACAGCTGTCCGTCCCGGTGGAGGTCGAGGCGGCGGGTGTCTCGGGCGGCGATGCGACGGTGGTGGAAACCGTGGCGGGCGGCGTGCGGACCAACGCGGTGTTCCTGCTGACGGTCGGCAATGCGCAGATGACGCGCGAGGGCATCTATACGCTGGGCTACGCCGGCGCGCAGGCGACGGTGTCGACGCTGGGCGCGGATGGTGCGCCGGTGACCGATGCGGCGTTGCGCACGCGCCTGTCGGAGGCCTTGCAGGGCCTGTCGTCGATCGGGCGCAACAACGTGCTGGTGACGGGCACCCGCGCGGATGGGTTCCGGATCGAGTTCACGGGCGCGCTGGCGGGTGTGTCGATTGCGCAGGGCACGACGCTGGCCAGCGGCGGCTTCTTCATGGTCGCGCCGGTGGATGCGCCGGATGCGCCCGATTGGGGGCTTGTCAGCCTCGACGCGGCGGCGGTGTCGGCGCGCAACGAAGTGCAGGACATCGCGATTGCCCATACCGGGACGGTGGCTTCAGGCGATACGTTCACCTTGACGGTGGACGGCGTGACCACGGGCGCAATCCCGCTATTGCCGGTGGGGCAGGCGCAAAACCAGCGCATGACCTTGTCGGTGACCGTGAACCCGAACGACACGCGGTCGTCGTTCTATTTCGAGGCCAACGGGCTACGGTCGAGCGCCATTGCCACGGGCAAGGGCCCGCTGGTCACGGCGCGGCTGATCGACCTCGCGCTGGAGGAGATCTACGGGTCCGATACCGTGGTCGTGACCTACGAAAAGGGCTTTGTCGGCAACAACCAGATCGACTATTACGTCGAGTTCCGCGGGGCCATGGCGGGCAAGCCGGTGACGGGGATCACGGCGGGCGTGTCCTCGTCCAAGGTGGCCGTGTCCTGGGCGACGAATGCGGTCGGCGGGCCGGGCTACTCGGTCAAACAGCAGGCGGCCGAGATCCAGAAGGCCCTGGTGGCGACCTTCGGGACGGGTGCTGCGAGCGTGAGTTTTGCCAGCGGAGACAGCGTGGCGGATGCGCGCTATCGCGTGGCCTTTGGCGGGGCGCTGAAGGGGCGGGATGTCGCTTTGATGACGGCCAGCACCACGGCTGCCGCGACGGTGACGGCGCGGGCGGTGACGGATGGCGTGACGAAGGGGGCGGAGGTTCGTTCCATCCACCTGAGCGACGCTAACCGGCAGGGCAATTTCGCGGTGACGCTGACGTGGCGCGGGGTGTCCTACACTTCGGCGCCCATCGCGTTTGGCGCCAGCGCCGGGCAGGTGCAGGCGGCGCTGATGGCGGCGCAGGATGGCAGCAGCGCGCGGCTGGCGGCTGCGGGCGCGGCGATCGGCGTGACGCAAGGGACGGGCGCGTGGTCCGTGTCCTTTGGCGGAGCCATGGCGGGCGAGAGCCTGACGGCCGTGCGCGCGCAGGTGCTGCAATCGGTCAGCGCCCCGCAGGCGGTGTTGGCGCAGCAGGTGGCGGGTTCGACGACGAGCGCGGTTCAGACGCTGGACCTGACGGGTGCCACGCGCGTGGTGCTGACGCTGCCGGGTGGCGGGTCGACCGGCGTGCTGGATGTGGCGACGCTGGACGCAGACGGCTTGGCGGCGGCGCTGGCGGCGCTGTCCGGTGTCGGTGGCGCGGGCAACGTGTCGGTGACCGGGACGGCGGGGGCGTTCGAAGTGCGCTTTACCGGCGGGCTTGCGCGGCGGGACGTGGCACCGCTGGTGGCGGTGCCGGTGCAGCGGCTGGACTTGACGCTGTCGAATGGCAAGCGCCCCACGGAGATCGCGGTGCGGCTGGGCGATGGCGAGGATATCTCGGTCGCAATCGACGTCGACGGCATGGACGATGCCGCGCTGGCCGGGGCGCTGAAGGCCGCGCTGGCGGCGCAGGGTATCCTGGACGCCGCCGACGTGATCGTGACGGCGCAGGGCGGGCTGATCTTTGACGTTGCCTTTGGCGGCGCTCTGGCGGGGCTGGACCTTGGCACCGTGACGGTCTTTGCGGCGCAGCAGGAGGTTGCCGCGCAGGCGCAGCTGATGGTTGGCGCGGCGGGTGTCTCCATGGCGGCGAGCGGGCTGAATGCCGTGCTGTCGGGTGGGGAACTGGCGCTGCTGGTGCGGGAACGCGCGGACGGCACCATGGGTTACGCGCTGGAAGCGGCGGGCACCGTGGGCCTGTCCTCGGGCGCGGTCAGCCTGTCGGCAAGCGGGCAGGTGCGGGTCAACGCGCTGGGAGAGGCTGTGTCGCTGGAGATCCCCACCGGGATCGCGACGACAAAGGCGCTGAGCTTTGCCGATGGCGTCTCGCGGCAGGAGATCACCATCGACAGCGGCACCGTGGCGGTTCAGGGCCTTGGCTCTGTCACCGGCGCGCTGAAGGTGGTGCGGACCTCGCAGGTGGTGAACGGCATGACGGTCACCGATGTGACCATCGGCATGGAGGGCCTTGCGGGCACGCTGACCATGGGTCCGGCGCAGGCGGCACTGAGCGACGGGCGCGGCGCGGTCATCCTGCGCGAGACGGTGCAGGGCGATGGCTCGCGCGATGTGCAGGTGGCGGTCGAGGTCGCGGGCGACGTGGGCGTCACCGGCATCCCGGCGCTGACGCTGACGGCGACCGACCTGAACGTCACCTACAACCGTTGGGGCAACGATATCGCCCGCGAGGTGGAGACGCCGAGCGGGCTGTTCGCGCTGGACCTCGCCGATGGCGAGACGCGGATCACCGGGCAGGCGAGCGTGGCGCTGGATGGCGTGGCGAGCGTGTCGGGGCGAGTCTTCATCGAGAGCCGACAGGCGCAGGCGGTCACGCTTGCGGGCGGCGCGCAGGTCACGGTGGACCAGCTGGTGTTCGGCGGGGCCGGGATCGAGGCGTCCTTGTTGCATGGCGCGCCCTTGCTGGCGATCGGTGCTGCGGACGTGGCGTTTGTCTATTCCAAGGCGGCGGATGGCCGCGCGTGGATCAGCGCGGCGGCGGATGTGGACGACCTGACCATCGGCGGCAATGCGCTGCTGGAGGCGCAGACCGGGCTGGTGTTCAACGCGGCGCTGGATGCGCAGGGGCGCGTCGATGCCACAAATGACACGGTCATCGACTGGTCGGCGCTGCCGCTGGCCTTGCCGCTGGATGGCGTGACGAGCGTCACGCTGGACGAAAGCGGCCATGTCTACGCGGTCGAGGTCGCGGGCGGGATGAACCTTGGCGGCGGCACGCTGTCGGGGGCGTTCACCCTGACGGCGGATCGCAGCGGGGCGGTGGATGTCTGGACGCTGACGGCGGATGGTGCGTCTGTCGGGTTCGGGGCAGGCGGGGCCTACGCGGGCCTCGAGGATGTGACCGGGGCGGTGACCTTCCAACAGGGCCAGCGGCCCGCAGGGGCGCTGACGGGCACACTGCGGGTCGACGGGGTCGAGGGGCTGTCGCTGGGCGGCACCTTTGGCACCGAGTTCGACGCCACGGGTGCGCTGTCGCTGACCGGGACGGGCGTGACCGCCGAGATCGCGGACCTTGTCGGCCTGTCGGGGAATTTCACCGTGACCAAGGCGGGAGGGCAGGTGATGGTGTCCGCCTCCAACGTGACCAGCAACGTCGCGGGCGGGCTGAGCCTGACGAATGGCACGCTGGGGCTGGTGCTGGAGGAAGTGACCGAGGGCGTCGGTGGTTTCGCGCTGGTGGCCGGGGCCACGGCGCAGATCGGCGCAGGCGGGCTGGCGGTGAACGCTTCGGCGCAGGTGCGGGTCAACACGCTGGGCCGCGCGGTGTCGCAGACCGTGGGCGGCGTGGCGGTGGACTTTGCCGACGCCGCGCAGGTGCGCGAGATCGTGGTTTCGAATGGCTCCATCTCGCTGGGTGAACTGGGATCGGTGACGGGCAGCGTCGCCGTGTCCACGCGCAGCTTCGAGGAAGCCGGGCAGACGGTCACGGAAACGCGGATCGGGCTGGACGAGGTCAATGGCCTGCTGACGCTGGGCGCGCTGTCGGCGGACATGACGGACGGGCGCGGCGCGGTGCTGATGCGCACCGTCGCGGGTGTCACGAAATACGCGGTGCAGGTCGAGGGCGGCGTGTCGGTCAATGGCGCGGGTCACGTGTCGCTGAATGCGTCCACCATGACCGTCTCTCTGAACCAGTTCGACACGGCGGTCAGCGGCGAGGTGATCAACACCGGGGCAGGGGACTACACGCTGGACCTGATCGCCGGGGCGCGGCGCCTCGAAGGCGTGGCGACCGCGACGGTGGGCGATGTCACCGTATCGGGCGAGCTGTTCGTCGAGGTGCGTTCGGGCGTGACCCGCGACGTGGTGGGCGAGGGCCCGGTGGCGATGACCGAAACCATCATCGGCGGGGCAAACCTGTCGGCGGTGGTCAGCGCGGGCGGGACCGAGCTGGTCCGGCTGGACGACGCCGACGTGGCGCTGATCCTGTCGGACGAGGACGCAGGCTCGCGGCAGTGGATGGCGCTGGCAGGCGGCCTGTCGGGGCTGACCCTGCTGGGCGACGATTTCGCTAATGTCGAGACGGGTTCGGTGATGGTGAACCGCCAGCTGGGCAATGCGGCGGGCGCGGTAATCGACTGGAACGGCGCGTCGGATGACCAGTCGTTCGAGGTCGCGCTCTCGGCCACCGATACGACCGCTGTTGCGCGGTTCGATGCCGGGACCGAAGGCTTTGCCGTCGAGGTCACCGGTTCGGTGGACCTGGAGGCGGCGCGGGTGTCGGGCACGTTTACCGTGGCGCGAAGCGGGTCCGACCTGACGATCACCGCGGCCAATGCCAATGCGGCGTTGCAAGCGGGTGGCGCGGCGGTGTCGGTGTCCAATGCCTCGGGCTCCCTGGTGAAATCCGGCAGCACGACCACCGGCACGATCACCGGCGACGCGGCGGTCACGGGTGTGGACGGGCTGGTGCTGGAAGGCACGCTGTCGGCCACTTACGACGCCTCTGGCCTGCGGGTGAGCGGCACGGATGTGACGGTGGCGATGGCGGGCTTCGGCTCTGTCACCGGGGATTTCGCGGTCGAGAAGACCGGCGATGCGCTGCTGGTGGGCCTCAGCGAGGTGACGGCGGGGATTTCCGGCCTGACGCTGGACGATGGCACGCTGGGGCTGGTGATCGCGCGGAACGCGGCGGGGCGCGATGGCTTTGCGCTGATCGCCTCGGGCGATGCGGCGCTGACCGGGGTGCCGGGGCTGAGCCTGAGCGCCGAGGCGGCGCTGGCGGTCAATACCCTGCGCGAGACGGTGGATCGTTCGATCACCGTGGATGGCACACCGGTGGCGGTGCGCTTTGATACCAGCGCGCTGACGCGGCAGCTGGTGGTGACCAACGCGGCGCTGACCATCGACGGGCTGGCGACGCTGAGCGGTGATTTCACCTTTGCGTCGGAAATCTGGACCGAAGGCGGCGTGGTGCATGAGCGCCTGCTGGTGACGGTGGCGCGGGGCGCGGGCACGCTGGACGTGGATGGCGTCGATGCGGTGCTGTCGAACGGCGCGGGGACGCTGATGGTCGAACGCACGCTGAACGCGACGGGCGGCGTTGCGACCTCGGGCTATGCGCTGGACATGGGCGGTGATTTCGCCGTCGACCTGGGCGGCGCGGTGGCGCTGAGCGCCGATGACCTGCGGGTGCAGGTCAACACGCTGGGCCGCGCGCTGGACAACGACGCCGTGACGGTCGCGGGTGTCGAGACGCTGCTGACCATGCCGGACAATGCGCGCCGCCTTGCCGGGCGGTTCGGGCTGGATGTGGCCGGGCTGGTGGATGTCAGCGGCTTGATGGCGATGGAACTGCGCACCGGGGCCAATGCCCAGACGGTGCGCCTGAGTGATGGCACCAGCGTGTCGGTCGAGCAGGTGGTGATCGCGGGGCAGGGGCTGGCGGGTCAGCTGGGCTCGGGGTCGCTGATGGCGACGGTGGACGATACCGACCTGGTGCTGGTGGTGTCGACCGAGGTGGGCGGTGCGGGCCGTCGCTGGCTGTCGCTGGAGTCCACCGTGGACGGGCTGACGCTGGATGCCTTTGCGCTGGGGTCGGTACAGGATGCCTCGCTGGTGCTGAACAGCGAGATCCACGGCGGCGCGTTGCTGCTGGACGGCACGCGGGCGGTCATCGACTGGAACGGCGCGGCGGATGATACCACCACCGATATCGTCGAGATCGGCGGCGAGATGGTGGCCTTTGACGCCGGTGAGCGGGTGTTCGAGGTCGCGGTGGCCAATGCCTCCTTCGACATGGGCAACGCGGTGCTGCAAGGTGCCTTTGCGCTGGAGATGGTCAGCGGTCCGGCGGGCCAGCAGGGCTGGCATGTCACCGCCACGGATGTGTCGGTGGAGCTGAAGGCCGCCGGGGCGACGGCGGCGATCCGCAATGGCGCGGGCGAGCTGTGGATCGGCGTCAATGGCACGACCTGGGGCGCGACTGAGCGCGCCGGGACGATCAGCGGCACCGCCGAGATCACCGGCGTCGAGGGGCTGACCGCGACGGGCACGCTGGCGACGACCTTCGACAGCAGCGGCAACCTGGTGATTGCCGGGACGCTGGATCTGAACGTGGGCGATGTGGCGCAGCTTTCGGGCGAGTTCGCCTTTGAGCAGGGCGCTGTGGTGACGGCGGACCCGGTGATCGAGACCGGCGGCGTCACGGGGGGCGCGACGGTCGTGGCGACCGAGGCGACCCAAGGCGGCGTGACCAGCGCCAGCAGCTTTGCACTGGTGGTCGGCGCGGCGCGCGATGGCGGGTTCGACCTGCGCACAGGCGTCTATTCCTTTACCCGTGGCAGCGTGACCGTGACGGCGGAACTGCTGGCCTCGCAGGCGAACGCGGTCTGGGCGGATCGCCTGCAAGCGGCGATGGATGCGCTGTTCGGCTTTGGCAACGTGTCGGTCACGGGCGACCGTGAGGCCGGGTATGTCATCACGCTGGAAGGGCAGCTGGCCGGGCAGGCCATCACCGGCCTGAGCATGACCGCGCCCGCCGATCCGTCAGATCGCGACGACTGGGGCAAGAACTATGTCCTGTCGCGCGGCGATGCCGACACGCCCGCGGTGCACCTGTCCGACCTGATCCCGGCGGGCACGCGCGGTGCGCAGGATTTCGAGTTCGATTACACGGCGTCGCAGGATGCGGCCTTCCGCGTGGCGATGGGCACGGCGGGGGCGTATCGCGAAGGGCGGTATGCATTTGCATACAATGGCAAGGCGGCCACGGTGCTGACCGACGGCCTGACGGACGCGCAGGTTCTGGCGGCGATGAAGACCGCCATGGCCACGCTGTTCGGCGCGGGCAATGTCACCGTGACCGGAACGCGCGCCGGGTTCGATATCGTGCTGGGCGGCGCGCTGGCCGGGCAGGATATCCGCGCGGGGCAGGGCTTTACCATGGTTGCGCCGGGCGACGCGCCGGTGCTGGCGGATGACACGGCGAGCGTGGTGCAGCAGGCGCAGGCGGGGACGACCTCGACCCGCTACACGCTGGAACTGAAGCTGCCCACGGCGGCCAGCTACACGTGGAAGAACTCGGACGAGTTCACGTTCGGTTTCGTTGGCTCGATGCGGAGCGAGGCGGTCAAGGTCACCTCGATCGAGAGCAGCCAGGCGCGGCAGATCCATGACGAGCTGTTGCAGCTTCTGGGCTATCGCGACGGGACGAATTCGACGACCACGAGCTTCCCGTCGACCGCCCATGCGGTGGTAAAGAGCAGCGTCCTGAGTGTGACCGTGCGGCAGGAGTCCGTGCTGCGGCACCAGGTCTACGAGATCGCCTTCAGCGGGGATGCGGCGGCGCGGCTGGCCGCGAAGGGCGCGCTGACCGTGGCCAATACCGGCGCGAACGCCGGGATCGACTACATCCTGACGCCGGTTTCGGGCAGTGCCGGGACGGCGACGGGCGCGGTGCAGGTGCTTTCGGGCTATGCGGCGGGGACGAAGGGCAGCTTCACGCTGGGCTTCCAGTATGGCGGTTCGGCCTTGCAGACAGGCGCGCTGGACCTGCACGCCGATGCGGCCGCGGTGAAGGCGGCGCTGATGGCGGTGCTGCCCTCGGGTGTCGATCTGACCGTGACGGGCCAGCAGGACGGCGGCTGGCGGATCGCCTTTGGCGGCGATGCCTTGGGCGTGTCGGTCAGTGCCATGGCGCGCGACGTGACGCAGGCGTTGCCGGGGTCGGCGGCGCTGACGCAGGTGACGACCGGGACGACGGGCGAGACCCTGACCTTCCGCTCGGACCGGATCGGGTTCGACGTGTTCAACAGCGATGCAGAGGCCATTCGCGCCGCGCTGCTGGGGGCAGAGACGAGCGACGGCGTGTCCGTGGCCGATACTGGCATCACCGTGGACGTCGAGATGGACGCCGCGCGCGGCAAGTGGAAGATCACCTTTGGCGGAGCGGCGCAGGGGCAATCCCTGTCGGTCCTGCGCAGCCAGGTCTTTGCTGTTCCGGCCCCGGATGCGGTGCTGACGCAAGAGGCAACCGGCGGCACCACGGACGAGGTGCAGCGGCTGGTGCTGCCGACCTCGGGGCAGGTGCGGCTGGCGCTGGGTGGCGCGGTCAGCGGGGTTGTCGCGCTCGACGGTCTGGATGCCGCCGGGCTGACGGCCGCGTTGGAGAGCCTGCCGCAGGTGGGCGCGGGTGACGTGACCGTGACGCAGGAGGCGGGTGGCTTCCTTGTCGCCTTTGGCGGAGCGATGGCGGATCGTGATGTGGCGGTGCTGAAGGCGTTGGCGGTCACGCGCCTGTCGCTGGCGGTGCCTTCGGATGGCTTGTTGGCGGACGTGGTGACGCTGCGGACGGCTGGGGCGTCGAACTGGGCCACGACGATCGAGGTGCCTGCGGGTGCCGATGACGCCGCGCGCATGGCGGCGCTGAAACCGCTGCTGGAACGCGCGATTGGCCGGATGGACGGGGTCGGCGTCGGCAACGTGACGTTGCAGGCCGTGGACGGCGATCCGCTGGCCTTTGACGTGGTGCTGACCGGGACGGCGGCGCAGGTGGCGCTGACGCTGGAGATGGGCGTGGCGCGGGCCGTCGAACAGCCCGAGAACTTCATCAAGATCGGCGCGTCGGATGTGGACGCCTTTGTCGGCACCTCTGCGGCGGGTCTGCGGATCACCGATGGCGGGCTGGCGCTGGTGATCTCGCGCGCGGTGGACACCGGCGTGGGGCAGGTCGCACAGCGCGCGGGCTATGCATTGCAGATGAGCGGCGTGGCCGAGCTGAACGGCTTTGGCAACGCGGTGGTGTTGCAGGCCGACGCGGTGCTGGCGGTGAACACGCTGGGCCGCGCGGTGGACCAGACCGTCCGCGTGGGCTTTGACGCGACCGACACTGAGCAGGTGACGTTCGCGGACGGCACCGAGCGCTATGAACTGCTGATCAACCACGGTTCGGTCACGGTGCAGGAGATCGGCACCGTCACGGGCCGCCTGCGGATCGAAGTGTCCAAGACCACCGATGGCAGCGCCGAGGTGCTGCGGCTGGAGGTCGGCGTCGACCATGCGGATGGCTCGCTGGCGCCGGGTGGCGTGGGCGTGACCCTGTCGAACGGCACCGGCGCGCTGGTGATGGAGCGCCGCGTGGATGGCGCCACCACCACGGTGAAGCAGGCCTTTGTCGCCGAGGGTGACGTGGCGCTGGCCGGTGTGCCGGGCGTGACGCTGACGGCGGATGACTTGGCAGTGGCGTGGAACCGCTGGGGGTCTGACCTGGAGCTGGACGTCAAGACGGTAGACGGCACCTATGCCGCCAGCCTGATCGATGACGAGACCCGCATTCGCGGCCACATGACCGTCGAGATCGGCGGCGTGGTGCAGGCCGAGGGGGACATGTTCCTCGAAAGCCGCAAGAACCAGACGGTGCGCCTGTCGGATGGCTCCAGCGTGGCGGTCGATCACCTGCTGATCGGCGGCGCGGGGCTGGAGGGTCGGCTGGGCGCGGCTTCGGTCGCGGCGCAACTGGGCGAGGCGGCGGTGGCCATCGCCCTGTCCACCGAACGCGGTGGCGCGGGGCGGCGCTGGCTGGCGGTGCAGGGCGCGGTCGAGGAGCTGACGCTGTCGGCGGGGATCGACGCGCAGGTGACGGACGCGAAGGTCGCGATCAACCGATTGATGAGCGCCACGGGCGGCATCATGGCGCCGGGTGGCGTGGTGATCGACTGGAACGGCGCGGCGGATGATCTGTCGACCGACCTTGTCGTGTCGGAGACGACGACGCTGTCGCTGGCCTATGGCGAGCATGCGCTGGAACTGGACCTGACCGCGCGGCTGGGCTTTGGCACAGCGCTGGTCGCGGGCGAGGTGACGGTGGCGCTGACCGAAACCGAGGCGGGCCAGCAATGGACCGTGACGGTGGACGATGGCCGGGTCGAGATGGTCGCGGGCGACGCGGGCGTGGTGATCGAGAATGTCATCGGCGCGCTGGTGATTGCGCCCGATGGTTCGAAATCCGGCGCGTTGCAGGGCGACGGGCGGATCGTCGGCATCGACGGGCTGGATTTCAGCGGCACCTTGCAGACGCGATTTGACTCGGCGGGGAACCTGCAGGTGGCCGGTACGGCGGCGCTGTCGGTGGACGGCGTGGGCAGCATCAGCGGCGATTTCGCCGTGACGCGCGACGTGATGCAGACACCCGAGGCGGCGGTGCTGGCGGTCCGGGCCGAGGTCGGCAGCGGCGCCACGGTGACCGAGGTCACCGCCGGCGGGCAGATGAGCGCGACGGTCTACACGCTGACGGCTGCGGCCGATGGTCGGTTCCGCGAGGGGGCTTATGTCTTTGCCCGCGCCGGGGCGATCGTGACCGTTTCGACGCTGAACGCGGACGGGTCGGCGCGGACCGATGCGGCCTTTGCCTCTGCGTTGCAGACCGGGTTGGAGCTGGTTTTCGGCGCGGGCAACGTGACGGTCGCGGGCACGCGCGCGGCGGGCTTTGCCATTACGTTGGGCGGTGCACTGAACGGGCGCGATATCGCGGGCCTGACCATGACCCCGCCCGCCGATCCGGCGGACAAGGACGACTGGGGCACGACCTCGATCCTGCGCCACGCGACGGCGGGGCAGGTCGGCGCGCAATACCTGAAGCTGACGCCGGTGTCGGTGTCGTCCATCTCGGGGGCGAAATTCACGCTGACGCTGGCGGACGGCCGTACCACGGACGCAGTCCGCTACATCGCGGATCACACCCGCCAGGCCGCCGCCATCAAGGAGGCGCTGGAGGCGCTGACCGGGCGTGGCACCGCGTCGGTGGTCTTTGACCAGAACTCGCCCGGGGTGACGGCGCAGGGTTACACTGTGCGCTTCACCGGGACGCAGGCGCTGGCCTCGGTCACGGCCTTCACCACCGCGTCGAACGGGTCCACCATCCCCGGCACGGTGCGGGTGAATGCCGCGCTGACCACGCTGGGCACGTCGCGTGCGGCGACCGGCATGGTGCAGCAGATCGACCTTTATGACGAGGGTCTCGAAGGGTCGTTCGACTTGGATATCCCGGCCTTCGGCACGGTGTTCAAGACGGGCGACATTGCCTTTGACGCCTCGCCCGAGGCGGTGAAGGCGGCGATCCTCGCGGCGCAGACCGTGGGCGGCGTGTCGCTGGCCTCGAAAGGCGTGACGGTGAGCGTCGCGTTGGTCGAGGTCTCGGCGGGCAAGCACCTGTGGGAAGTGACCTTCGAAGGCACGCTGCTGGGGCGTGATCTGGACGGCGTCATGAAGGGCCAGATCACGCGGCTGGTGCATGCACCGGATGCGGCGCTGGCCAAGACAGCCACGGGCGCGACCACCTCGGCGGTGCAGCATGTGTCGATGGCGGCGCTGGAGGGCGCGGTGGCGCTGTCCTTCGGCTCGGCCATCACCGGGCCGCTGACGGCGGCGTCGACGGCGGCGGACGTGCAGGCGGCGCTGTCGGCGTTGGCGACCGTGGGCAGGGGCAACGTGTCGGTTGTCGCCAATGGCGACGGGTTCGACGTGACCTTTACCGGCGCGCTTGCGGGCAGCCAGGTGGCGAACCTGAAGGTCAACGCGGTACAGGCGCTGGACCTGAGGCTGGTCGACGGGCTGGCGGACAAGGTGCAACTGCGCGGGCAGGGGGCGACCGAATGGTCGGTCTCGCTGGACGTGCGCAAGCTGGAACCGGGGACGCTGCGCGCGGCGCTTCAGACGGCACTGTCGCGGGTGACGGATTCGAACGGGGCCCTCGTGTGGGGCACCGATGTGAAGGTGATCGAGACCACGACGCAGGGACTGTTCCAGTTCGTGGCGCAGGGTGGTTTCGTCGGGCGGACCGTGCCGACCGTGGTGGCTGGCCTGTCGCGCTTTGTCGCTCCGGTGCCGGATCGCCTGATGATCGGCGCGCAGAATGTCACCGCCGATATCGGCACGGCCAGCAACGGGCTGAGCCTGTCCAACGGCGCGCTGGCGCTGCTGGTGATGCAGAACAAGGACGACAGCGGCGCCTACACGGCAGCGACCTTCGCGCTTGAGGCAGCGGGCGACGTCGCTGTGCGCGGCTTTGACGGTGCGGTGAGCATGTCCGCCGAAGGCACGCTGCGCATCAACCGGCTGGGGCAGGCGGTGGACCTGTCCATCCCCACGGGCATGAATGGTGCGGCGCGTCAGCTGACCTTTGCGGACGGGCTGAACCGGACCGAGGTGGTGGTCAAGAACGCGGCCTTTGCCATCCGCGATTTCGGCACGGTGACGGGCGATGCCGCCATCGGCATCGTCAACCACAAGGTCGATGGTATCGACACCACGGATATTCGGATCGGCCTGTCGAACCTTGCCGGGTCGATCAGCGACTTTGGCGGGATCACCGCGACGCTGGACAATGGCGGCGGCGCGATCCTGCTGCGGGATCAGCAATACATCGCCTCGCGCTATGCGCTGCAACTCGAGGGCGACGTGACCTTTGGCCTTGGCTCGACCGTGACGGTCGAGGCCGAGACGCTGGAATTCGCCATGAACCGCTGGGGGTCCGACCTGGCCGAAGGCGTGGCCACGGCGGATGGGGTCTATGACGTCGACCTGCTGAACGGCGAAACCCGCCTGCGTGGTGACATGACCCTGACCGTGGCCGATGTGCTGCGGGCCGAGGGCGAGTTGTCCATCGAGGTGAAGAAAGCGCAGACCGTGGCGCTGGTGGGTGGCGGGACCGCCACCGTGGACCAGATCCTGATCGCGGGCGGCGATTTGCAGGCGACGGCACTGCCGGGGCAAAGCTTTGGCGTGTCGTTGCGCGATACGCAGCTGCTGGCGGCGGTCTCACTGGAACAGACCGGTGCGCAGCGGCGCTGGGTTACTGCGCTGGCCGAGGTCGGCGAGGCGGGCTTCAACGGGTTGACGCTGGCCGAGGTGACCGACGCGCGCTTTGAACTGAACCGCGCGCTGGGGACGGGTGTTCCGGCGATCAACTGGCAGGGCAGCAGCCTGACGCGCGAGGTTGCGCGCGATGGTGCCGTGCTGGTGCTGGACGACGCGGGCGAACGCTTTGCCTTCGAGGCGAACGCGGAGCTGAACCTCGGCGGGGCCTTCCTGTCCGGCGATTTCAGCGTCGAGCGGGACGCAACGGAAGCGGCATGGTCCGTGACCGCCAGCGATGCCGAGATGGGCCTGCGCGTGGGCGGTGTCGCCCTGGCGCTGGAGGACGTGGCGGGCACGCTGGTGCTGCGTGACGATGGCACGCGGTCCGGGTCGGTCAGCGGTGCGGTCAGCCTGACCGGCGTGCCGGGCGTGACGCTGGATGGCACGCTTGCGGCCTCGTTTGACGGGGCGGGCAACCTGACGGTCAGCGGTCATGCCACTATCGACGTGCTGGACGTGGCCGAGTTCGAAGGCGACATCCTGATCAGCCGCGAGACGGTGGACGGGCGCAGCATGCTGTTGCTCGGGGTGACGAACTTCACCACGGAATTCGACCTGCCTGCCGGGTCGGAGGTGTCGCTGACGGCTGGGCGCTTTGCCCTGCTGGCGGGGACGGGTGCGAACGGCACGCCGGGTTACGCGATCTCGGGTCAGGCGACGGCGGTGGTGAACACGCCGGTGATGGGCCTGACCGGGACCGTCTATGTCGAAGGCAACTCGCTGGGGCGCATGGTCGACCGCAGCCTGACGCTGGCGGATGGCGCGCTGGCGCTGAAGACGGCGGCGGCGACGCAGGACACGCGCATCGACTTTGGCAGCCTCGACGTGCTACTGACCGGGGTGCTGGGCGACGCGACCGAGAGCATCGGCGAAACCATCAGCGACCTGAAGGCGGATATCTCGCCGGAATACGTCAATGGCGAGAACGTCAATACAAACCCGCTGGCGGTGACGCTGCCGTTGCTGGGCACCTCGCTGACGCAACTGGTGGGCGCGGATGTGCTGCTGTCCTTCGGCGACTACGTGCAGCGCTACATGGGCGAGATGACGGGCACCATCGGCGCGCTGCCCGCGCCGACCTATGGCGGCACCGGGGACCCCAGCCTTGCCGGGCTGGTGAATTACCTCAGTGCCAACTGGCTGCCGCTCCTGGGCTTTGCCGATGACGCGCTGCAACTGGTCACCGACCGCAACGGCCTGCGGGTGGTGTTCGACGACACGCTGACCATCAACCGCTCCTTGCGCCTGACGCTGGGCGAGGCGATCGCGGCGGGGCTGGACCACCTGCCCTTCGACGTGCCGCTGGAACTGGACGCGGACGTGACGCTGAACCTGTCGGGCCGGGTGTCCTCTGGCTTTACCCTGTCGTTCGACTGGACCACGGGGGATGCGGATTTCACGCTGGACCGGCTGGAATATGACCTGAGCGCATCGGTCGATGACGTGGTGATCGGGGCGAGCTTTGGCCCGCTGGGCGCCTCCATCGGGGACCGCGCGCGGGAGACCGGGCGCATTGCGCTGTCGCTGGCGGGTCACGTGCAGGAAACCACCGCAGGTTACCGCAACGTGCTGGAACGCTCCAACCTCGAGGTGGATCTGCCGGTCTACGCGGCTGTCGGCTCGCTGGACCTGGCCAGCGGGACGGTGCCGCGCATTCTCGCCTCGGGCGATTTCATCGCCAACGGGCTGCCGCAGTTCGAGCTGCGCGACTTCGACTCGCTTCTGGATTTCCGCAACGTGTCGGTGGTGGACATCATCCAGATGTTCCCGGACTTCCTCGATACGCTGGAACAGATCCGCTACAGCGACATGTTCGCGACCGAGCTGCCCTTCATCGGCACGGGGCTGGATACGGTCCTGCAATTCGGCGAGGCCTTCGAGACCAACGTCTACGACCGGATCGATTTCTACCGCCCGATGGAGGTGGTCAGCACCTTCGACGGGCTGACCGTGGCCCCCACGGTGATCACCAGCGGCACGACGCAAACGGTCGAAGTGCGCCTGACCTCGGCCTTTGGCGGGTTCGACGAAAGCCTGTTCGACGGGCGCGAGGTGACGCTGTACCAGACGGTGAACGGCGTGCGGTCTGCTGTGGGCACCTACACCGTGTCGTCGGTGACGGATGCGCGCACGGCGGTCCTGCCTGCCACGGTGACGGCGGTCGGGACCTTCGAGGTCGTGGTGCACGAGCGGCGCGAGAAGATCCGCACGCTTCAGGAATTCATGACGGCGGTGAACAACTCCGGCATCCTGCCGCCGGGGATTTCCATCAGCTACGACCCGCTGGAACGCGCCTTTGTCGTGCCGATGCAGTTCGCGCATACCTTCGAGCCGTTGGAAGTGCCGCTGAGCCTCGATATCGGCGACGATACGCTGAGCCTGTCCACCAACGCGGTGGGTGGCATGACGGTGAATGTCGCGGGGCAGCTGGGCTTCTTCATCGACCTTGACGGCAAGACATACTCGGGCGCGGCGGGACGGACCACCGCCGGGTCGGAGCTGTTCGCGGATGACACCTTCATCTTCGACTCGACCATGGTCGGTTACGGGCTGGAACTGGGCGGCGAGAAATACACCGTCGTGGGCTACCGCAACGACCACCTCGTGGTGCTGGACCGCGCCGTGGCCGAAAGCGACGTGGACCTCGGGTTTGTGCTGCGCGAGGGCGAGACCTCCCTGGGTATCCAGGACGTGGCGGTCAGCGCCGGAGTCTCGCTGGATGTGCGCGACCTGGACGTGACGCTGGGCATCGGGTCGATGAGCGCCACGGCGGGGGGCGCGGGCAGTGGCTCGGGCGTGCATATCGGCGCGCAGGTGTCGGCGCGGCTGGACCGCAATGCCGACGCGGTGGTGGCGGGCGATACCCGTTTCGGCCTGACCGAAGTGGGCTTTGGCGACATCGTCATCGAGGCGACCGGCAGCGCCAATGCGACGCTGCGCGGGCTGACGGTGAACCCGGGCTTTGGCGGGGATATCCCGCTTGCGCCCAATGCCGAGGTGTCGATCACCGCGCTGGACCTGTTCAACCCCGGTGATTTCGTCACCGTGGCGCAGGACCCGAACTATGCCGCCAACCTCGACCTTTTGGTCGAACAGGGGCGCTTGGGCGCGAATGACATCGTCGTCATCTACCCGGAATTGAGCAACCTGTTCAACTTCCGCGACATGTCGCTGGCCGATATCGTCGGCGCGGTGCGTGACGGGCTGGACCTGCTGCGCGGCGTGATCGAGGATCAGCCCTTCTATGACCAGGTGCTGCCGGGGATCGGCGAAAGCCTCGCGGATGCCTTCCCGTTTGTCGACGAGATCCTGGCGCAGGTAGAGGCGGCGGCGGAGAACCCGCAGACCGCGTTTGACGCCATCGAGGCGCTGTTCGAGAACGCGCTGGGGATCAACGACGACAACACACTGGCCGCCGAGGACCAGATATTCGCGCTGCGGATGAACGGCGATGTGCTGGACATCCACATGAACATCCAGAAGTCCTTCCGCGAGACCTATGGCCTGGCGCTGGATATCCAGCAGCTGGCGGCCATCGTCGGCGCGGACGGGCTGGCGGGGTTCGACTTTGCCAATGACCTCGTCAGCGGCTCGGGCGATATCGAACTGGACGTGCTGGCAAAGCTGCGCCTGCACGCCGGCGTGATCCTGTCGGCGGACGGGATCGAGACGTTCCTTTACGACTATGACCCGACGCGCGTGGCCAAGACCACGGCGGCGGCCTTTGGCACGGTGAGTTTCGCGCGCGGGTCTTCGACCCTGGCCGAGGACCAGCGGCAGGCGATCCTTGCCCAGATGCGGCGGATGATCGGCGAGACCGGGCGCGACGTGACCCGCGTCTGGGCCGAGGTGAACACCGGCTGGCTGACCTCGACCGAAGGGGCGAACACCGACACGGCGCATGGCAAGGGCCAGCTGGCCGGGCGGCGCATGAGCGCCATCCAGGACGTGCAGGACTGGCTGTCGGAACAGCTGGGCGTCGACGTGCAGCTGCTGTCGGGGTCGCAGACGGCGGATTACACCGGCCGCACCTTTACCAACGTGGAGATCGAGTACCGCCAGGCGGTGGACCCGACGCGGGCGCGCGGCACCTATGCCTCGCTCAACCTCGCGGCGCGCGGCACGGGCCTCGACCTGCAACTGGACGCGGGCGTGGCGCAGATCGGCATCACCGACGGCTGGATCGCCATCGACGGCGACGGGCTGGCGTCCACCACCGGGGATTATGCGTCCTTGATGGTCAGGCTCGACCAGCAGGCGGGCAGCACGCCCGATGACGGGCGGTTCTACCTGTTCGACGAACGCCTGTCCGACAATTACAGCGTGACGCTGAGCGGCAACCTGCAGGCCAACCTGCCGATGCGCCTGCAAGGGTCGAGCATCCCGGATATCGCGCTGGGATCGTTCACCATGAACACGCCGCAGGGCTTTGGCGTGCTGATGGACATGGCGTCGGGCAAGCTGGTCGACGGCGAGGTGCTGACCCTGACCGTGCCGGATGCGCAGTCAGTGATGGACCAGTACCTGGGCGAATTCTCCCTGCTGGGCATGATCAACGACCCGAGCCGCCTGCTGGATGGTGTCGATTTCGCGCTGGGGATGGTGCAGGACACGCTGCAGGATGAAATCAGCCGTGACATCCCGCTGATCGGGGACAAGCTGGGACAGGCGGGCAACTTCGTGCAGGACGTGCGCGTGGGCTTCCTGGGTGACCTGCGAGCAAAGCTGTCCTCCGAAGGCGGCACCACCGGCATCGTGCGCAACTCGCTGTGGTCACTGTTCGGCGTCGACGGGCTGAACATCGTGCGCGACATGAACAATGACGGCACGGTCAACATCGAGGATATCGCAGTCGGCTGGTATGATCGCGCCGGGGTGAAGCTGGGCAACTGGGCGGCGGGCGACCTGCCGCCTGAGAACGCCGATGCGTTGCAGATCGAGATGGAGCTGGGTCAGGACCTGCTGTCCACGGGCTTTGACATCCCGCTCGACTTCGACCTGCCGGGCTTCTCGATGGATATCGACGGCGGCTTCCAGTTCGAGGCGGGCTGGACCTGGGAATTCGGTTTCGGCATCTCGGTTTCCGACGGGTTCTACCTGGTCACGCAGGACGACGAGACCGGCAGCGCGCCCGAAATCCGGGTCGAGGCCTCGGCCCGCCTGCGTGGCGACGACGAGGACACGCCCTTCACCGCCACCGGGTCGTTGCTGTTCTTCGACGCCGAGGTGGTGGACGCCAAGCCGAACGGCGAGGCCTCGGGTGCACAGGCCACGCTGGGGATCGACGTCAAGGGCGACGGCCGTGGCCGCCTCTCCGCGTCGAAACTGCTGTCGCAATCCTTCAGCCAGTCCTTTGGCATCGCCTTCGAGGTGGACAGCGACGTCGACCTGCAACTGACCCTGTCGGTGGATGCGGGCGGGTCCATCGCCCTGCCGAAGCTGCGTGCCAACCTCGTGATGGATTGGGACTGGCAGATCGGCCAGAAGCTGCGCGCGCCGGATATCTCGCTGGAGCGGCTGCGCGTCGACGTGGGCAGCTTTGTCAATGACTTCCTGCTGCCGCTGACCGAGGACGTGTCGGACGCCGTCGACCCGATCTACGACTTTGCCAAGTTCATGATCACCGAGCTGAGCGAGCTGGACTTCCTGAAAAACGTGGGCATCACGCCCTCGCCCCTGGGCTTCGTCAACGGCATGTTGAAGCTGAAGGGCAAGCCGCAGATCCCCGAGGCGTTCTTCAAGGCCATCGTCTACGTGCACGACCTGCCCGATACCATTCGCGGCTGGGGCGACACGGGCGAAATCCTGCTGGGCGACATTGCCGGGCTGGGATCGGGCGTGCTGACCGGCACGGCGGCCACGGGCAACACCGGCGACAGCGCCGCGCTGGACGCGAAACTGCGCGCGATGGAGGCGGCGTCTTCGGGCTCGTCCTCCTCGTCTTCCTCCGGCACGACCGTGAAGAAGGGCACATCGTCCACGCCGCGTTCGGGGTTCAAGACCTTCGAATACCTCAAGGACCTCGACAACTGGATGTCGATCCTGTCGGGCGGCGACGCGATCCTGTTCACCTACGAATTGCCGCTGCTCGAGGCACGCGCGGAATTCGAGGCTCTGCTGGGCGTGATCCCGATCATCCCGGGGCTGATCAACTTCAAGATCTCCGCCTTTGGCGGGGTCTCGGCCGAGGCCGACCTGGCGTTCGGCTATGACACCTACGGCATCCGCAAGGCGCTGGAATCCGAGGACCCGCTGGATGCGCTGGACGGCTTCTTCCTTGCCGACTGGACCCTGCCGGAGTTCCGCAACGGGTCCATCGTCGCGGGCACCGGTGGTGTCGAGAAGGACGAATTCACCCTCGATGCCTGGATCGGGCTCAAGCTGGGCGTGAACGTCGGCCCCATCGCGGGCGGCGGCAAGGGCCGCGTCGAATTCGGCGCCGGGCTGGACGTGCAGGACATCGCGCGCCCGCTGCTGGTGAAGGACGACTGGGGCTACGTGATCCCGTCGCAGACCACCTGGATCAGCGATGGCCGCATCCGGGGTTCGGAAATCTGGACGATGCTCAACTACCAGAGCAGCACGCCCAACCCGCTGAACCTGTTCAACCTGTCGCTGCACGCGGACCTGGTGCTGGGCGCCTTCGTGGAGCTGGACCTTTGGGTGAAGACGATCACCCTGTACGACCAGGACCTGTTCCGCCTGCGCCTGTTCGAAACCACCTTCGAGGCACCGCGCGTCCAGCCGGTGCTGGCCGAGAAACAGGGCGACACGCTGTACCTGAACTTCGGCACGCGCGCCCAGATGCGCAAGTACTTCGGCACCACCGATGCGGGCGAAAGCGTGATCCTGTCGGGGTCGGGCGGCACGGTGAACGTCGAGTGGGACAACTGGTACCAGTCCTTCAGCGGCGTGCGGAAGGTCGTGGCGAACTTCGGCGAGGGCGATGACTCGATGGACGCGACGCGCCTGTCGGGGGTGACCTTCGACATCGACGGCGGCGCGGGCAAGGACACGCTGCTGGTCAACACCGGTGGCGGCGAGCTGCGCGGGGGCGCGGGCAAGGACACCATCAGGGTCGGGCAATACGAGAGAGGTGAGTTCACCCCTTCCACCGAGAAGGGGGTCGCGGGCGAATACACTCCGGGTGATTTCGTGACCACGACGGCGCAGTCGGACGGCTTTGCCATCCATGGCGGCGAAGGCGACGACGTCCTGGCGGGCGGCTTTGGCGACGACTCGATCTACGGTGACGCGGGCAATGACCGGATCACCGGCCTTGCGGGCAACGACTGGTTGCAGGGCGGCGAGGGCGACGACCGGCTGGCGGGCGGCGCGGGGGCGGATACCTACGCCTTTGCCGAGGCCTATGGCAATGATCGCATCCAGGATGACCGGGATGAAAGCACGGGCCTCGACTTCTCGGGCATGGCGAATGGCGTGACCGCGACCATCACCAAGTCGGGCGTGACGGTGACGGACAACGGGTCCGACGGGGAGGTGCGCGTGTCGCGCCTGACCGTGGACCGCATTACCCTGTCGGGCTTTGCCGATACGCTCTACACTACCGCCTTCCCGGCGTGGGAGACGGTCGTCACCGATACGGGTGGCGAGGACGATTACAACTTCCGCATGGGCCGTGCCTCGGCGCAGGGCGATACGGGCACCTTCCGCATCGTGGAAACCGGCAGCGACTTCGACGAGATCATCCTCGAACAGACGGCGGCGCGCACGCAGGCGGACGCGATCCGGCTGGGCAATGGCGTAATCTCCAACGGGCGCGAACAGATCCGCTATACCAGCGGCGACGTCGACCGGTTGACCCTGACCGGCAAGGGCGCGCGCACCGAGGACACCGCCGTGCGGTCCTTTGGTGGCAACGTGGGCTTTGTCGCGCTGGACGGGCAGACCGTCATCGACCTTGGCGCGACCGAGCTGCGGGCGATTGCCCACACCATCACGCAGTTCTCTGCGCTGATGGCGCAGGGCGTGATCCTCGAACAGGAAACCACCCTGACCATCGCGCATGACGTGACGCTGCTGAACAGCGGCGCGATGGACCTGCGGGTGGTGGGCGACAATGCCTCGATCCGGATCAATGCGAACGTGTCGTCCTCGGCCGACTTGGCGGCGGGCACGGATGGCGCCAGCTGGATGCGTGTCACCGCCGCCGATGGCAGCGTGACCAATGCGGCGGGCGTGACCATTGCCGCCGAAGATGGCTACCTGATGATCAAGGCGCGCGACGCCATCGGCACCAAGGACACGCCGATCCACACCCGCGTGAAGGAGATGACGCTTGCGACATCCTCCACCGGGACGGGGGACGTGGCGATCCGCGAGGATGACGACCTGACCCTGATCGAGGAGAAGGTGCTCGACCGGTACGAAAATGCCGGGTTGCAGATCGAGGCGACCCCCGCCGAGGACGACTGGGAGAGCGGCGCGACCTGGGTCACGCGCGCCGGGGCGGCGGCTGCGGAATGGCGGGACATCCTGCGCAAGAACCGCGCCAACATCCGCGCCGACGTGGCGATCGAGGTGGCCAACGGCGACCTGGTGATCGACCTGTCCGGCACGAACGCACTGCTGACGCTGGCTTCGGGCCACGTGCTGGCGCACAAGTCTGACGCGCAGATTGAGTTCAACGCCGACGACATGGATTTCAGCTCGGGTGCGAACCGGATTGTCGGCACCGGCGGGTTGACGCTGCGTTCGCAACGCGACGTGTGGCACACCGTGCTGGGCACCGCCGCCGAGGATATCCGCGGCGTTGAAATCGCGCGCGCCAACCGTGATACGGTGGCGGACGGCGAACCGGGCGACGACCAGTCGAAGCCCGAGCGCGGGTTGTTCATGGGCTCGCGCGATATTGCCGCGATCAAGGACGGCTTCGCGCAGATCGTCATCGGGCGGCGCGACGTGGGCAACACGATGCTGATCGGCGACCTGAAGGACGCCGAATTCGTCAAGATGCCGGACAATGCCGGGCCGGTGGCCCGCCCTGCCGGGTCCGAGAACGCCAGTCTGCGCGACGACACTCGCCTGTTGTCCGACGTGATGACGGTGATGGGCGACGTGACCGCCCCCGCCGACCTGGTCGAGCTTCAGACCCGCCTCTTGCGCATCAATTCGCAGAACATCCAGGACCTGATGGGTGCGCGGGATTCCGGCGTGTCGGGCATGGATGTGAAGATCACCGCCGAGGAGCAGATCTCGGTCGGGGGCTGGGTGCGCGGCACGCGCAGCGTCGATATCGACGTGACCTCGCAGCAGGACCCCTCGGTCCGCACCGATGCCTACCTGACGCCGATCTACCTGCACCAGGCCGGGCATCTGAGCCTGACCATGGACGTGGGTTCCGTGATCGAGACCACGGGTGACAACAGTACCATCGACATAACGACTGCCGCGGCGGTCGAGGTGGGCGCGAGCGTCCTGCTGAACGGCACCGGGTCGGTCATGACGGTGGACGCGGGCGGGCCGCTGTTCCTGCTCGAAGGCGGCGTGATCCAGTCGACCGGGGCGAATTCCTCGATGGACCTGTCCTCGGATGACCTCGTGTCGATCAACAAGGGCTCGGCGCTGCTGGCAGGCACGGATTACGTCACCGTGCCGAACCCGGCCGACCCGTCGCAGACGATCCAGCAACTGGTGACGCTGGCCAGCGGGGCTGACGTGAAGGTCACCGCCGGGGCCGAGATGCTGCTGGCGGGGTCGATCGCCGGTGCAGGTGCCATGGAATTCGCTGGCGGCAACCAGCGTTATGACGGGCTGGTCTACGGCATGCCGAAGCTTGCGGGCAACGTCGAGAACCCGGATTACCAGGCGAAGTACTCGATCTTCGGCAAGACCTCGACGCTGGAACTGATCGGGGTGACGAACGAACTGAGCTACATTGCCGAGCATACCGGCGGCTACGGCCTGTGGATGTCGGGCGACATGGTCAGCCTTTCGGCGCGGCCCGTGGTGCTGTCGGCGGCGCAGGAGGTGATCGTCACCGGCTATGTCACCGCCCCGGCGGCGGGGGCCGACGTGACCCTGCATTCCGATGAATTCCTCTATGTTGATGGCAAGGTCACCACCGACCGCGCCGTGACGATGCTCGGCGGCCTGACCCTGACCGGCGAGGCGCACAGCGGCACCAGCGCCGATACGCGCGGCTCGTCCGTGTACCTTGACCACCTGGCGTGGATCCAGACAAACGCGGCGGGGTCCTCCATCGCCGCGAAGGGCGCGCAGGACGTCGACATCTTTGGCACACTGATCGCGGGTGGCCGGTCCACCGAGAACGGCGTGGTCTTTACCCTGGATGCGCAGGGCAACGGCGGCGCTTCGGTCGACCTGGAGGCCGGGCAGCAGCTGCTGATCGGCAAGGGCATCCTGACCAGCGGCGACATCACCGTCACGGGCGGGATCGCGGGTGCGGATGACCATTGGGATGGCGAGAAGATGTATTCCGCGCTGTCCTCGGATTTCGAGAACCCGTTGTCGCTGTACATCAACAGCGCCGGTGGCCTGACCGCCGGGGGCCTTGGCGCCAATGGCGCGGGGTCGGTGATCACGATCAACTCGACGGGCCGGGCGGAACTGCTGGGCAACATCATCTCTGGCGGGCGGCTGGTGCAGACCTACGAGGACCGTGTCCAGCCGGATGGCTCGACCGAGACCTTCCTGGTGGACAAGTATGTCGCCTGGACCGGGCGCGAAAGCGACGTTTTGGTGCGGTCCGACAGCCGGGTGATCTTTGGCGGCCTGGTCAAGACCGAGGACGGGCGCATCGTCGATGCGGGCGGCTACGTGCGGGCAAGCCGCGCGGTGGATGCCATCGGTGGCGCCGACGCGGTGACGGGCACCGGGCTGGTGGTCAACGCGGCCTCGGAAATCGTGGTCGAGGGCACCTGGGATTACGCGGCCGATGGCACGCGGTCGCGCACGGCGGGCGGGTCCTATGTCGACGGGTCGATCTCGCTGAAGGGCGCGGGGGACGTGGACGTCTACGGCTTGCTCTTGTCCGGTGGCCGGGTGATCGAGAAACGCGACACCGTGGCGGGCAAGTACCAGGGCCGGACCCTGGATGCCTATGACGTGGATTCCGTGATCCTGATCGAGGCCGACCGGCAGGTCGTCCTGGGCACCGACATCACGGCGGGCAAGCGCATCGACGTGATCGGCGGCATCGACAACCGGACGCCGGTGGCGGGCGACGACGAGCGCCAGTACGACGGCACCGGGCTGGTGCTGTACGGGTCCGTGGCGGTGACGACCACGCGCGAGAATTCCGTCATCAACCTCGCGGGCAAGGGCGACGTGAAGATCCTCGCCCCCGCCTGGGTGAACATGCTCGACCTCGGCGGCTGGCCGGTCAGCGTGAACGGCACGCTGGGGCAGGACGTGTCCGTGGTGATGCAATACGACCGGCTTGGGTTCACCGTGGAGACGGTTCTGTCCCTGCCGCTGAGCGTCACGGCGGGGAATACCTCGATCACCGACCTTCAGGGCGATATCCGCGCGGCCTGGGACACGGCGGTCTGGGAGGTGATCCAGACCGACGCGCCGGGCGTGACGCCGGCGCTGGGAACCACCTACACCGGCATCGCCGGGGTGAAGGCGGCGTCTCCGAACAGCACCGACTCCGTGCCTGACCTCGACGTGATCATGCGCGACGGGCGGCTCGCGTTCGTCTCGCCCTACGAGATCAAGGTGAAGGCCGACGCCCGCAACGTGAATGCGGACTTGCTGGGCGTGACGTTTGACGGCGCGGCGGAACTGGTGTCGGGTCAGCGCTATGCGCTGGATGCGGCGGCGCAGGGCAGCGTGATCAACCTCGGTTCGGCCACCGGGCCGAATGGCGAGCTGTACATCGCGGGCAAGATCCGCGCCTATGCAGCGATCAACAGCTTTACCGATCCGGCCTCGCTGGATGGCGGCATCCGCCTGGATGCCACCGGTGTGCTGGAAACCGTGGATGGCGACATCAGCTTTGCGCTGGGGCAGTACAGCCTGATCGAGGGCGACATCATCGCCCATGGCGTCGACCGCGACGTGACCCTGTCGGCGCAGGGCACCCTGCACCTGCAAGGCTTGGTCGAAGCCTCGCGCACCATCACCCTGACGGGGGGCACGGCGGCGCGGGCGCTGGATATCGACACCACCGCGCGGCTGCGCGTGTTGCAGGCGGGTGGCGCGATCAACCTGGCGGGCGATCAGGAGATCTACCTCAACGGCACGATCGAGACGACACGGGACGACCAGACGATTTCCGTGGATTCGGCGCATGGCGACGTGGTGCTGACCCGCGATTTCGGGCGCATCCTCGCGGCGGGCGACCTGTCGATCCGGGGCGCGAATGTCGACGTGCAGGGTGTGATCACAAGCACATTTGCCAGCGGGTCCGACGCGGAGGTGCGCATCACGGCGGACAACGCACTGGATATCGGTACGAACCTGACGGCGGCGGGCGACCTCGCCTTGACGGCTGGCAACCGCCTGACGGTGGTGGATGCCGTGCTGAAGGCGCAGACCGTGGCCTTTGCCGGTGCCAGCGTCGTGCTGGGTGATGTGAACTCGAACCGGGGCGCGACGGTCAACGCGCGCGATCAGATCAGCGCCGACCTGAACGGTGATTTCCGCGTCGAAGAGGGCGTATTGCTCGGCACCTCTGCTGCGGGGTCGACCATTGACCTGTCGGCCAAGACCATGACCGTCATGGGCACCTTGCACGCCGGCGCGGCGGTGCAGGACCACAATGGCGCCCAAAGCCTCGTGGCCTCGGCGGACAATGCCTCGGTGAAGCTGACGGCGACCGACAGCCTGCGGCTGGGTGGCACCGATCAGGGCGGCACTGTGCGCGGCGGGTCGGTCTTTGCTACCGGCAATGTCACGCTGAACGGCGGCGCGGCGTCGATGCTGCGCACGGGTGGCGTGGTACAGGGCGCGGGACTTTACGTGGACGCGGCCAGCCAGGTGGTGGTCGAGAACGTCGCGGCCGATGCCTCGGGCACGATCACCGTCACCGGCCAGCGCGACGTGGTTCTGAACGGCCAGATCTACGCCGACCAGGCAGGCGGCGTGGTGGACGTCGACGTGCAGCGGCGCGTGCTGCTGGCCGGCTTCCTGCGGGCGCATACGGCGGTGGATATCTACGGCGGCATCTCTGACCCGCTGGCCTACTCGGTCGAGACCGAGAAGGCGGTTTACGACGCGGGCAACCAGCGCGTCTCGGGGTCGGTCATCGACACGATGGCCGAGAATGGCACCGTCTCGATCAAGGGCGGCGGCACGTTGCGGCTGGGCGGCAAGATCGGCGAGACCTCGGGCGAGGGCCTGCCGGAAACGATCACCCTGACCGGCCTGGACGCGGCACAGATCCACGTCACCGACGACATCATCGCCGGCGCCAACCTGCTGGTGGAGGCGCAGGACGTCTCGGTCATGGAAAACGGCAAGATGAAGGCCGACGACGACGATGGCCTGGTGCAAATCAAGGCGCGCGGCGGGATCAGCGTGGCTTCGGCCACCAGTGGCGGCACCAGCGGCGCGATCCAGTCCGATGGCACGGCGCACCTGCTGGCCACGACGATCAGCGTCGCGGGCGCGGTCGAGGCGGCCTCGGCCCTCTGGCTGGATGCATCCTCGCAGATCGTCGTTCTGGGCGCGGTGCAGACGCAGGACCCCGGCGCCACCGATACGCTGGTGCTGCGCGCCGGTGTCGACCTCGCGTCTCTCACCCCTGCGCAACTGCGCACGCCCGGCTTTACCCCGGTGCTGACCGGCGGGTCGATCTACGTCTTGGGCGCGGGCACGGTGGAATCGGAAGGCGACGTGCAGATGCGCGCGGGCGGCGATGTGATCGTCGACTCCGGCTCGACCTCCTCGACCGGCTACGACGTGGAGTTTGCCATCACCCGGTCCGAGCGCGTGGCCGAAGAGGTGATCACCGGCTACACGCAGGTCGCCGTGGGCACCGTTGACATCGAGGTGGTAAAGTTCGTCGAAACCACCTTCTTCGTGCAGGAAGGGTACAATTCCATCCCCGTCGGCACGACGAACCACACCTTTGCCTTCGAGCTGCGCCAGAACGGCTATTCGAACGGCACGCAGGTGTTGCAGTACTTCATCCACGGTGTGGATTACCGCAACAGCAGCTCGTCGCTGGGGTCCGAGAACAGCTCTGCCCCGGTGATCGACTGGGGCGTCCCGGGCGCAGCGGGTTCGGTGCAGGCACCCAATACCAACGCGGTCTGGAACGAGTTGACCGACGACCAGAAAACGCGCGTGCTGAACCAACTGGGTTACAAGCGGCATTACGATTTCGTCTACACCACCGGTTCCGGTCAGCAGGTCCGCAAGGAGAACGGCGCGGTCGCGACCACCTCCTGGACCCCGGGCTGGATGACGGGCGGCACGCCGAAGGAGACGGTGAACATCCAGGTCGATGGCCTGCTGGACAAGTGGATCACCATCCCGGTGGGTGCGGAGGATGACATCTCCAAGGTCGTCAGCACCGGCAAGCCGGTGACGTCGGACGTGACCGTGGGCAAGTACTACGACGAGGCCAACGTCAACTATAACCAGGCGTCCTCGATCCTGACGGGCAACCGCCACGAGATGAGTACCGACTATTACCTGTCGGATGACGACGGCAAGGGGCTGGAGTTCAACCTGTCGATCCGCGACGGGCAGAAGCGCGTCTTCGTGATCAACAACCGCAGTGAAGCCTCGCTGAACTATGCGTCGGTTTGGGGTTCGGCCAACCAGTTCACCAATGCGACCTCCTCGCTCCAGACCGACACGCTGGGCATCAAGACGCAGGGCGTGAGCGGCAACTATTACACGCTGATGCGCACGCTGGCCCGCGTGGGAGGCCCGACCGACGGCGTCTATACCAGTGCGGCGGGCACAGAGATCGAGCGCCGCACCGTGCAGTCAACATGGAACACCACCGGCTGGCACTATGGCCATGACAACGAATCCGGCAATGACGAGGAATACCTGAAGGGCTGGTTTGGCTACAA
The DNA here is from genome assembly GCF_049800975.1 of Sagittula sp. S175. Classification (NCBI taxonomy): domain Bacteria; kingdom Pseudomonadati; phylum Pseudomonadota; class Alphaproteobacteria; order Rhodobacterales; family Roseobacteraceae; genus Sagittula; species Sagittula sp. S175. Next base: position 61,514 of record NZ_JBNAGB010000017.1, read on the forward strand.
CGGGTACGAATGGCACCAGTCGTGGACGGCGGGCGTCGAGCAGTACTCGGGCTTCCAGACCTACACGACACCGGAGCTGGCAGCTTCGGCCTTCAGCTACATGAACTACCGTTACGAGATCTGGGAAGAGGACAGTGGCGCGCGCGGCGGCGATGACCACATCTCTGACCACTGGGGTTCGGTGAGCGTGAACGAGTATTACTCGGGCTCGGTCAGTGGATCGACGGTCAGCGCGGCGTCGAACCACGTCAATTACCGGGTTGATACCACGGTCCGTTACCGTTCGGATGCAAGCTGGATCAACGGCCTGAGCGCCAGCGGCACGCGCAGTGAGAACGCTTACGGGTCGGGCACCTATGCCGGGCAGGCGTCCAATTTCGCCGCCGACTGGCGGATCGTGAACGGCCAGTACGAGGAAGAATACCGCAACTACGTCTACCACTGGGAATCGATCTACACGAACATCTCGGACAAGCGGACCAACCTGTCCTACAAGGCGGAATCCGCGCCCGTCGTGATCTACGACAACCAGCCCAACATGGTGAAGAAGACCGCCACCACCAAGGTGTCGGAGACCGCGACGAAGACCGTCTACGAAGAACGCGCCGTGACCGAGACGGTCTACCGCGACGTGACCTACCTTGACGATGCCTCTTCGCTGAACGTGAAGCCCTATGACGGCACCTCGGTGTCGGCGGGCACGATCACCATCGCGTCGGGCGGCAAGACGGTCGTTTCGGGCAAGATCGGCAGCACGGTGGACGAAAACGGTGATCCGGTGATCACGACCAGCGCGGTGACGGTCACGGCGGGCGGCGATTTCGGCCTGCGTGACCTGTCGCTGACGAACGGCAAGGTCGACAGCGCGTCCGAGATCAACGCAGGAGCACTGAGCGTCACGACGCAGGGCAAGGCGATCTTTGACGTGGCCTCGACGGCCACGATCGACGGTGCACTGACCGTGAACGCCGCCAAGACGCTGACCATGGATGGCACGCTGACGGCGGGCTCTGCCGCCTTGACCAGCGGCCAGCAGGTCGAGATGGCAGGCAGCGTGACGACCTCTGGTCCGATCACGCTGACCTCGGGCGCGGGGCGCGACGTGGTGCTGGCCGTGAACAGCGACCTGACCGCGACGCATCTGACGAATGGCAACATCACCATCAGCTCGGGCGGCGCGATCCGGATGGATCATGCGGTTGTTAACGCGGCGAACATGCTGACATTGGACGCAAAGGCGGGCGCGATCCTGTCCGACGGCCGACTGGTCAGTGCTGCGAACATGACCCTGAAGGCCACCGGCGACATCCGCTCGGCCACGGGCGCATTTGCCTTTGACGTGGACACGCTGGCCCTTGCGACCAGCACCACGGGCGTCATTAGTCTCGAGGACCTCGACGGGCTGGAGATCACCAGCCTGAGCGCTGCGGGCGACGTGAGCGTTGCGGCAGGCGGCGCGCTGGTGGCCCATGCCGTGACGGCGGGTGGCTCGGGCGACAAGGCGCTGGTGCTGCAAACGCTGGGCGGCACGGCGACTTCGCACGCGATCTCGCTTGGCACGATCCGCGGTGGCGACGTCACGGTCAGCGCAACCGGTGGCATCACCGGGCTGAACGGGTCCGTAACCACCGATGTGCTGGCCAACCGGCTGGCGCTGCGGGCGACCGCAAGCGTCACGCTGGAGGGGCTCGACATCGCGGTGCTGGATGCGCGGTTGATGGCGAACCTGGCAGCGGGCCATTCCACCGCGCGGCGGTTGGACCTGGCGACCACCGGCACCCGTGACCTGGCGGTCGAGCGGCTGGTGAACACTGGCGGTTCCGTGCAGCTGACGGCGGCGAAGAGCATCGACCTCGCGGCACTGACCTCGCAGGCGATCAGCGGCGGTGGCGTGGACATCACCGGCGGCGTCTACGTGCGCCAACTGGACAACGTCACGATCACCGGGCCGGACCTGGAGATCATATCCACGGGCGGCGCGATCCGCGGCAATGGCACGGATACCCAGCTGAAGGCAGCGCGGTCCACCGGGGCAAGTGTGGCCCTGACCGCCGCGACCGGCATCACCGGCGTGGTGATGGATGCCGAGGTTCTGGAACAGGCCATCACGACCTCTGGCGGGATCGACATCGCGCAGCGCGGCACGCAGGGACACAGCGTGTTCGACGTGCGCGGCCTGCGCGCCGATGCGGGCGACGTGACCCTGTCGACCACCGCCGCCATGCGGGTCGGTGTGATCGGTGCACGGCAGGACTCCGCCTCGGTTTCCGTTATGGCAAGCGGCGGCGACCTGATTTTCCTCGACGCGACGGCACGCAGCGCGCTTGGCCTTACCGGCCAGCTGGCGGGGCTCAGCGGGCTCAGCGCGCTGTCGGGTGGTTCCGTGGTCAACGGTGGTGTGGTGGGCAACCTGACGCTGGTGGCCTCGGGCACATTGGTCACCCCGGCGGACAGCCGGTTCGACGCACAGAACACCGTGACCTTCGACAGCGGCGACACCTATGTTCTGTCCACGGCGCAGACCTATGCCGCCGAGGTGATCCGTGTCACTTCCGACAAGGATATCCGCACCACCGGCAGCCTGGTGATCGGCGGGTCCAGCACCGGTGCGACCGAGATCACGCTGACCTCCGGCCGCGACATCACGCTTGCGGGCGTCACCCGCACGGCCAGCGGCGCGGCCATCGGGCAGATGACGCTGACGGCGGACGGCTCCGACCTGCAAAGCCGCAACCGCGTGACCGAGACCAGCGCGCGGCGTCTCGTGACAACGGGCAGCCAGACCCTGATCGAAGCCGCCCCGCCGACCGATGCCGATGGCACGGCCTACGCGGTCTACGTGCCGCAGACCGCTTTCGTGGTCGAGGAATTCGTGGCCAGTGGCCAGACCTGGTACGTGTTTGACGCGGCGCCCTTCGGGACGCTGCTGTCGGAGTCGATCAAGGTCGCGGCGAACAATGCCGACGGCCTTGGCACGCTGAAGCGGATCAGTGTCGACAGCACCGGCACGGTGGTGCTGGGCACGGATATCGCCGTGGTCGACAGCAATGGCAACGCCACTCCGCCGACCGTCATGGGTCGCAGCGGCATCGACGTCACCGCCCGCCTGAACGGGCAGGCGACCACCATGGTGTTGCAGGCCCCCGCGACGCAGACGGGAACTTTCTCGCTGAGGCTGGATTGGCCGACCGCCGCAGGTAGCATCATCAACCAGACGATCAGCGGCACCTGGGCCTCGCTCGCCGGGCAGATCGACGCGCTGACCGGGCTGGACGCCGAGGCGGCGACGAACGGAAACATCACCCTGACCCTGAACCGCACCGAGCTGGGCACGCGGGCCATGGGCGGCATCGCCGTGTCGGGTTTCACCCATACGGACAACGGCGTGTCCAAGCCCACCGTCCTGACCGTCTCTGGCAGCCAGCTGGCCGCGACAGAGCTGCGCAACGCCGGTCAGAAGGCCAGCGCGCAATACTTGGCCCTTGTCCAGGAGGATCTGTACCAGAGCCGGATCACGCTGGACCTGGGCGCAACCGTCTATGGAACCGTGACCATCGACGCCTCCAGCGTGCAGGGGTCGAATGGCCATGTCACGCTGAGCGCGGCGCAGGATATCGACCTCGACCGGGTTTCGATCGACGCCACGGGCCGCGTGGCCCTGACCGCGACGGGCACGGACTCGGCCATCGTCGGCAGCGCAGTGCTGACCGGCGGAACACTGGTGGCGCGCTCGACGGGCGAGATCCGGGTGAACACCGACGTGGACGTGGCCGACCTGGCCATCACAAAGGTCGCGACGGGCCAGGTGATCGACATTTCCAACGCCGGGCGGCTGGAGTTCTCCGGCGCGCTGAATGACGGCAAGGTCTACGTGGCCGCCAATGGCTCGCTGCTGTTGCGCGACGTGTCGATCGCGACCGACGCGGCCAGCAACAGCCTGACGGTGCACGCGGGCGACGACGGGGTCTTCCCGGGCGAGGCGGCACTGGTGGCGGCGCGGCTGGCGCTGACCGGCCAGAACGCTATCCCGCAGGAAAGCCCCCTGTTCGAAGGACGTGGCGGCGTGCTGATCGACAAGATCGACGTGGGCACGGCAGGCGCGGTGATGATCCGTACCAGCGGTGTCGTGCGCGAGGTCCTGGTGGATTCGCCCTCCGACACGCGTTACGGGCGCCTGACGACCTCGGCTTCGGACCGCACCACGCTGGAGGCCAACTATCCCGCCAGCGTCGACGTGATCGCGGCGCGCTTTACCGCCATCGCGGATTACGACCAGGTGAACCGTGGCGCAGCCGAGACGGTTGCGGCGGTCGCGGCGCTGACCGGCCTCGAATTCGCGGGCACAATGTCGGCGGCGACGGGCATCGCCTCGATTGGCTGGGACGTGCAGACCACGGCGAAGGTGGTCACTTCCAGCGATCCCGACCTGCGGATCATCCGCGACGCGCAGGGCAACGTGCTTCGCAAGGTCTATACCGTCTCGGGCAAGTACAACTCTGGCGTGACCTTCTCGAGCACCGATTCAAGCATCGAATTCGTGGTCGAAGGGCTATATGCCACCGGCAATATCTCCATCACGGGCGCGGGTCCGGTGACGGTGAACGGCGCGCTGTCGGCGAACACCAGCCTGACCATCAGCGGCACGGGGACCGTGACGCTGGGCAATGGCGCGAACCTGGCCGTCCGGTCGGGCAGCGGGACCCTGTCGGTGACGTCTTCGACGGGCGACGTACAGGCGGCAGCGGGCAGCGTGCTGTCGGCACAGACCGTGACCGTTTCGGCACAGGGGTCGGCGGTGCTGGGCACCGTGACCACGGGAGGCGCGCTGTCGGTGACGGCAACGAACGGCAACCTGAACGGCGGCACCTTCACCGCCGGCGGCGCGGTGACGATGGTCGCGGGCGGCAGCATCGGCAGCGATGCGCAGCCCCTCCGGGTCAACGCGGCGAACATCGCACAGGTGCGGGCGGGCCAGCAGGTCGACCTGTCCCTGCTGGATGCAAACGGGCGCGTGCGGTCCTTGCAGGCCGTGGGCGCGGATATCACGGCGGTGAACGCCCTTGGCCTGGCGACGGGCGACAGCTGGTCCCTTGGCCGCCTGAGTGTGGCGGCTCCGGGGGCCTTCACGTCCTCGGGCACTCTGACGGTGACGGGCGAGATGCGCGTGACGGGGGCCTCTGCGGTGACGCTGGGGACAAGCGGCAGCTTCGATGCCGGGTCCGTGGTCGTGGGCAATGTCGGCGCGCTGACGCTGCGCGACACCAACGCGCTGAGCGTCAGCGGCACGGTGACCGGGGCTGCGGACGTGGTGGCCAGCGGCACGCTTGGCCTTGGTGCGCTGTCGGCGGCGAGCCTCGTGTCGGGTGGTTCCACGATCTCCGGCAGTGGACCGGTGATGGTGGCGGGCACGACGCGCCTGACCTCCTCGGGCGCGGTGACGCTGACCGGTGCGAACGACTTTGGCGGCGCGGTGACGCTGGCGGCGACGGGCACGGCGACGCTGCGCGACGTGAACACGCTGGCGCTGGCGGGTTCCGCCGGTGGGCTGAGCGGCACGACCGATGCGGGCAACATCGACCTCGGCACGCTGAGCGTGACCGGTGGCGCGACCCTGCGTGCGGCGGGTGACGTGACCGACAGCGGCGTGGCCAGCGTGACGGGACCGGTGGTCCTGTCGGCAGGCACGGGCCACAACATCACGCTCGACAATGGCGGCAGCCTGACCGGCGGCGTGACCGTCGAGCGCGCCGAGGACCTGACCTTGACCATGTCGGGCTCCCTGTCGGTGAACGGCGCAGTGACGCGCAACGCGGTGCTTGGGTCGGCGTCTTCGCTGACCGTCGGCACGGGCGCGGGCCTGTCCACGGGCGGCACACTGGCGCTGACCTCGACAGGTGCAATGACGCTGGGCACGGTGTCGGGCAGCAGCTTGACTGCCAGCGGAGGGTCCACCATCACGGGCGCAGGCGGCGCGGTGCGCGTGGCAGGGACGACCAACCTGACGGCCTCCGGGGCCGTGTCCCTGACCCATGCCGAGAACGACTTTGGCGGTGACGTGACCCTGAATGCCGGGTCGGCAGTGCTGCATGACACCAATACCATCGCCCTGGGCGGCTCGGTGACCGGCCAGCTGACGGTGGACAGCGACGAGGCGGCGACGCTCCTGGACCTGACTACGCAGGGCCTGAGCGTGACCGGCGCGGGGATCTCCCAGCGCTCCGCGACCGTCGTGACCGCGACGGGAACGGCGGCGTTCGATGCCAATGGCGGCACTGTGGTGCTGGCGGGTGCCAACGACTTTGGCACCGTGGCGGTGAGCGATACCTCGGACGCGACACTGAATGACGTGAACGCTCTGGACCTCGGCGCTTCGACCCTGACCGGCGCGCTGCATGTCAACGCGGGCGGGTCTCTGACCCAGTCCGGCACGCTGACCGTCAGCGGCGATACCGTGCTGAACGATGGCGTTGCCACGCCGTCCGACATCACGCTGGGCAATGCGGCGAACCGCTTTGGCGGGTCCGTGACGGTGAGGCTGGCGGATGACGTGACGCTGCGCGCCTCGGGTGCGCTGCACCTGGTCGAGGCCGACGTGCGTGGCACCCTGACGATCAATGCCACCGGGCGCGTGTTCAACGCGGGCGGCTGGGTGGTCGCCGGGACCACGGATATTACGGCGCTGGGGCAAGCAGTGGAACTGACCGCCGACCACGACTTCCAGGGCGCGGTGAGCGTCAACGCGGGCTCGCTGGTGATCAACGACATCAACGCTCTGACCTTTGGCACGCTGACGCTGACCGGTGGCCTGAGCGTCACAGCGGATACGTCGATCACCGGCACCGGCGCGGCGGTTGTTGCAGGTGCCACCACGCTGACGGCAGGGGCGGGGTCCTCGGTCGAATTTGCCAATGCGGGCAATGATTTTGGCGGGCTGTTGACGATCACGCGGGCGGGGTCTGTCACGCTGGCAGACAGCAACGCGCTGTCGCTGGGTGCGCTGACGCTGAGCGGCGGGCTGACGGTCAACGCCTTGGGCGACGTGACCTCGGGCGTGCTGTCGGTCGGCGGTGACGTGACCGTGACCGGCGCGGCGGTGACGCTGAATGCCGATGCCAACAGCCTTGGCGGCGTGGTGTCCGTGACGGGCACGACGGTCACGGTGAACGATACCACCGCGCTGGTGCTGGGGACGGTCAATGCGTCGGGCGCGCTGGTGCTGCGCTCTGCGGCGGGCGTGTCGGGCACGGGGCGCGTGACTGCCGCGGCCACCACGACGATCCTCGCGGGCGGCGGCGACGTGTCGCTGACCCACGCGGCCAACAGCTTTGCCGGGCGGGTGACGCTGACCAATGCAGGGGCGATCACGCTGAATGCCACCGGCGCGCTGTCGGTCTCGGGTTCGACCCAGGGGGTGGGCAAGGCGCTGTCGCTGGCCACCACCGGGGCGCTGACCCTGACCGGGACGACGGTCGTCACCGGCAATGCGATGCTGTCGGCACAGGGCATCACCCTGGGCGCGATGAGCGTCGCTGGCGGCCTGACGGCCAATGCCGGGACCGGTGCGCTGCAACAGTCCGCGGCGGGGCTGAGCGTTGCGGGCGCGTCGATCCTCTCTGGCGGGTCGATCACGCTGCGTGACCAACTGCGCCTGACCGGCGCGGTGACGCTGACCGCGACCGGCAACGTGATCCTGAGCAACATCAATGACCTGGTGATCGCCGGGGCCTCGGTGGATGGCACGCTGAGCCTGACCTCGGCGGGTACGCTGACCCAGACGGGCGCGATCCGTGCCGCCGGGCTGGCGACGCTGGCCGCGGGCGCAGGCAAGGCCATCAAGCTGAACCATGCGGGCAACGATTTCGGGGCCGTGACCACGGCGGGGGCGGCAGCGCTGACCCTGCGCGACGTGAACGACCTTTCCCTGACGGCGAGCGTGTCGGGTGACCTGAACGTGACGGCGGGCGGGGCGCTGAGCCTCGGCACGCTGTCGGCGGCGCGGATGGTGGCCAATGTCGGCGGCCTGTCTGGCGCGGCGCTGGTCAACGTCGCCGGGACCGTGACCCTGACCGCCACCGGCGATGTCAGCCTGACCAACGCGGGCAACATTCTGGGCGCGCTGGATGTCACGGCGCGGAACCTGACCGTGACCGACAGCGGAGCGATGGCCTTTGCACGCCTTGGCCTGAGTGGCGCGCTGACCGCCGTCGCGGGCGGGGACGTGACGCAGACTGCCGCGCTTGCCGTGGCGGGGACGTCGCGGATCACCACGCGGGGCACGGATGCCGTGACCCTCGGCAATGCCGCCAACAGCTTTGGCGGCATGGTGACGCTGCTGAACGCGCGAAACGTGACGCTGACCGCTGCCGGAGACCTGTCTGCGGATGGCGCCATCGGCGCGGCCGCGCTGACGGCCTCGGGCGCGATGCAGTTCGGAACGCTGGCGGTGACCAACGCGCTGACGGCACAGGCCGGGACCGGGATCAGCCAGTCCGGACCCCTGACGGTCGGCGGTGCGCTTGGCCTGACGGCCGGCGGTGCGATCACCCTTGGCGCGGCAAACGCGCTGACGGGTGTCATCACCGCGCAGGCGGGCGGCGACCTGACGGTCAACACCACCACCACGCAGCGCCTTGGCAGACTGACCACGGGCGGCGCGCTGGCGCTGACCTCGGGCCAGTCGCTGCTGCAAGAGGCGGGCACGGCGATCATCACCACCGGCGGCGCGAATTTGCAGGCCAATGGCGGTGACCTGTCGATGAACGGGCGCGATATCAACGACGCGCCGTTGAACCGCTTTGGTGGCACCGTCACCGCGACGGCGACCGGCAACCTCGACCTGCGGGCCGCAGGCGTGCTGACGACCTCCGTCACGGCGGGTGGCACGGGCCGTGTCGAAGCGGGCGGCAAACTGTACCTTGGCGCCTCGGACGTGGGCGGCGCGTTCGACGCCATCGGCAACTTCACCCTGACGGGCGACATCACAGCGGCGTCTTACGAATACGTTTCCGTCAACGATTTCGACATGGCGGGTTTCGTGATCACGGCAACCACCGGATCGGTGCGGATCGTGGCCGAGAACGACGTGACCCTTGGCCAGATCGTCGCCAACAGCGGCGACGTCACGGTGCATTCGAACGCCGGGACCATCGTGGATGGCTACGCCTCCACGCGGCCCAACATCGTGATGACCACCGGCGCGCTGGACCTGCGCGCGGCCACGGGCGACCTGACCTTTGCCTTCGTGAACGACACCACCGGGCCGTTCGCCGCCGATGCGGCGGGTCTGATCCATGTGAAGGCGGACAAGCTGTCCTCGCTGACCACCTCAGGCGACCTGACGCTGTCGTCCGTGGGCGATTTCGTCATGGCCCCGGATGCGCGGCTGGTGACCGATGGCAATGTCATCGTGCAGTCGGACGGCGACATCTACCTCGCTACCATCGAGGCCGGGGCGGGCAAGTCCATCACGCTGGTCACCGATCACAACGTGATCGCGCTGCCGCGCACGGCGGGTGACGTGAACCTCTCGGCGCATGACATCATCTGGCGCATCGGTGGCACCATCGGTGCTGTCGGCGCCGAGGTGATCGCGGAAGTCACGAATGACGGCAGCGCGGGCTCCGTCCAGTTCGGGCGCGAGGCGCTGTCTGCCGACCTGTCCTTCCTGCAACGCAGTGGCGCGAGCGCAGGCGCGTTCGACCTGAAGGGCGAAGCGGGCGCCATGGGCGTCAGCGGAGCGCTGCGCCTGTCGTCGACCAATGTCGACATGACGCTGAAGTCCGACCTGATGGCGGCGACGGTCACCGCGGCGATGGCTGCGGCCAAGCTGGCCATGATGGACGGCGTGACGCTGACCTCGGGCGGCGCGGTGTCGCTGAGCGCGGACGAGGGGCTGGACCTGACCCGCGTCATCGCTCAGGGCGGCGCGACCATCGCGCTGAATGCCGCGTCGGGCCGCGTGCGCGACGTGTCCAGCGCGGAGACAGCGAACCTGACGACCTCGGGCCTGGTGACGATCAACGCGCAAAGCGCGGGTACGGTCGGCGCGGGTGACCTGGATATCGACGCCAGCCGCATGGCCGTGACGACGACCTCGGTCAATGCCGGGCAGGCCTCGGTGGAATCGCTGGGAACCGGCCTCGTGACGCTGGAAAGCGGTGCGATTTCCGGCGCGCTGACGCTGGTGGCGCATGGGACGCTTCAGCAGGCGGGGACGGTGTCGGTGGCGTCGGCGGTGATCGACCTGGCGCAGAACGGCGGCACGGGAGACTTCGTGCAGCAATCGGGCGCGCGGCTGTCCTCGACCGGCGCGGTGAGCATCGTGACCGGGCATGACATCGCCCTGACCGACCTGCGCACCACGGCGGGCGATGTGACCCTGACGGCGGCCAACCGCGTCAGCGGTGGCACGGGCGCCGCCCCGGCGATCACCTCGACCGGCGGCGCGCTGACCATCGAGGCGGCGCGGATCGGCGGCGACCTTGACGCCGAGGCGCTGTCGCTGGACGTGACGCGCATTGCCTCGCTGTACACCCCCGGTGCGGGGACTGCGGACCGGACCATCAATGTGATCTCGCGCGGGGAAACCACGCTGGTGGACATGGACACGGCGGGCATCGCGCGCTTTGTCCAGCAGTCGGGCAACCTGACGCTGGACGGCCGGGTAACGGTCGGCAGGCTGGACATGGGCGTGACGGACGGCAACCTGTCTCAGACCTCGGTGGCACGCCTGACGGTGACCAACGACATCGTGCTGGCGGCGGGCGACCTGTTGCCGGGTGACGCGGTGCAGAAGGGCAACATGGCGCTGTCCTCGCTGGTCAGCCTGACGGGCGATATCCGCCTGAACGCGGCGGGCGCGGTGACGGATGGCTCGGACGACCGCGAAACAGCGATCCTGCGCACGCAGGATGCGGCGGGCACCGTGAGCATTTCGGCAAAGTCCATCGGCGCGAACACCACGGCGGGCCGGGTCGAGGTGCAGACCGGCACCTTGGCCAACGTGACCACAACGGGTGACGCGAACCTGACGCTGCTGACCGGCGGCATGGTCCAGTCGGCCACCGCCGGCGGCGCGCTGCGCATCGACGCCGATGCGGGCGACCTGTTGCTGACGGGGGCTCTGGCGGCGCAGACCGCGCGGCTGGAAGCCTGGGACGGCTCCGTCCGGATGACGGGCGCGGCCACGCTGATCACCAAGGGCCGCGTGACGATCACGGCGGATGACGACATCACCCTGACGCAGGTGCAGGCCATCGGTGGGGCGACTGTCCCGGCTGTGACCCTGACGGCGGGCGGGGCGCTGACGGATGGCACCACGCCGGGACTGGTCACCGACGGGCAGGTCAGCCTGACCGCCAAGACCATCGGTACCAGCACCAACCGCTTTGGCCTGACCGCCGCGCGGATCACGCAGGCCCTTGCCGCCGACGATGCCTATATCGCGGCGAACGGGCACGGCGGGGCGCTGGAACTACGCAAGGCGTCTTCGGACGGCAACCGGTTCGACATGCTGGTCGAGAGCGGCAACCTGTCCGTGACCGATGCCGTGTCGGCGCGCACGCTGGCGATTTCGGTCGCGGCGGGCGGTCTGTCGCAGCTGGACGGCACCACGATGACCGCTGATACCGACCTGACCTTGACCACCACGGGCGACATGACTCTGTCGTCGCTGGTTACCACCGAAGGGCGGATCACGCTGAACGCGGGCACCAACGGGCGCATCCTCGACGGCACCGCCACCGAGGGGGCGAACATCACCGGCCTGCGGGAAACCGCCTCGCTGGTGCTGAACGCTCGCGCGGTGGGCGTGAAGACGCCGCTGGCGGATGGCACGAATCCGGGCGACCTGGATATCGCGATTGCGAAGCTCGACGGGATCACCGGCGGCGCGGATGGCGTCTACCTGCAATCCACGCGCGGTCTGTCGCTGGGCGACGTGTCGATCACCGGCGAGCTTGAGCTGGACGTGACGGCGGGCAACCTGTCGCTCACCGGTAACCAGACCGCGCTGCGCGGCATGGTCTCGGTCGACCTGGGGTCGCTGACCCAGACCGACGGCAAGGTGCTGAAGACCACGGGCGGGAGCCTGACGGTCGACAGCTTCTACGACATGACCGTGTCGCGCTTCGAGGCAAACGGCGGCGACATGACGCTGGCCTCGGCCTCGGGGGCGCTGCTGGATGGCTCGCTGGCCGAAGGCGACGGGAACGAGAACCTCGCCGTCACCGGCGGGCGGCTGGCCTCGGTCGACGTGAACCGCATCGGTACGCGTTTTGCCTCCGGTGCGGTGGATATCGACGCCATGAGCATCGGGACGCTGAAAACCAACAGCGACGGCGCATGGGTCCGCATCACCGGGCGTGATGCGCAGACGGTGCAGGTGGACGCGGTGCTGAGCCAGGCCCAGCATTCCGACATCGGCGTGACCGTGGCGCATGGCAATGCGCGCATCGACCGGCTGGAGGCGGAGAACGCCGCCGCCGTGACGGTGGCGGGCACTGTTGGCGCGACGGCGCTGACCGTCGGCACTGTGAAGGCAGGCGATACGCTGGCCCTGACGGCCACGGCGGGCGACATGGTGCAGCTGGCGGGCACAGTGATCACTGCCGACACGGCGGGTGCCATGACCACGCTGCGCGCGGGTGGCGATATCACGCTTCTGAACGGCAACGACTTCGCTGACCTGACATTGGTCGCGGGGGGCAAGGCGCAGATCAATGACCGTGACGCGCTGGCGCTGCATGACGTGACAACCGGGCAGGGCTTTGCCCTGACCACGGGCGACGCGTTGCTCATCGTCCCGGCGGCAAAGGTCACGGCGGGAAGCACGCTGGACATGACCGTGGCACTGGGAGACCTGACGGTCGGTGCCGGGGCGCAGATCGCATCGGGCGGGCAGACGACCGCCACCGTGTCGCAGGGCAACCTGATGGCACAGGGCGGGTCGCGCTGGACGTCCGGTGGCGGGATCGCGGCCAATGTCACCGGGGATGTCCGCATCGCCGGGACCACGACGATGCTGGCCGACCAGGACATCGTGATCACGCAGACCGGGTTGATCAACACCTCGGGCGTGACCTCGATCACCTCAACCCATGGCATCGTGCACCTGGAAAGCACCGTCTCGGGCGGGCTGACCTCGACCGGGACGACGACCATCAGCGCCGACCGGGGCGTGGCGATGGTGCTGAACCAGGGCTCGACCCTGCTGGATGGCACCACCACCATCACCTCGGCGCAGGGGCCGGTCAGCGTCAGCAGCCAGAACGGCGCGTTGACCGCCGTGGGCACGACGCGGATCACCGGTGCCAGCGTGGACGTGGACCTGCATGGCGCCAATGGCCGGGTGAACCTGTCCGGGACCTCGACCGTGACCGCCACCACCGGGGCCGTGACCATGGCGCTGGAAACCGGCAACGTGACCTTTGCCAACCGCACCACGCTGCAAGCCGCCACCGACGTGGCGCTGCGCATGGGCGGTACGGGCAACCTGGCGGTGTCGGGTACGACGAAGATGACCGCCACCTCCGGTGACCTGACGGCGGACCTGGCGGCGGGCAACATCACCACCTCGGGCGAGACGACCGGGACGGCTGGCCGCTTCCTGCGCATTGCCTCGGCCCTGGGGGACATGACGACCCGTGGCGCCACGACGCTGCATGCGGGCCGTGATGCGGAACTGCGGCTGGACGCCGGGGTGATGCGCCTCAACGACCGCACGCAGGGGACTGCGGATGGCATGCTGAACCTGCACGCCCGCGACGGGCTGTACGCGCAGGGCATCACCGACCTTGCCGGGGCAGCGGGTGTCGACGCCACCGTGACGAACGCGGGCGTCTTCCTGGTGGATCGCGCCACCGTGGCCTCGGCCACCGGAGACGTGCGCCTGACCGTTGACACCGGCGAGGTGCGGATCGAGGACTTCTCGAGCCTGCGCACCGACCTTGGTGACGTGGACGTGACGATCCTGACCGGCAACCTGTGGATGCAGAACGAAGCCGCGATGGACGCAGCCCGTGACCTGGCGGTGACGCTGGACCTGGGCCGTGTCGACCTGCTGGACGACGCGCTCTTGACGGCGGGCAACGACGCGGCACTGACCCTGATGCTGGGCGACCTGTGGATGCAGGACCGGGCCGAGATCAGCACGGGTCATGACCTGGCCGTGACGCAGAGCGAAGGCCGCTTGGACATGTTCGACGATGCGCTGGTGACGGCGCTGAACGATGCCACGGTGCACCTGACACTGGGCGACCTGTGGATGCAGGACCGCGCCGAGATCGGCACTGGCCGTGACCTGTCGCTGACCGTCACGGTGGGCGATGTCACCCTGTCCAATGACGCGCTGATGGTGGCGGGCCGCGACTTGGACGCGACGCTGTGCCTGGGTGACCTGCTGATGCTGGACGGCGCCGCGATGACGGCGGGGGCGCTGCTGGCGCTGACCCTGTGTGACGGCGATGTCCTGCTGCGTGACGACACGCGGATGAGCGCGGGCGCCGACCTGGACGCCCGGTTGCTGAGCGGCACGTTCCACATGACGGACAACACCCTGGTCGAGGCGGTGGACAGCCTGTCCGTCGTGATCACCGAGGGCGGGTTCGTCATGCAGGACGCAGGGACGCTGGTGCGTGCCGACAGCGTCACCATCGAGGTGACGACTGCCATGGTGCCACCGGTTCTGGACGTTCCGGGCCTTTATACCGGCGACATCCTGATCGACCGGATCGAGGGCACCTCGGATGTCACGCTGCGCGCGCTGGATGGCCGTATTCTGGACAACACCGCGTCGGAATCCGTCGACCTGATCGTCACGCACACGCTGTGGATGGAGGCCGCGGACGGCATTGGCCTGATGTGGGAGGACAACATCAACCTCCAGGCCTCGGTCATTTCGGCGCTGAACTGGCGCACGCATGGCATCAACATCCAGAACCGCACGGGCTTTGCCGTGGGGACGGGTGGCTTCTGGACCGCCAACACCGAGGAAATCGCCATCGTGTCGCGCGGGGTCGTGACCTTCGACGACAAGTACTTTGGCATCGTGCCGCGCGGCCCCATGGCGGGCACGCTGGCGAACATCCCGGGGCAGGGGATCTATGTCTACCACAATGCCTCGCGCAACGTGTTCGACATGCAGCTGGGCAACACCACCGAGGTGTTCATGCAGATGATGCTGTGGGGCAATCCCCCGGCGGAAACCCCGAGCGTGGACCGCTTCCCGCAGGTCGAGGAGGACGCCAACAGCCGTGACATCGCGGAACGTGTCCTGTCACAGACCGCCTTCGAGGACTGGATCGCGCGGCAGGCGGGGGTCGATGCCGATGACAGCGCCCCGATCCGCAAGGCGGCCTACCTGCTGGGTGCCCTGGCACAGCTGGGTCAGCCGCGCGTGGACGAGACCGGCGCGCTGTTCGAGGGCGTCTCCGAGGCGATCGAGGCGTTGCGGGCCGAGATGGCCGGGGAGGGCGACGACCTGTTGCCGGGGGCCGACGACCTGTTGCCGCGCGGCAATGGCCTGGACGACACGCCCGCTGGCGAAGCGCAACAGGTAGCCGTCGGTATGGCAGACAGCCCGGCGCGGCCCGTGGTACAGCTGGCCATGGCGCTGGCCGATGATGATCTCGATCAGCCGCTGTTCGCGGCAGAATGACAACAACACCCGGCCGCGAGGCGGGACAAGGCAGAAGACCGGAGGGACGACAGTGACCGAGGACAACAAGGACAGCACGGGCGACGTGGCCAGCCGCATGAGCGCGGGGGCCACCGGGGCGCGCGACGTGAAGGTGCGCTTTGACGATGCGAAGATGACGACCTCCTATGCCAACGTGGCCAACGTCGGCATGAGCCAGGACGAGGTGTCGTTCCTCTTCGGCGTGAACCGCACCTGGGGCGCGGTGGGCGACAGCGTCACCATCGAGCTGTCCAACCGGGTGATCCTGACCCCCGCCGTGGCGCGCAGTTTCTCGGAGACGTTGCAGCGCGTGTTGGCGGAATACGATCGCCAGATGGCGGAAAGGGCTGCGAAATGAGCCTGGATATCTTCCTGCGCGCACCTCTCGTGCTGGCCGCCGGGCTGGCGATTACCGCGCTCGCGGGATGCGAGCAAATGTTCATGGACGGCAAGGCGGCCCCCGCCGCCGCGCCGACAGCGATGGCGATGGTCGCGACCCCTGCCGCCCCCGCCGGTGGCAAGCTGACGCCCGCCAAGATGGTGCAGCTGATCGCCCATACCGACGAGGCCGTGCTGGCGCAGGCGCTGGAGGCGGACATTGCCCGGCAGGGCGTGGTCTCGGCCGACGGTGCGTTCGAGCCGGAATTCTACGCCGAGGCCAACCGCAGCTGGGAGCGGCGCGAGACGACGGCGCTCCAGATGTCTTCCGCCGTGGGCGGGCCGGACCCGTTCTGGTCGCTCAGCCAGGATGGCCGACTGGGCGTCAAGATGAAGACCCGCACCGGCGTCAACGTCGACCTGTATTACGACATGCAGCGGGTGTCGAACTCGCTCCAGGCCTCGGCGGCGCTGCCGCTGGTCGAGAACACCTCGAAGACCGGGATAAGCCTCAAGGTGCCGCTGCTGCGCGGCGCGGGGCAGGCGGTGAACACCTCGGGCATCAAGATCGCGCAGATCGACGAGGCGATTGCCGCCGAGACCTCGACCCTGGTCAAGACCAAGCGCGCCTACGAGGGCCTGCGCACCTATGTCGCCTACCAGCGCGCCGAGGCCCGCGTGTCGACGCGGCGCGACCTGCTGGCGCTGTCGCAGCGGCTGGTGACGGAAATGCGGGGCCAGTATGGCTCGGGCATGACCGACCCGCGCGACTTTGTCGAGGCGCAGGGCAATGTGAACGAGGCCCGCGCCGCGCTGTTGCAGGCACAGGCGGAACTGGCCGAGCAGCGTGACGCGCTTCAGATCTACTTTGTCGGGCTGCCGTCGAAATCGCCCTCTGACATGTGGCTGCCCGCAGGTGGCCTGTCGGTGATCGACGGGCGCAAGCTGGGCGCGCTGTCGGGGCTGGACGCGGTCTATGCCCGCCGCCCGGAAATCCGCATCCAGGGCCTGCAGATCGAGCGCCGCGAGATCGAGACGCTGGTGGCCGAGAACGCCGCCAAGTCGGAGCTGAACCTGAACCTCGACTTCGCCAAGACCAAGGTCTCGGGCGATTACATGCCCTTCCGCGAGCTGTTTTCGAATGCCAACCCGAACCAGACATGGCGGGTCGGTTTCGAATACCGTCGCGGTCTGGGCGGCAACCGCAGCGCGCAGGCCGACCTGAAGGCGGCGCAGCTGCGCGAGGAACAGGCCGAGCTGACGATGAACGCCTTCCGCCAGCGGCTGGCGGGCGAGATCAACGCCATCGACGGCATCCTGACCCGCGCACGGCTGGCCGTCTCCGAGAACGAGAAGTTCCTCGCGGCGCAATCGCGGCTGGTGCGGGATGAACGTGACCGGGTGGGCAGTGGCCTGTCGACGCAGGTCTATGTCGTCGAACGCCAGATCGACGAAGTCCTGACCCGCGAGGCGCGCAACGACGCCATCGCGCAGCTGAACCAGGCGTATTACCTTGCGGCCTATGCCAACGGCACGCTGCTGGACGTGTTCGGAGTGCAGTGATGCAGTGGGGTCTTCTGCTGATGCTTTTGCCGGGGCTGGCCTCGGCGCAGCAGAACTATGACACGATCGGGATCGACAGCGGTCCCGCCGCCGGGCTGCGCGGCCATTCCGAATGCGTGGCCGACCTGGAACTGGCCTTCCCGGTATCGGGGATCATCGGCGCGATGCCGGTCGAGGAAGGTGCCATGGTTGCCGCGGGGCTGGTGCTGGCGCAGCTGGACCAGCGCATCGAGGAAATCGAACTGGCCCGCCGCCAGGTGCTGCTGGACGACCTGTCGGAACTGAACGCGGCACTTGCGCAGCAGGAGGTCAGCGCGGCGCAATACGACGCGGCGCAGCGGCTGTTCGACCGGGGTGGCGCGATCTCGAAGGAGGACCTGCAGAACCGCAAGCTGGCCCGCGACCTGACCGTGGTCGAGGTGCAGCGGCTGCGCACGCAGGAGGCGCTGCAGGCGCTGGACCGCGACACCGCGGCGCAGGCGCTGGAGCGGCGGACCATGCACGCGCCCTCGCCGGGGATCATCAGCCGCGTGATCCGCAAGCCGGGGGAGAGCGTGCAGGCCTATGAGCCGGTGCTGACCCTGTGCGACGTGTCCGAGATCCTGTTCACCGCCAGCCTGCCCGCCTATGGCATCGAGCTGTCCGAAGGCGCGCCGGTGACGCTGGCCTTTGTCGGGCGGGACGCCATCGCGGGGCGGGTGCGGTTTGTCTCGCCGGTGGTGGACGCCGCCAGCGGGTTGCGCGAGGTGCGCATCGAGATGCCCGAGCGCCCCGCTTGGATGCGCCCCGGCCTTGCCGCCGACCTGATCCTGAACTGACCCGTGACCTGATCCTGTGGCCCGCCGCACCTTCTATGACCAGTGGTACCGCATCGGCGATCTGCGGATCGGCTTGCGCGGGTCGGTGCTGGTGCGGCGCCACGAGTTCCGGGACGAGCCCTGGCACGTCTACTACGACCCCGGTCATAACGGGTTCTACCGCGCCCGCGCGGAAACCCATGACGTCATTCGCCGCCTGACCCCCGAACGCACCCTGCGCGAGATCTGGACCGACATGGTGCAGACCGCGCCCGAGACCGCGCCGGGGCAGGAGGATTTCTTTGACATCGTGACGGCGCTGTATCGCGGTAACCTGCTGCACGTCGAAGGCACGGTGGACGAGGCCCGCCTGCTGGACCGCGCCGCGACCAAGAAAAGGAAACCGCTGGCGCAGCGGATTTCCGGGCTGATGTTCTTTCGCGTGCCCCTGTGGGACCCGGAGCCCTTCCTCGACCGCCATCGCCGCGCCTTTGACGTGATCTACAGCGCGCCCGTGGTGGCGCTGGTGATCGCGCTGTTCCTCTGGGCGGGGGCGGTTTTCGCGCTGAATTACGAGCGCGCCTTTGCCCAGTCGCGGGGCATCCTTCAGGCGGGCAACCTCGTTGGGCTGTTCCTTGCGACCTTTGCCACCCATGCGCTGCACGAACTGTCCCACGCCGCGCTGTGCAAGCGGTTCGGCGGGCACGTGCGGCAGATGGGGATCATGTTCCTGATCCTGACGCCCTTGCCCTATGCCGATGTCACCGCCAGCTGGTCCTTTCGCGATCCCCTGAAGCGCGCCATGGTCGGCGCGGCGGGCATGTACGTCGACCTCGTCAGCTGCGCCCTGGCCACGCTGTTCTGGGCCTATTCGCCGCCCGGTGCGGCGAACGAGATGGCGCTGAACCTGATGTTCGTCACCGCCGCCTATACATTCGTATTCAATGCCAATCCCTTGATGCGTTTCGACGGGCATTACATCCTGTCCGACCTCATCGCGATCCCGAACCTGCACCAGGCGGCGCAGCGCCAATGGAATGCCGAGGCAAAGCGCCTGCTGCTGGGCGAGCCCCTGACGGTGAAGGCGCGGCCTTCCGGAAGGCGTCGGGCGTTCCTCGTGGCGTTCTTTGCCGGGGCATGGGTCTATCGCACGCTGGTGATGATCGGGATCGTCACCTTTGTTGCGGATCAATACTGGGGTCTGGGGCTGGTGGGCGCGGCGGCCATCGCCTACTCCTCTTTCGTGATGCCCATCGTGAAACTGGTGAAACCGCTGACCGACCGAAGCTTCATCGCCCGCCACCGCGCCCCGGTGCACCGCATGCTGATCGGTGGGACGGTGGTGTTCGGCCTGCTGGCGTTCCTGCCGGTGCCGGAAACGCGCCGCCTGGAAGGCGTGATCGAGGCCGCGACGCGCACGGTGGTCGTGGCGCCGGTCGAGGGTGAGATCGTCAGCATGCCGGATCGGTCGGGCGTTCAGGTGGCGCAGGGGGCAACCCTGCTGCTGCTGACGAACCCCGAACTGGACGACCAGACGGCTGAAATCGCGGCGGGGATCGCCTCCAACACCGCGCGGGAAACGCAGGCCCGCGCCAATGGCGGCTTTGCCCTGGCGGCGATCCAGCAGGAGCGGGCGGAGCTGCAGAACCGCCAGGCCGAGAACGCGCAGGACATCGCGCGTCTGGCGCATGTGGCGCCGCATGACGGTGTCTGGGTGCTGGGCAAACGCGCCTTCCACCCCGGCAACTGGGTGTCCAAGGGCGAGCCCGTCGGCACGCTGGTCGATGAGACGGTGCTGAAATTCCTCGGCGTGCTGCCACAGGCCGCCGCCTATGGCATCGGTACGCTGGCGCCGGACCGGGTTTCGCTGCGCATCGAGGGCGCGCGGGGGACCGAGGTCGCGGTGGACACGCTCTCCATCGTGCCCTGGTCGCAGAAGGACCTGCCCTCGGCAGCGCTGTCACCCTTGGGCGGGGGTGGCCAGTCGATCGACGCCGACGAACCCGACAGGCTGCAATCGGTGGAACGCTTCTTCCTGTTCACCGCCACGCTGGCGGGCACCCGCCCCGAAGGTGTGCTGGACGGGCGCACGGCCTGGCTGAGGATGGAGCTGCCGCCGCGCCCCCTGCTGGCGCAGGGCTGGGACCGGCTGCGGCAGTTCTTCCAGCAAAGGTACACGCTGTGAGCCGTCCTGCTTTGGATATGGCCCTCGCGCGGCTGGCGGCACAGGCGGGCGACCTGCCGCCAGCCGAGGGGGCCGTGCAGCCGGTCTTCCCCTCGCGCGCCCTGCAGGTGCTGCTGCCGCACCGCGCGGAACCCGAGCTGTCGAAGATCGACGCGCTGGGGCGGCGGCTGACCGGCTGGACTGGGCGGCTGTCAAACCCGCAGAAACGCTTGCGCAGGATGGCGAAACGGGTCGACCAGCAGCGCGCGCATCACGCCGGGCTGGACGACACCGGCTTTGCCGATGCGGTCGATACGCTCGCCGCGCGGGCGAAGTTCGAGCATTCCGGCGCCGCCACGCGGCTGGGACAGGTGGAACTGGACGCGCTGGCGCTGGTGGCCGAAGGGGTCAAACGCACCCATGGATTTTACCCCTTCATCGAGCAGTTCATGGGCGCGATTGCCTTGCTCGAAGGCCAGGTCGCCGAGATGGCCACCGGCGAGGGCAAGACGATCACGGCCACCATGGCCGCCATCGTCGCGGCGTGGCGCGGCTTGCCCTGCCACGTGATCACATCGAACGATTACCTCTCCGCCCGCGACTGCGAGCTGGGCCAGCCGCTGTTCGCCCTGTGCAAGGTCTCGGCGGCGTCGGTCACGGGCGACACGCCCCCCGACCAGCGCCGCGCCGGTCACGCGCATGACATCGTCTACACCACGGCAAAGGACATGCTGGCCGACCACCTGCGCGACGACATCGCCATGGGCGCGCGGGCCGATCGCACCCAGTTCGTGCTGAACGCGATGAATGGCGGGGCCAAGGCCGGCGTGACCATGCGTGGCGTCTTCCAGGTGGTGGTGGACGAGGCGGATTCCGTGCTGATCGACGATGCGGTCACGCCCTTGATCATCTCGGAACCCACCCCCGACAGCCTGCTGAACGAAGCGGCGGTGGAGGCAGTGACGCTGGCGCGCGCCCTGACCGAGGGCGAGGATTTCACCGTCACCGCCGAGCTGAAACAGGTCCGCCTGACGCGCGCCGGGCGGCGGCGGCTGGCCGCCTTGTCGATGAACGCCGGGCCGTTCTGGCAATCCACGTCACGGACCGAGGAATTCGTGACTCTCGCGCTACAGGCCATGCATGCCATGCAACGCGACCGCCATTACGTGGTCGAGGACGGCAAGGTCGTGCTGATCGACGAACTGACCGGGCGGCTGGCGCGGCAGCGCACGCTGTCCCTGGGCCTGCACCAGGTCCTTGAGGCGTCACTGGGGCTGGAGCTGTCCGACCCGTCCGAGGTCCGCGCCCGCCTCAGTTTTCAGCGCTTTTTCCGTCGCTTGCCGAAACTCGGCGGGATGACCGGCACCGCGCGCGAAGCACAGGTGGAGTTGCAGTCGGTCTATGGCCTCTCGGTGGTCGAAATCCCGACGCATCGCAAATCGCGCCGGAAATGGCGTCGCCATCGCGTGTTCAAGACCGAGACCGCGAAATTCCGCGCCATCGTGCAACAGGCCGAAACGCTGGCGGCAAAGGGCTGCGCGGTACTGATCGGCGTGCGCTCGGTGCAGGCCAGCGAGGTTCTGGCGCGGGCCTTTGCCGAGCACGCGCCCAGCCTGCACCCCGCCGTGCTGAATGCGACGAATGACAAGGAAGAGGCCGCGCTGGTCGAGGTCGCGGGCCTGCCCGGGGCGGTCACGGTTGCCACGAACATGGCCGGGCGCGGCACCGACATCAAGATTGACCCGCAGGTGGAAAAACTGGGCGGCCTGCATGTCATCATCGGAGAAAGCAACGATTTCAGCCGCATCGACCGCCAGCTCGAAGGGCGGTGCGCGCGGCAGGGTGACCCCGGCGTGGTGCAGCGCTTCATCTCGATGGACGAGGAACTGTTTCGGCGCTTCCTGCCGACATGGCGGCGCAGGCTTTGGCAGATGACCTTTGCCACGGGCATAAATCGCCAGCATATGGCCGCACGGATGTTGACCGTCGCGCAATCGCGGGCGGAGAAACTGGCGCGCGGGCAACGGGGGGCCTCGTTGATGGCCGAGATCGAAACCGAGAAGAAGATGTTCTGACGTGACAGAGACGCTTTCGACAGACTGGCAGGCACAGGTCGCGGCGCTGGCGCGCTTCAGCGGCGGCCCGGCTCCCTTCTGGGAACAGTTCCGCGCCTTTGCGGCGGCCTCGGTCGAGGCGCGCGAGGCCTGGGTCTACACGCGCGGCGGCGATGGCGGCTGGACGGCGGTCACACCGGGCGCGCCTGCCTTTGACGGGTTGGTGACGCCGGACCTGCTGCGCACGCTGGCGGTGCAGGGTCTGGCCACGGGGACCAACCCGGCGGGGCAGGGGGTCGGGCTGGCCACGATCCCGATGGGGCAGGCGGGGCGCGACTTCGTGCTGCTGGTGGTCTGGCCGCGCGCCGTGGCCGGACCCGTGGCACGGCTGGCAACGCTGGCCACGATCCCGGTGCAGTTCGAAAGCGGCCGCCGCGCACGCGCCGCCGCCCGCGATGCGCAGCGCTTCGGGCAGGCGCTGGCCCTGACGGCGGCGATGATGGATGCGGACAGTTTCGGGCAGGCCGCATCGGTGCTGGTGAACCGGCTGTCGGAACTGATGGCCTGCGAGACCGTCTTCCTGTGCTGGCGCGCACGCGAAGGGCAGCGGCTGCACGCCGTGTCGCATGGCGAGAAACCCGACCGCCGCAGCCAGGAAAGCGCGCTGGTCGAGGAGGTCGCGCAAGAGGCGCTGACCCAGCAGGCGGAGGTGACGTTTCCGCCGACAGGCCGCGCCGTGGCCTTTGCCGCCGGACGCTTTGCCGAGCTGGCGAAACCCGGCCATGTGATCACCCTGCCGATGATCCGCTACAGCGCGGATGGCAAGGGCACGGAACTGGGCGCGGTCACTCTGTGCCGCAAGGCGCCCGGCTTCACCGAGGCCGAACAATGGGCGCTGCGCCTGATGATGGAGATGGGCCAGCCGGTGCTGGAGGCGCGCGCCGCCGAACGGCTGATGCTGCCGCACCGCCTGGCGCATGAAATCGGACGCTCCTTGCCAAAGGCGCTGCGGGCACGCACCGTTCCCGGCAAGGCGCTGCTGGCGCTCGGGCTGGTGGCGCTGGTCGGGCTGGCTGTGATGCCGGTGCCCTTCCGCATCCATGCCTCTGCGGTGGTGCGCACGGACGCCATGGGGTTTGTCGGCGCGCCGTTCAGTGGCTATGTCGAGGCCTCGGACATCATCCTTGGCGATACGGTGACCGAGGGCCAGCCGCTGTTCCGCCTGTCCGTCAATGACCTGAACCTGGAACGCGACGGGCTCTTGGCGGAACTGGCGCAGGCCAACCGCGATGCCGAGGTGAACCGGTCGCTGAGAAAGCTGCCGGAGATGCTGGTCGCCCAGGCCCGCGCCGAGGAGATCAAGTCGCGCCTGATCCGCCTCGACCGTCAGATCGCCTCGGCGCAGGCGGTGGCGCCGCTGTCCGGCGTGGTGATCGAGGGCGAACCGGCGAAACGCATCGGCCAGGCGGTGAACCGTGGCGACGCGGTGGTGACCGTGGCGGCGCTGTCCGGCATGTATGTCGAGGCGGCCGTCAGCGAACGCGACCTGGCCTTTGTCGCGGCGGGGCAGACGGTGGAGCTGACGCTGCTGGCCAGCCCAAAGGACGATTTCGCTCTGAGCGTCCGCGAGGTCATCCCCGCCGCCAGCGTTCAGGACGCCGACAACGTCTTTCCCGTGCGGCTGTCGGGCGCAGAGCCGCCGGACTGGTGGCTGCCCGGCATGACCGGTGTCGTCCGTATCGACGTCGGCCGGGCCTCCCTGGCTTGGGTCGCATCGCGCCGCCTGCTGGACATGGTGCGGCTGAAATTGTGGATTTGACCTGCAATTGCGCGGCCAGCATTGGTCAGTGTCGCGCGGGTGATCACCTGCGGCAGCTCCATCTCCTTCGCCTGACGTGTCCCGCAACGCCCTCAGCCACGAATACCTTCAACGCGCGGCTGAAATCCGGCGAAACGCAGATCGGCCTCCGGCTTGGGCCTGGTGATCCGTGATGCAGTGCGCGTGGCTATGGGCAGCAATGCCGCATGCTGGGTCAGTGGCATGGGCCTTCTGCCGGGAGAACCCGTGGACAAGCGCGCTCTTCATCCCCTTACCGATCCTTCATTTCAAATAATCAGGACTACGGGCGAAACGGTAGCCCGCTTGGCATACCCAAGTAACGCCACCATGGCACTGAGTCATTCAGGGAACCGCTGTACCCAAGAAATCCACGCAGACGAGACGTTGTTTCCGGATCAGGAATCGACCCATATGGAGACCGAGACACCTTTCGGTTCTTTGACGAAACCATCAATCCCAACGACCTTGATCCTGAACCTGCGTGCCTCCTCAATGAAGGGCCGTAGGCATCGGCAGTGAGCTTCATCTATTTGGCCAACAGGTTTGGCGCCTCCGCCAAACATCCAGGCGATCAGACCCTTTGGTTTGGCAATGACCTCGACCCGGTCTGCGACCTCTCGAAGATCGAGCTGGTCTCCAGGTTTCAGGCCAAATCTCGCCAAGTTTCGCGGGATTTCGACCAACTTGCACGAGTAGATCAGTGGGTGCATCTGCTGTCCTCCTGGTGGCAGCGCTCTTAATGGCGCCTGAGTCTCTTTAAACAGGGTATTGCAGCTTTGATCTGCGGCAAAGCGCAAGGTTGGGACGATTTGTGAAGCAACTGGTCGGTCTCTTTTGGAGCAATCTGCATTTCAGGTGGCTTGAGCAATAAAATTGACTTCTATTCCTCGCCATTGTTCAATGTATGAGTTATAGGAAAGGACATCTATAACTCATGGCTTGGAACTGGACACCGCCCCATTGGCCGGATTTCCGGTATGACGCCTCCGCTCTGGCGCCGTTCGAGCAAAGGTTTCTGCTATCATCCGGGGAAATCCTCGGCGCGGTCCATCATGTAAATCAGACGGATCGCGAGCTACTCCGTATCGAACTGCTCAGCGACGAAGCCATGCAGACCAGCGCCATCGAAGGCGAAATCCTTGACCGGCTCAGCGTCCAGTCTTCGCTGCGGCGCCATCTGGGCCTCGATCCCGACAGCTACCCCGCCAATCCGCGCGAACAGGGCGTCGCGGCAATGATGGTCGACGTCTATTCCAGCTTTGCGGAGCCGCTGAGCCACGAGACGCTGTACCGCTGGCATCGGATGCTCCTGTCCCATGACCGTCGGTTGGAGACCATCGGGGCCTACCGACACCACGCCGAGCCGATGCAAATCGTTTCCGGCCGCTTGGACCGACCTACGATCCATTTCGAAGCGCCGCCTTCAGAGCGGGTCATGCCTGAGATGGAGCGATACGCGGAATGGTTCAACAAGACCGGGCCGGTGGGCCCAGAGCCGCTTCCAGCGCTGACTCGCGCAGGGCTAAGCCACCTATATTTCGAGAGCATCCATCCCTTTGAAGATGGCAATGGCCGCTTGGGCCGCGCTCTCGCCCAAAAGTCGCTGGCACAGAACATTGGCCAGCCGACCCTCATCTCGCTCGCCTTTACCATTGAGAAGGAGCGCAGGGCTTACTACAACCAGCTCGAGCAACATCAAAAAACGCTCGACGTGACGACGTGGCTCATCTGGGTCGCACAGATTGTCCTGAAGGCGCAGCAGGTCACACTCGACCGCGTAACGTTCTTCATCAACAAGGCACACTTCTACGATCGACACAGAGACCAGCTGAACGACCGCCAGGCCAAGGCCATCGCCCGGATGTTTCGCGAAGGGCCCGCAGGGTTTAGCGGCGGCCTCAGCGCGGATAACTACCTCAAGATTACTGGCACCTCACGTGCAACCGCGACTCGTGATCTACAGGACTTGGTCGAGAAGGGCGCGCTGAACCGAACCGGCGAGCTGAGGCACACCCGATACTGGTTGAATCTTGACGTGAATTGGGATTTTTATCATTTGAAAACAAATAAATAGAAGAACAGGTAATCCGTTTTATGTAAAAAACGGACTATTGCGATCGGGGATAGCCAATCGAAACCGTCATGTCCTATTCGTTAGCCAAGAAGGTCAAGTGGATGGCCTGCCTCGTTATCGAGTTGGATCATTTCTGCCAGTCGACGACGCCGTAATCCCTGAGAGTGGCCTCGGGTAGCGATCTCACCTTGTCGCAGAACACAACAGCATTCCTTGCGTCAGATCGTGCGGACGGGACAATTAGGCCATCGAAATCTAGAAAATGTGCCACTTCACCGATTTCTTGGGTACGGGGATACTCGTCATTCTTTTGCTCGTACGAAAGACGACCGAACGTTTCCGTGTTCAGCCCGACCCTGGAAAGCGCTTCCAGATCCAGAAATTGAAGCGCACGCCCAAGTGAAAGTTCAATCTCAAACATGCGATACTTGACCTTGCTCGGCATTACCGGTTGGCCGCGCATCAGATGAAAACGCATCTCTTCCAGAGCACCTGAGCGAGCCAAGGAGGTATAGAGCACATCGAACGTCCCGTCGTCCCACCGACCACCGGACGCGCTGCAGATCAGCGGATCGCGCCCGTCGCGCACCAGCCGCCAAACGTTCCCTTCAAAAACGACGGGCTCGATCGCCTCAATCGCGTCAATCAGCCGGTTGTCGCGTCGAGCTTTAACCATTCATTGGACCTACACATAGACATCATTGTCCAGCCGGTCGATGACGGCCAGTACTTCGAGCGAGCGATCATTGTGAATGAGGTCCATAGCACGCTCACCTCCGAGCTGTGGGTGCCGCGCATAGAGCCAGGCACGAACCTCGTCCGGCGTGTAATATTCATTGAGACGGCCAACGATGTAATAGAGGTCGGACAGAATCAATTCGTTCTTTGGCTGCGGCTTGATATCACCAGCCTTCCAACGCGATACCGTCGCCTTGGAGACATCCGTGATATTTGCGATATCGGTTCCTTTCAGACCCCCGATGTCGGCAAGTTCGCCGATGTAGCGTGAAACTGCACTTTGCATTTCTTACCTCTGATCATCGCGCCACAGGGCCGTGTCGACATTGAAGTCGCAAGCCCGAACACGCGGAGACTCCATTCCGCGCTCCTCATGGAGCTTTTCAAGCGCGTCTGCAACCTTGCCCATCGTCTCTGCATGCGCTCGGGTCCACTTGAGCAAACTCGTCAGGTCGATGCCCGCCGCCTGAGCTTGAGCCTCAGTGGGCTTAAGGAAGCTGACATCTTTTGCGCGACGCTCGGCATCCGCCATCGTCTTCGACAAGAAATGCCCTGCTCGGTTGAGGTCCGGCACGGACTGAAGCGCTTCTTGCGAGCGCACCAAATGAAGAGCCTGAACCTGCTTTCGAGTTCTTACCATTTCTTCAACGCTGGAAAGGATTACAAACTCGCTTTGCAGAAGCAGCTTCCGCCCGCCGCGAGACTTGGCAAGCAATTCGAATTCGTTGGCATAGAAACCCCTGCCAAGACCCGGAACCTGCAAAATACGCGGCCGAGCAAATCTTGCATCAGGATCTGGTTCTTCGGGCGTCTTGTGCCAATCCCGAGCGTTGAACTGATCCAACTCGAGTATCCCGCTCGCGGACCCAGATGCGACGCCAAATGCCTCTGTAGCCTCTGAGTTCAAACCAGAGCAGTAATCGAGGATCACGGGCTTCCCGATATTGTGGAAACCGCTGAGCATCCGGATCAATGAACGAACCTTTTGTGGACCGGGTTCTTTCCCTAGGCCGGAGAGGCGCATCCAGATAGAATCGACAGGAAGTATCGAAAGTGTTTCCGCTAGTGCCTTCCGCGACGTGGGATCGACCAATCCTTGGACGCTCTGTATTATCGGATAGTCGATCCGGATTCGGCCTCCGCCCAAGCGATCAAGCGCCGCTCGAAGAGCCGAGCAAGAGGCAGCATCCACCTTGAGCCAGCCGTCGAAGCCGGGATCGCCCAAGAAATGACTCGGGGCAAGCACGCGGTCCGCGCCAACCGCAACCGCCATTTCTGCGATGCGCTCAATAATCTCCGTGGTGAAATCGTCCGGCCCCAAAGGCGACATCGGGGCCTTAGTCAACCAAGCAGAATCGCGTACAAACGTCCCATGTCGCGCCGGGCTCGACAGCTCGGCCGCTCCAGTGTCGATCGTTATCTCCACACCCTCTGCTTTCAGCTCTTTTGCGAGAGCGGTCTGTCGATTGAGGCGTCCGGCATCGGAGACGACTCGCGAAGCCGGCAGACCTCCGGATGCAAACATCTCCGCAAACTTGTTGTGAGAGTCTCCGACACGGAAGAACTGAGCCAACGGCGAACGCAGTCGTTGGCCTTTCGGAAATGGGACGACAACCTTGGTCATGGCGCTTGTTCCATATCAGTTTCACAGATCAATATAGTGAAACCGTTACGGAACGTCAATCCTTGGAGTTCATCCCTCAAGCAACCGATACCCTCGCCGCTTCTTCGTCGCCGACAGCTTCATCAGAGCGTTGACCGCCCGGCCCTCGTCATCATGCTGTTCGACCAGCATCTGCCCTCGAAACCCGATACGGCCCCATTCCCGCACGAGGCATGCGCCGCCAAACAGGTCCGGCTGAACGCTCATTCGATAGAAGCGCCGCATGTTGAGTGACGGATCGATCCGCTTGAGGTCGACCGTCGTCGGGAACACTTCCATTGCTGCGATATGTCGAACATGTTGTTGACGCCTCTCTCCAGACCACAATATCAAGCGCTCTTCGACGTTTCCACAATGTTCTGTCCCGGATTGAAGTCGGGGGCTCACGCCCCCTTCTCGAACTTCATGACCGGGATGCCGAGCTTCTTGGCCTTGTCGGCGAGGTTTTCCTGGATACCGGTTCCGGGGAAGACAAGGACCCCGACCGGCAGCACGTCCAGCATGGCGTCGTTGCGATTGAAGGGCGCGGCCTTGGCGTGCTTGGTCCAGTCGGGCTTGAAGGCCACCTGCGTCACGCCGCGGGCCTCGGCCCACTTGGCAGCGATGAGCTCTGCGCCCTTGGGGCTTCCCCCGTGCAGAAGGACCATATCGGGATACTTGGTCCGGACCTGGTCGAGCTTGCCCCAGATCAGCCGATGATCGTTGAAGTCGGTCCCACCGGTGAGGGCGACTTTGGGACCTGCGGGCAGCATCACCTCGGTCTCTGCCCGACGCTTGGCGGCCAAGAAGTCGCGGCTGTCGATGAGCGCTGCGGTCATGTGCTGGCGGTTCACCATCGATCCGGTGCGGGGTCGCCAGGTCGATCCCGTGTGATGGACGAACTCGGTGGCGGCGTGATCGCGCATCATGTCCATGCAGTTGCGCCGTTCAACGAGAGTCAGGCCTTCGGCCGTCAGACGCTCGAGTTCGACGGACTTTACTTCGGAGCCGTCCTGCTCGCGCTGGAGGCGGCGCTGCGCCTGCTCGTTCTCATCGAGCGTCCGCTCGATCCGGGCCGTGGCGCGGTGGAAGAGGTTGACCTGGCCCCAGAGCACCTCTTCGAGGTCGGGTTCCATGCGGGTGTCTTCCAGGGTTGCGACGAGGGCGTCGAAGATGTCGGCGACGGCGACGGCAAGGCGCTGCCCATCGGGCATCGGGCGCGGATCGGGCTCGTCAAAGGGACGGTAGCCGTAGAGCTGGAGCTCGTCGAGCGCATGGGCGGTCTGGGATGCGCTATGGGCGGGTTCATACGCGTCGTCGTGGGTGAGGATCGTCATCGGTTTCTTGCCTCCGGGCCTGTCTCGTCCGCGCGTCATCCCGCGCGGCCTTCATGGGCAGACCCGAGCCGTCGGGGCGGCTGCCCCTTCACCCCGGCTTCACCGGGGCCGGAACAGCGTGGAGGAGGTCGGCAGGGAAGCTATTTGTCTCGCGATGCAAAGGCGGCTTTGCCGCCGGCGGAAATAGGTTCCCTGCCGACCTTGCAGGGGCAAACGCTTTGACGGCCTGCCCATCTATTGAAGGCCGTGTGGGTGACGCGCGGATGAGATTGCCCGGGAAGAGGCAAAGCGACGATCCACAGCCATGACAAGGATCCGCGACCCCCGCCCCGCACTCCCAGCCCCCCCCCTGCGCGATGCAGCTCAGCTGGGCAGGCGATGCCGATCCTCTGGCCCGATCTGACCTGCCAGATGCTGGCGCAGCGCGTCCTTGCCGTTCGCCCGGAGATCATCGTTGAAATCCCCGAGCCGCGGTTCCAGCACCCGCACGCGCATCCCGACGTCGGAGGCTCTGGCGCTCAACTTCTCTGCCGCGCGTTGCCCTGCCGGATCGCGGTCGATCGCTATGTAGAGACGCTGCAGCCCCGCCGGCAGCAGGACCGCCCCGAGGTGTCCCGACGAGAGCGCCGCCCAGACGGGCAGGCTGGGGATCGCCTCGGACAGGGACAACATGGTTTCGATGCCTTCGCCGATGACGAGGCTGTCATCCTGCGAGCTCAGCCTGACGGCATTGCCGAGGAGGTGACCCATTGCCCGACGCTGCGGATCGACTTCTGCTTTGCCATTTCCGTCAGGCGCCAGCCAGGTGCGATGCACGCCCTGCACGGCCCCAGCCCCATCGGTAACCGCCGCGATCATCGCCGGTCTGGGGATGCTCCGGGTCTGCCCCTCTTCCCGATGCCAGCACTTCGGGTGGAAGCGTAAGGCGCCGTTCGCCCCGAATTGGGTGATGCCTCGGGAACGGAGGTAGGTCTCAGCAAGCGTGCCTGTGATCGGGTTCGAGGCAGCAAACAAGCGCGCCGCCGCCGCTGGCGTGCCACCGGGGGTCTTGGCCTTCCTCGGCTCTTGCCTATCCGGGACGACCGGCTGCGGACGGCCAAGATGCGCTCGGGCCTCGGTGAGAAGGTCGGGGAAGCGCGTGATCCCCGTCCGGGCGCGGATGATGTCCAGGAGATCGCCATGCTCGCCTGTGGCCCCATCCGTAAACTTGCCCGCTGCCCCTGGTCCCGACGCAGGGCCGGTCAGCCGCACGAAGAGTGACCGGCCCGGGTTGTTCTGCAGATCGCCGACGATCCAGTAGGATCCTTCCCGCCGTCCGGCGGGAAGGTAGGCACGACAGATGCCTTCGGCATTTTCTGCCAGATCGCGCACGAGGTCTTCGGTCTCGGAATACATGGGTCAATAACCTCCGCGATCATGTAGACTTGCGACAGGACAACGTGCAAGCAGACGATCCAGTATCGCGACGCCATCGGCGTCGGTCGGGCAAAACAGCCGAAGCTTCCAACTAATAATCTCGGAGAAGAAGCCATCGGCCTTGAGCCGATCCTTGGCTGCCTCCGAGAAGCCCGAGAGTTCGATCCGGTTCGCGCCCATGACGCGCGAGCGGTGCAATTCCATCCCTTCGGACAGGCACACCACGGTCTTGCCCTCCAGAACGAGGGCATGGACCTGCGCGGCCGAGAGCTTGGGCGCATCGGCGGCCAGCGTGGTCGCGACCCAGGCAGGCGAGACGCGGCGGCCGATGATGCGCTGCCCGTCATCGGTCTGCAGGCGGTAGACGCGAGTTTCATCCTGGGGAAGCTGCTTCCAGATCGGCAACAGCAGACCTGCCACGATGTGCAGCGTGGATTCCGAAAACTCCGGCACCTCGGCCAGTTCCGCAGTCCACGCCGCTGTGAAGGCCGCGCGGTCGGCCTCGAGCCAGTGGGTGTCCTCCATGACCTTGGCCGGGACCGTGCTGGCCTCGGTCGGGCGGATCAGGCGCAGGCGCGGCTCGATGGTCCCATCGTCCAGCATGTGACTGGTGGCGGGAACCTGCACGGCAGCCCGGCCCGAGCGGCTGTTGACCAGAAGCCGCGCCTGCGGGTCATCCAGCCATTCGAGCGCATCGGCCAGCGAGGTCGGCGTGTTGCGGCGCTTTTCCGCGATGGTCAGCAGCTGGGTTTCCGCGCCGGAGCCCGGATGGGTGTAGATGACCTGTGCGTCGGTCACCCGGAAGCTCTCGGCACGCAGTGTCTCGAGCCCGAGATCATAGACCCCGGCGGCGATGGCGCCCTCAATTCGCGCATCCAGGAGTTCCTCAAAGGCCGAGAAGAGCACCGCCTGCATGTCGATCGTCAGGGCCAGCAGGCGATTGAGGAAGGTCGTGATCGGCGGCAGGTCATCCTTCAGCCCGTTGAAATCGGTCAGGCTGAGACCGGTGGCATCCTCGAAGGCCCCGAGCGAGCATCCGGCCAAATCGCCGCGATAGATGCGGCGGTAAAGCTGGCGCAGGGCGTCGCGCGCGTAAGGAGACTCGAGGTTATCCTCGGGGCGGAACAGCCCTTGCCCTCCGGTCTGGCGCTGACCGCGCGTGATGGCACCCAGCGTGTCGAGGCGGCGCGCGATGGTCGACAGGAACCGCTTCTCCGCCTTCACATCGGTGGCCACCGGACGGAAGAGCGGCGGCTGCGCCTGATTGGTGCGGTTGGTGCGCCCGAGGCCCTGGATCGCGGCATCGGCCTTCCAGCCGGGCTCCAAGAGGTAGTGGACCCGCAAGCGCTGGTTCTTCGCTCCGAGATCAGCATGATAGCTGCGCCCGGTGCCGCCGGCATCCGAGAAGATCAGGATACGTTTTTCGTCATCCATGAAGGCTTGGGTCTCCGAGAGGTTCGCGGCTCCGGCCCGGTTCTCCACCACGAGCCGTGCCGAATGCCCTTCGCCCTTGCGCACGATGCGTCGTGAACGCCCCGTGACCTCGGCCACGAGATCGGTGCCGAAACGCTGGACGATCTGATCTAGCGCCCCGGGGACGGGTGGGAGCGAAGCCAGCTTTTCGATCAGCGCATCGCGCCGGCGGACGGCCTCGCGGCATTCGACCGGTTGGCCGTCCCGTGTCACGGGCCGAGACGAAAGGTTGCCCTCGCTGTCGGTGAATGGCTCGTAGAGCTGCACCGGAAAGGAATGGGCGAGGTAATCCAGGACATATTCCCTTGGCGTGATGTCACAGCGGACATCGTTCCATTCGTCTATCGGGATCTCCGACAGGCGGCGTTCCATCAGTGCCTCACCTGTCGAGACGATCTGGATGACGGCCGCATGGCCTGCGGCGAGATCGGCATCGATGGATGCGATCAGCGTGGAGGTCTTCATCGAGGTGAGCAAATGGCCGAAGAAGCGCTGCTTGGCGGACTCGAAAGCTGACCGCGCAGCGGACTTCGCCTGACGGTTCAGCGTACCGCTCTCGCCGGAAATGTTCGCGGCTTCCAGCGCAGCGGTCAGGTTGTTGTGGATGATGGCGAAGGCCCCGGCATAGGCATCATAAATGCCGCGCTGCTCGGGGCTGAGCGCATGTTCCAGCATCTCGTATTCGACACCGTCATAGGACAGCGAGCGCGCGGTGTAGAGGCCGAGCGCCCGGAGGTCGCGGGCCAGAACCTCCATCGCCGCGACACCGCCAGCCTCAATGGCTTCCACGAATTCCGCCCGGGTTGCGAACGGGAAATCCTCCCCGCCCCAGAGCCCGAGACGCTGAGCATAAGCGAGGTTGTGGACCGTCGTCGCGCCCGTGGCCGAGACATAGACCACGCGGGCATTCGGCAGCTTGTGCTGCAGGCGCAGACCCGCCCTGCCCTGCTGCGAGGCCATGGTATCGCCCCGCTCGCCTTTGCCGCCGGCCGCATTTGCCATGGCATGGCTTTCGTCGAAGAGGATCACCCCGTCGAAATCCGCCCCGAGCCAGTCGACGATCTGGTCGACGCGGGATTTCTTGGTACCCCGTTCTTCCGAGCGCAGCGTCGCATAGGTGGTGAAGAGAATGCCCTCGGTAAGCGGGATGTCGCGGCCTTGGGCAAATCGCGACAGCGGCGTCACAAGAAGTCGCTCCTGCCCGAGCGCCGACCAATCGCGCTGCGCGTCCTCCAGAAGCTTGTCGCTCTTCGAGATCCAGAGCGCCCTGCGGCGGCCTTGGCACCAGTTGTCAAGCAGGATCCCAGCCGACTGGCGGCCCTTGCCCGCCCCGGTGCCATCACCGAGGAAGAAGCCGCGGCGGAAGCGGACGGCGTCAGCGGCATCGTCCGGTGCAGCGGCGACCACATCACCGGTCTCATCGACGGTCCAACACCCGGCGAGGTAAGCGCCGTGGGCATCGCCCGCGTAGATGACGGTCTCAACCTGCGCGTCGGACAGCAGGCCGTCGCGCAAGATGGCCGCCGGAAGCTTGGGGCGATAGCTGGGTTTCGGCGGTGCGACAGAGGCCATGGCCGCCGATTGCACAAGCTTGGTCGGGTGCGCGGCCGCGCCGGGGATGTCGATGGCCTGTAGACGAAAGGTCTCGTAAATGGCATCGGACAGCCGCGCGGCATCTTCGTCCTCTCCGGCGTCGCGGAGAGCGTAGTTTAGTTCTTCGGCAACCAGCGTAGAGACACTTGCTTCGGCGTTGGCGGACGGCGTTACACGCGATTTCCCAGATGCAGTGCCGGACGCACGGGCAGGAGCTCCCCGGAAAGGGGAAGTGGGTTGCGAGGGCGCGACGAACGACGCATTTAGTTCGAGGCGCGGTGGCACCTCGGCAACTATCCGGGACAGAAGGCTCGCCACGTCAGCGGACATGGCTTGGCCCAGGTCTGCGGTAATGCCGCCCGGCTCGCCGCCGCGGCATTTATCGAAGACAGAAATCCGCGTCTCGAAGCTGGTGCCGTGCTTGGCGAAAGCTGCGCCCGACACCGCACTGGTGAAGACCAGATGCGCAGCCCCGGTCAGGTGGCTGAAGGTCTCGGACCAAGAGGGCGCATTCGGCGCGAAACCGGCACCGGTGATCGCGATCAGACGCCCGCCGGGGGCCAACCGGGCAAGGGCGGAGCGCAGATGGCGCGCCGTCGCTTCGGTCGTCCGGCCATCGACATTGGCCATCGCAGAGAACGGAGGGTTCATCAGGATGACGCTGGGGCGCAAGCCTGCGTCCAGATA
This sequence comes from Sagittula sp. S175, assembly GCF_049800975.1. Lineage (NCBI taxonomy): Bacteria > Pseudomonadati > Pseudomonadota > Alphaproteobacteria > Rhodobacterales > Roseobacteraceae > Sagittula > Sagittula sp. S175. Next base: position 96,946 of record NZ_JBNAGB010000017.1, read on the forward strand.
ATGGTCGATCTGTGCGGCGTCGAAGGTATTGACGGGACAACCCGGAAAGAGGAGGCGCAGAAGATCGGCGCGGGTTTCGGCGAGTTCGTTCAGCGCGAGGCTGCCACCCGCGATCTCGGCAAGGATCGCCAGAAGCCCAGCCCCGGCCGAAGGCTCGAGGACCAGATCGCGCGGTGTAATCTGCGCGGCAGCGAGCGCCGCCAGCCCCATCGGCAGCGGGGTCGAGAATTGTTGGAACCGCTCCATCTCCTCGGACCGCCGGGTGTGCGTCGGCAAGAGGCCTGCCACCTTGGCGAGGATCGGCAAGAGCGCCGCAGGCGAGCCGGCACGCGCAAGCAGCGCCCGACCGAACTTTCGCAGGAAGAGTATCAGCGCCACCTCGCCAGCCTCATAGGCGAGCTTCCAGTCCCAAGCACCGGTCGCATCGGAACCGCCAAAGGCATGTTCCATCTCAAGCCGCAGACGCAGCGCGTCGATCTGAAGCCCTTGAGCCAGATCGGGCTGCAGCGCTTCGGCAACAGTAACGATCGCAGGAGCGGGATTTGCGGCCAACGGGACAATGGGCGCAGGCAAAGACGCCTGCGCAACAGGGGCAAGATGGGTCATCGGGAAACTCCGGATTGAGGAACAGGATCGGGTCCGGACACCCTCTCTCGGGCATCCTCGGACCTGATCTTTCCCATCCACCCTCTGCCTCTCTCACCAAGGCACTGCGGCACACAGCTTGATTTTGTTCCCTTTATGTTCTATTTTGGGAGATGAGCCAGAAAGGGAGTTCTTCGATGGAAAGCACCACCTTGACCCTGCCCGCCACGCCCAAGCAGCTCGCCTATGCGCGGTCCCTCGCACAGCGCAATGGAACACTCCTGCCTTGGGAAACTCAGCAAGATCGACGCGCGTTGAGCGCCTGAATCGACGCCCAGGCCAAGCGCGCGCCCGTGGCGTCAGAAAACCGACCAACCTCGAAGCAGGTTGCTTTCGCTGAGAAGCTCGCCCGGATCAAACGGCGCGCCGTTCCGGACGAATGCTTCCGCGACAAGGGGCTCATGTCGAAGTGGATCGACGGGAATAAGTGATGGTTGTCAGTTGGTGGATGGCGAGTCGGCGCACGCATCCACCAAAGCTTCCTTCCGCCTACGAAATGCCGCCCGCAGCGCTTCCGTCGGTGAGGGCGGAGAATCCAAAACCTCGAAGAACGCCTGATGGTCGCTTGGCTTCAAGTTCGTGACGTCGGGGCTATTACTGTTTGCTACTTTCATTTCTTCTGACCTCCAAGGGCGCATGCGCTGAAATTCGTCAGCCGACGGCCGCAATCGAGTAGTGCGGTGTCCCATCCCACACAAGATCCCAAGAAGCGCCCGGCCGGACGTTCTGGATGGCGTGGGGCTCGAAGCAGACGAGGCAGTTCCCGCCCGGCGCGGGAGCCCGAACTGAGGGGTAGATAAGGCCCCGCGATCCAGCCCGGCGCAGATGCTGGGCAAGGCTTTGGCCCTCGGGATATCCGACAGCCGGATCCGGATGCAGCGCGGGATGACCCGGCTCGTCGGTCATGTCGTCGAAGACGCCGATGAAGTCCGCCAGCATTTCCACATAGCGAGCGCTGTCATGATAGCTGCCCGTGAAGTCAAGTTCGCGCGTGCGGTGCCACGCCACTTCGCTGACGGAAACCATCACATCCCACGCACAGTACCAGGCACCGCGCTCCTCGGTGTTGAACCGGTTTCCGCCAGCGCGGGTGTAGGTGAAGGCGGCGTTGACGTGACTGTCGCCGTAGAGACGCAGATCACGGCTGCGCCGCTGCCAGGCCAGCTCGCGCGGGTCCAGATGCGGGTTGCGGCCACATTCCGCCAGAAGACGGCCGCTGGTCAGGCCCTCGATTTCTGCCAGAATCTCCATCTCGTCTTCGGTATCGACGAGACCACGCAGGGATGGCGGCTTGTGGTAAGTGGCGGGCAGGAGACGAACGAGACCACGATCAGAAATCTCGGTCTGCTTCATGCCCCACCGCGCAATGCATCAAGATAGGTTCGAACCGCGAGAATTTGCGGCAAGCCACCGTCGATGGCGGTGTCAACCGGACGGCTACCCCCGAACAGCGGCCCTGTGTTCGGTCGGGTGAACCAGCTTCGCGCGAGCGGCCAGGAGAAGTAGAGTTCGAGCGATTTGTAGATGCCGATCACCGCACTGAGCCGCAGCAGTTGGTCCTTGGTGAGCTCCCCCGCGAAACCCGGCTTCTTGGCGCGCTTCCACGTGCTCACCGTCATATCGGCAAGGCCAGCCGCTTCGTTCAGGTTAAGGCCCCAAGCATCGACCACGCGTGCGTAAGCCTTCAACGCGACGGCGTTAACCTGTGCAGGTTCCCGGGTTTTCTCAGCAACGTACATGGCGTCCTCCATTGACTTCAATGTAGTCCATATGGACTTACTGTAAAGATCAAATGAACCTTGCACATTGATCTCTGTTACCCGAACCGGTGCCCTCCTTCGGTGAACGTATACTCATTCACGATGATCCCCTCCTCGATGGCCTCGTCCGAGGTCAGGTGGTCGTATTCGGCCTCAAGCTGCCGATAGAACCAGCGGGTCAGATCGCGCAGCGCCTCAGTCACGACCTCTTTCGCGTCCTCGGTGGGAGGCTGCCAGGTCGGGCTGTCGCGGGTGACGTCAACCGACATAGTGTATTCGTGGTAATAGCGGCCGCGGTGGCTGACCTCGGCGGTGAGTTGGTAGAAGTTCCGCCGCTGTATGGCCTGCAGCCGGTCGGCTATGCCGTGCAGCGTCGCGTCGGTTGGGGCGTAGTCCCGAATGCACGCAGCCGCGCCCTTGACGTGGGACCAGTAGCCCTCGAAGCAGGCCCCATCGCCTTGGCTCCAGAAGCCGGAGAACCAGATGCTGGGCTTGGCCCGCGTGCCGCCGCCCATCAGCCGGACGGGAGTGGTTTTCAGGCAGATGCCGAGGATTTCGCAGACCCGCCCGAAATCCTCATAGACCGCGTCCCACCAGTCGTCGTGCGGCCCTAGGTCACGATACCAGCAGCGCGCCTTTTCCTTGGCCGCATCTGACAGTTCAGGGAACTGGTAGACGGTGGTGCAGATGATCTCAGGCATCGACGTCCTCCCCGTTCAGCGCCGCGACCATCCATTCTTGCGTGCTGGACCAGCCGATGGATTTACGAGCGCCGAGATCGACGACATGCGCGCCGCCGCCGAAGGCGTCAAGGCGCGGCCGGGAGCAGGTCAGAGCATACTGGAACCCCCAGAGGCCGGTGAGGTCAAGGTCGTCGGCGAGACGCAAGACGAAGCGAATGACGGCTTCGACATCGCCGTGGTCGTCATCATGGATCCAGAGGCTGCTGCCCTCGGGGGCATCCTGGTGCACGAGATCGAAGCCAGCGACATCTGGGTCGTCGGCGTCCTGATCCGCAGCGCGAAGTTCCTGAAACAGCGCGAGCGCGCGGGCGGCCTTGTCGGGACTGCCGACGTCGATCAGGCATGAGAAATGGGTGAAGTAATCCGCCATGGGGACCTCCTGAATGGGGAAGACCCGGCCAAGAAGCCAGGTAGTGCGTCCGGATGAAGGGTCGGCCGGGAGCGATCAGCCGATCGACGTGTCGTCTTCCGCCTTTCGTGCGGCGTGCGCGCAGAGCATTTGCCGGTAGAAACGCTTGCGCGCCGTCCGGAGGCCGCAAACAGCGCGTGTGTCGGGGTGCAGCGCCCGGACCGCCGCGCGAACCACTGCCAATGGCGAAGCGGTCGGCGGCAAGCCAAGACTTAGATAAGTGGGATCGGTCATGTCACGTGACCTCGACCACGGGCGAGACGAGATGCGGATCGACCTGTGCCTCGATCCGTTCGGTCCGCCCCATCCAAGGCTCGGGCCGAATGGCCTTCACCCAATCGGCGAAGCTCGGGATGAAGCCGAGATCCTCTTTCACATGCTGCTCGCCGACCCATCGGGTCGGGATGACGCGCCCGGTCGAGAGTGTGAGCGGCGGCCCGAAGAGCGTCTCGGCCATGAAGATGCCTTCGGCGTGGTGGCGCAGCGCCCGATGCCGAAAGTCGGCCGTGATCTCCTTGCTCTGGTCGAACCAGGCATGCACGGCCATGAAGTCGTCGACCGTGCCGCCCCATTTCTTTACCGATGACAGGGCGTGGTGATAGGGATGTGCCATCGCCGCCCCCTCAGAAATCATGCGTGTAGAGTTCGGACGAGGTGAAGCGCTCGTTGAACTCGAGATGGATGGAGCGAGCGCGCGCGTCGAAGCAGAATTCGCTGTAAGCCCCATCGTTGTTTTCCCAACCGCCATGGGTGTCGGAGAGGAAGTCGTAGGCCAGCTGCTCCACGACATCTTCGAGCGAAAGCACCCGCATCTCGACCTCCGGGTCGTCCCAGGTCAATGCGGCATAGGCGATCTGGGTCTTGGGCAAAGCAACCTCGGCGTCGCCAGCATAGGCCGCGATGCTTTCAACCTGGCCGCTATCGCCATAGCCGTCGAAGCTCACGGTCACATGTGTGATGCCGGCGGCAGACAGGCCATCGAAGAGGCGCTCCTTGTTGGCCGGCCGCAAAGCTGCGATCCGCGCGTCACGCTCGGTCTGCCGGGCCAGCACGGCCGTGAAATCAATCCTGGACGGCGCCATCGGCGCGGCCAGGGTGGGTTCGATCTTGGACATTGGAAACTCCGGAATGAGGAAAGGGATCTGAACCCCGAGGCTCTCTCTCGTCCTCGCAGGCTCACATCTTCCCCTGCCCTTCTCTGACTCTCGGGCGTCACGCCGCGTTCTGCAGGGCGCGAGACGCGAAGACACGCCAGAGCGGATCGACAAGACGGGCATCGAGAAGGTCGGCGTGGTGCCGCAGCCGTCGCGCGAGGCCATGTTCATGCCACTCGGCCGCCCGCATGGCCTGCGCGCGGGTCTGGCTGGCATCGGACACGACGGCGCGGGCTTCGGCGGCATCCGAGACCGGGTAGCACCATGCGACCCCGACATCACAGGTAGCTCCGGCCAGAACGAGACGGCCCTCCCGATCGAGGATTGCCAGGATGCGCGGAGCGTCTTCAGGTGTGATATCTTCGGCGTGAACGATTGCCCCCTGCATGGCCTCGGCCAGCGTGGCAAACCGCTCCAGTACCTTGGGGTGTGCCTGCCCGGACATGAGAGCTGCGGGCGCATGGCAAGCCGTCGTGAGTGCGAACGGCAAGTCTTGATCTGCAAAAACGGTCAGGAGGCTCGGCGGCAAACCTGTTGTCTGCGTTGCTGGCCGAGTTTGGAGAGGAAGGTCGAACATGGGAATACCTCCGACGGTGCGGAGAGCCTCTCTCCCCGCTTCAAACCGTCAAAGACCGAACCGCCGCCCTCGTCCTCCAAGGGGCGACGGCTGCAGATCCGAATGGCGCGTCAGAGCTTGGCCAGGGCCCGCAGGCTCAGCTCCGTCCCGGCGCCGACGATGATGTGGTCGTGCAGCGTCAGCCCGAGATACCTGCACCCTTTCTGGATCTCCTTGGTCATGCTGAGATCGGCCTCCGACGGCGTCGGATCGCCGGACGGGTGGTTATGGATCAGGATCAGGGCGCAAGCGTTCAGCAACAGCGCCCGCTTGATCACCTCGCGCGGATAGACCGGGACATGGTCGACCGTGCCGGTCGAGAGTAGCTCGTCCGAGATGATGCGGTTGTTTCGGTCGAGGTAGAGGACATGGAAGCGCTCGACCGGCCCGCGCACGGTCAGCGCGCAATAGTCCAGAAGCGCCTGCCAGCTGCCGATGACCGGGTTTTGACTGAGGTAGCGACCAAGGATGTCACGGGCCTCGAGGATGACGGTTTCTTCCTGGGGGGGCATGGGGGTCTCGCTGAAATGCGCTCGCCGAAGCGCCCTGCCCCTTCGGGACGGGACCAGTGGCATGCATGTGGAAGGGGAAAACGCGACCGCCGCAGATGCAGGCGGTCGCTGTGGCGGGGCCAGCGTCAGCCGACCCGGTCGAGGAGCTTCTTGGCGCGGCCTTCCATGTCGAGACGGGCATCCTGCTGGGTTTTATCGCGCGCAAGCCGCGTGATGCCCTGCACGAAGTCGAAGATGCTCTCGGGCGGGCGGCCCTCTTCCATCAGCACCTTCTCGATGATCTTGCCCGACTCCGCCTTCGAGAAGCCACGCTTGCGCAGGAAATCAGCGCGATCCTCGTCGGTGCGCGCCACGATCTGCTGCCGCGCCGCTTTGATGCCGTTCACGAAGCCCTGCGGCGAGGAATTGGCAAACCGCGTCAGCGCCGGGGCCGCCTCATGGGCGAAGCGCGAGGCGGCGTATTTCGAATGCCGAATCCGGGTCTCCTGGAATTCCTCGACGCCCCACAGATTCCTGTTTTGACACACTGCCCGCAGGTAGAAGCTCGCCATCCCGAGGGTCTTCGCGCCCACCTCGGAGTTCCAGCAGTAGAAGCCCCGGAAGTACAGATCGGGGGATCCGTCGGGGAGCCGGCCCGCCTCGATCGGGTTGCGGTCATCGACCAGGAACAGGAACACTTCACGGTCCGAGGCATAAAGCGTGGTCGTGTCGCGGCTGATCTCGACATCGGGGTTGTAAACCCCGGTCGACCAGTCGAGCACGCCCGGCACCTTCCAACGCGTGTCGCCCGTGCCATTGCCCGCGATGCGCTGCACCGCCTCGACCAGCTCGAAATCGTGGATGCGGCCATAGTCGGGACCGGTCACCGCGCGCAGCTCCGTGCGGCCATCCTCGGTCTCGAAGGTCTTCACCTGCTCGGCGCGGTGGTTGGTCAGGCCGTATTGCAGGTTGATCCCCGCCAGCGGCGCGGGCAACTGCCGCAGGTAGGACGCCGGAGCACCGACGATGCTGGCAAGCTGGCCGAAAGCCCAGTGCGTGGGTGCCAACGGCTCCTGCGCTTTTGGCAGCATCAGATGCAACCGCTCGGGGTTGTCGCGCGCGGCCTCGACACGGATATCGGCTGTCTGAACGACCCGGCTGCGGCTGCGCTCGGAGCGACCCTTCACGTTGGCCCAGAGATCGTCGAGCGACAGATACCGCTCGTCATCCGGCCGGTTGAACCACTCGGACGACACCCGCCCGTTCCGTTCACCCCGGCTCACATCCACTTTCCAGCCACCAGCCCGCGCCGGCTGAACCGGATCCAGAATTTCAACAACGCCCATCGGCTATCTCCCACGACGGGCGCCGGGAGCCACTCTCCCAGCCCTCAACCCATCACCGGAAAACCGGCCAAACTCGGACTCTCTCGGGGAAACGCCGGTAAGTCAGAGGCGCTCCACGCCCGACACGCATCGGTGTTGACCTGCACCCGAAAATGGCAGAGGTTGGTGGAGGCCGTTCTCGCAGGCCGGTGTGCCCGCCACGCGAAGCTTTGCAGCGATCTTGATTTCGAACAACAGACCTCATGCCATCGGCGGGTCTGATTAGCAGCGGGCACCTAGTCAGATCCGGCTTGGACATGGATCATGACAGAGAACAATAAGCTTAAGACTTTGAAAATTCTGGCGAAGCGTTACGCTAGGGCGACGGCTCAACCACAGCACGTAGCGCTCGACCTTGTTGCCAGTCGAATGGGCTTTGCTCATTGGAACGCGCTGACAGGCAGCGCCAAAGGAGAGTGGGTTCCCTCCGAAGCACAAGTTGCCACGATCAAGGCCTTCGTGGAACGGATCACTTGCTACGAGGGTTCGGCCTTCGACCATATCTTCGGAAGCCCCGATGCCGTCACTCGAGGAGAAGTACGGGGGCATCCATACGAACTGAAAACAATGCTTGGTGACGTCCGCATGGATGGTGAGGGTTGGCGGATCGTGCTGCCAGAAAACCCTTTGGCCGCCTCTCGTGTCGAGATCGACATCAAGCATGCCCAGACCAGCCCGATGAACGATCGCGTGCTACGTGAAGAAGCCATCGGGATTGCGAGGGAATTGATGCAGAGCGTCAAGGCGCGGCGATTTGCCGATTGGCCACGACGCGCCACAAAGCCGGATGCGGAAGGAAATGTGCGGCACCCGTTCTTGGAGATGGAGGAATCGAACCTCTGGTACTGCCTTCACTGCAACTCAGAGATCACCGGCCCACAGATCGCTGGAGACCAATGGCACTGCCCCGGCTGCGGCGCATCACCAATCAACATTTTTCCAGAAGCCATCTGGCTGGGACCGACCGATGAAAAACCAGTGCCAGTCCAATCCCGCGCCGAAAGGCAAGAGATTGAACCCATCGTATCAATTATAGATCCACGGCCAAGCCTTGACCTCAACAGTGGCCAGGTGACCCATTTGATCCGGGCTGCCCTGTTCGAGGATGCGACCAATGCCAGCGAGCGCATGGGAGCGAGTCTGGCCGAAATCTGGGTTGATGACGATCTCGACGTGGTTGTTTCCTTCGAGGATCACTACTGGCCCGAGGACAAGGAGCCGACCGCTGCGATCGAAGTGGCCGCAATGCTTGGGATCGAGATTGAGGTGGAAGTTACTTGGTCGGATCCGTTGTTCGCATGGCCCGGTTTGGGCACCGTGACCCAGAGCACGGCCGAATATACGCGTATGATGCTCGACGCATATCGCAGTCACGGCGCGACCAGAACCAAAGACGAAATCTAGCTCGTGCGCACGTTGGACAATTAGGCGCATTCAAGGCCCGCAGCATCGGAAGGCAAGCGTGGGTGCCTTTTCCAGTGACCCGAAGAAACTTTTGGCCCGGCGGGAAAACCCGCCGGGCCAAGGGGGAGACCCCGTTCTTCAGAACGGGATCTCATCGTCGCGGTCGACCAGCTCGGGGTTTTCGTTCTCGGCCGACTTCGGACGGCTCAGAAAGTCGACCTTCTCGGCGATGATCTCGCAGCCGTAGCGGTCGTTCCCCATGCTGTCGATCCACTTGGTGTAGTGGATGCGGCCGTGGACGAGGACCTTCATGCCCTTTTCGCAATGCTCGGCGACCGTCTTGCCGAGACCATTGAAGCAGGTGATGCGGTGCCATTCGGTGTCCATGAACCGGTAGCCGTTCTCGTCGCGCATCACACGGCCTTCCGAGAGGCGGGGGCGCGAGGTGGCGAGGCTGAAGTTGGTGATCTTGGTGCCGCTCTGGGTGGTGCGGGTTTCGGGGGTCTGGCCGATGTTGCCGGCGAGGATGACGATGTTCTGCATGATAAGCTCCTGTGTGTTCTATCTTCGGGACCGTCCCTTCGACAAGACCCTGAAAAAGCCCGTCGGGTGACGCGTGCACGGTGGACAGCATGGACACCGGACACCCCCAGAGGACCGGGGTGGAGCGGGCAGGACGCCAAAGGCGGCCAACACGGCCCGGACTGACGCGGGGTTGCGCGCAGGAGACCGAACGGGATTAGGGGATTGTCAGTCGAAGGGATGGCCCAGGAGACAGAGGGATGCGGGGAGCTCATGCCAGACCAGGTCCCCTTGCCAGTCGGGACAGGCTGACCCCCTACCCAACTCCGTCGCGACGAAAACCATGCCCTCAGATTTCTCCCGCCACCTTACGCCTCTGCCTATTGGACGGTGGGTACGGTTTCCGAGACCGACAGCGTATTCCGGGTTGGCTGGACACAAGGCACATTCACCAAAAAATCAACCATAAGGTGCAAACGAAGCGCATACCGAAAAGCTGAAGGTCAATGCCAGGATCTTCCCTACCACACGCGATCGCAGCCGACTTGGGAACAACCGCTGAATGCGCGATCCGCGGATACGGAGGCAGCGTTCCCTCAGGCGATTTCACAGTCGGAATGTCGAACACCAAGAGCATGTGTCTGCGACGTTGACTTAACCCAAACCGCGAGCATTTTTCCCGAACGGTCGGCCCAGACAGGTGCTTCGTCGCAACCGTGACCGACTTTCTCACCGCCGTTCTCAATGGAACTGAAGGCATACCAAGTTAAAGACGTGGCTTTTTGCTGACATGACTCTGCGGTCACGTTAAAAAAAACGCACCTTGCTAACATGAGACGGGGAACATGTTAAAGCCAACATACGCCATTCCAGACCTCCCTCCCGCGGCGGAGATTGAAACGATCCCGGTGCTGAAGGCGCTGGCACGCGCCAGCCGTGCCCTTGCCGACCTTAAGGGTCAAGCCAAGACAATCTAGAACCAGGGCATTCTGATCGACACGTTGGCTCTGCAAGAAGCCAAGGCGTCATCCGAGATCGAGAACATCGTCACCACGCAGGACGAGTTGTTCCAGGCCGACTTGTTTCCTAACAACCCGCAGTCCCCCGCCGCCAAGGAGGTTGCTCTATATCGCGACGCTTTGCGGCTTGGCTACGCACGGCTGGGGGAGACCAGCGGGCTGATCCCCAATTCGGCACTCGTCGACATGTTTCGCCTCTTGAAGAGTCGCAGCGACGGCTTTCGGGTGACACCGGGTACCGCTCTCAGAAATGAACAAACCGGGGAAATCGTGTTCGTTCCCCCCCAAGATGCCCGCGAAATCGTCACGCACATGACTGCGCTTGAACGGTTTATCAACGAAGACGATCTCAGCGATCTCGACCCACTGATAAAGATGGCACTGATCCATCATCAATTCGAAAGTATCCACCCGTTTCCAGACGGGAACGGACGGATCGGACGCATCCTGAATGTGCTCTATCTGACCCGGACCGGGCTGCTCGATATCCCGGTCCTTTACCTGTCGCGCTTCATCACCCGCAATAAGTCTGACTACTATCGGCACCTTCAAGCCGTGCGCGACATCGGGGAATGGGAAAGCTGGGTCATCTACATGCTCGACGCGGTTGCCGAGAGTTCCGCAACGACGGTCGAGATCGTGACCGGGATCCGACAACAGATGGCTAACGTGAAGCGCCGACTGCGAGATGAACTGCCGAAGATTTACAGGCAGGAACTTCTAAATAACCTGTTCCGCCACCCTTACACCCGGATTGAATACCTCCAGAACGATCTGGGTGTCAGCAGGCAGACCGCAGCGAAGTATCTCGACACCTTGTCGGAACACGGCTTTGTGGAGAAGCACCGCTCGGGGAAGAGCAACTATTTCATAAACGTCGATTTGGTGAGCCTCTTCCTCGACGTTTCCGGGCGTCCATAAAGCTGAACGATCGGCATGTGATCCGACGAAGGGGGCGGTTCTGGCTTTAATCCAGAGCCCCCTTCGGAGGCGTGGGCGTTATGCCCACGGGTCGATCTCACCCACCACCTGAACTTCGTCTCCGTCGATTTCATCGGCGGGGACGGCGCCATAGGTTCCATCACCGGCCTGGACGACGACGATCGAAACCATGAGCGTGGCGGCGAGGGAGGCGGCGAAGGCGTGAGCATCTTTGCGGGACATCTGTTTGGCTCCTGTCTTGGAGGCGGGGTACCATCCCCCGCGCGACAGGACCTCGCAGGCCCGAAGACTCGCTGACATCACCGGGTGCGTTCGGCTCGTCCGAATCCACCCGGCGGCACGGGTTCGCCCGTAGTCCGACCCCTCGCGGGTTGATCTCGAAGACGGGATTCGGGGCAAGGAAGGGAATGGCGAGCGGGGGATGGTGCGACCGCTGACTGGAGCCTGGTGTTCCGCTGATGCTATCGCTGCCAGCCTCCCGGACACACATTTGGTAGAAGATTTCTTTCCGTGATGGATTGAATCCTATGGTGCCCCGCGATCTCACAGGACAGGGTCGTGTGGGTGAGAGGCCCGCGCTTTGGGGGGCCCCTTGGATTTACCAGGCTCAGGCGGCGAGTTCTGCGTTCCCTGCCCTATCGCCGTCCTCGCTGCCGACAATCTCCAGCCGCGCGTTGCGATAGCCTTCTCTGGCGATCCAGAGTTCGGCAGCCGTGACAGACTCGGCCAGATGGAGCAGCTCCGTGCACCCCCCGAAATCCAGCAGGACGCGCACCTGTCCGGGCTTCGGCTCCTCAGCCACCTCGAAGGTCAGCGCACTGTCAGCCGAATGCGTTCGCATGATGGTGACGAGGAGGATCCCGTCCGAAGAGAAGTTCCCCTCGTGCAGCGTGAACGACGCCGGTGCGATCCAGGTCGGATAGGGTCGCTGAACCGCGCCGGGTTTGCCGGAGGCTCCAACTCTTGAGTAGGATGGAGCATTATGAGCAAGACGACGAACAAGTATTCCCCCGAAGTGCGCGAACGAGCCGTTCGCATGGTTCTGGACAACGCAGGGCAGCATGAGAGCCGCTGGTCTGCGATCCTGTCGATTTCGTCGAAGATCGGGTGTGCGCCTCAGACGCTGAACGAGTGGGTCAAGAAGGCGGAGGTCGATCGCGGTGATCGCGCCGGTGTCTCGACCGAGATGGCCGAGAAGATGAAAGCGCTGGAACGCGAGAACCGCGAACTGAAGCAGGCCAACGAGATCCTGCGGAAGGCATCGGCATATTTTGCCCAGGCGGAGCTCGACCGCCGGTCCAGGACATGATCGCCTTCATCGAGGAACATCGTGACGCCATCGGGGTCGAGCCGATCTGCAAGCACCTGCCGATTGCCCCATCCACGTTCTACGATCACATGGCCAAGCGGGCGAACCCCGACCTGCTGTCGGATCGGGCGAAGCGGGATATTGCCTTGAAGCCCGAGATCGAACGCGTTTGGGAGCAGAACTACAAGGTCTATGGCGTTCGCAAGGTCTGGCATCAGATGCGCCGGGAAGGCTTCGATGTGGCCCGCTGCACGGTGGCGCGGCTGATGAAGGATCTGGGGTTCGAAGGCGCCATCCGTGGCAAGAAACACAGGACGACGATCCCGGACAGGTCTCAACCCTGTCCGCTTGACAAGGTGAACCGCCAGTTCAAGACGCCTGCGCCAGACATGCTCTGGGTCAGCGACTTCACCTACGTGGCCACATGGCAGGGCTTCGTCTACGTGGCATTTGTCATCGATGCCTTTGCCCGCCGCATCGTCGGTTGGCGGGTCAGCCGCACAGCGAATGCCGGGTTCGTGCTCGATGCGCTGGAACAGGCCGTTCATCAGCGGCGACCAGGCTCTGGACTGGTGCATCACTCGGATCGCGGATCGCAATACCTGTCGATAAAATACACCGAGCGCCTGGCGGAGGCCGAAATCGAACCGTCGGTCGGCAGTGTCGGTGACAGCTACGACAATGCTTTGGCCGAGACAATCAACGGTCTTTTCAAAGCAGAGGTCATTCATCGCCGAGGGCCATGGCGCAGTTTCGACGCCGTGGAATACGCCACACTCGAATGGGTCGATTGGTTCAACGACCGCCGCCTGCTGGAGCCCATCGGGAATATCCCACCAGCAGAGGCCGAGGCAAACTTCTACGCCGCTCTGGAAAGATCAGACATGGCCGCGTAACTAAGACAAACCAGCCTCCGGCAAACCCGGCGCGGTTCA